>JAUZRW010000126.1 GCA_030950085.1 Anaerolineae bacterium
CTATCTATGGTGCGGCACGCTCTTAGCCCTCACTTCGTCTTTTTATAACACTTTATAACGAAAAGTAGCTCTCGACATATCGCCGTAGGCTACTTTAATGTGCCAAAGTCTAGGTAAGGGCATAGCGCGCTATGCCCCTACAAAACCGAGATTTTATTTTTAATTATTTACCTGTTCTCACTTTACCGAACTCTGCAATAAAAATACAAAATTTATCGCACGCCGTCAATGACTTGCTGGATAGCCTCACTCACAACTGCAATATCTTGTGCAGCATCGACTTCGTGAACAATGCCTTTTTCACCATAATATTCTAGTAGCGGCTGCGTCAATTCCAAATACGTATCAATGCGCTTGACCACCGCCATCGCATCAGCATCATCACCACGCCGTTTTAGCGTTTCCCCATTGAGTTTAGCAATCATGCGCGGTGGATAGTCACCTGACGGGTCTTTTTCGACTGAAAAATCTACATTATCGCGCTTATAGTAGTAATTATAACTGTCACCATTAGGCGCAGTCACCCGCCCAAAAGCGCGTTTGAAGGCTGTATACAAATCAAGATTCAGCAGTAGAACAGCATTGACCTGTTCACCCTTCTCTGCCAGATATTTTTCTAGGAAAGCGGCTTGTTGTTGATTACGAGGATAACCATCCAGAATTACGCCATTTTGGGCATCCTCTTGTGCGAGACGGTCTGCAACGACTTCGTTGGTTGTATCATCATCAACCAGTTTGCCGGCTGCCATAATTGCTTGAACCCGTTGAGCGAGGTCGTCTTCACGAGTTTTCATGGCACGGAACAAATCGCCTGTCGATACATGCGGGATAGTGTAAGTTTCGCTGATAAAACCAGCCTGAACACCCTTCCCTGCTCCCTGCACACCCATCAATATAATATAAAGTCCCATTTCTACTATCTCCGTTTGCAACAGGAATCAATCTTGCAAGACGGACAGCATGTATGCTGTCCCTACAAATGAACCCTTTTGAATTATAGGGGACGAGATATATTTCGTCCGAAAATTATCAAAAATACCGATAAAAATCGACTCTGTGATTCACTCAATTTAGACAAAACAGGGGCGGGTAATTTATTATCATTATCCGCCCCTGCAAATCAATCGACCTATTATACGCTGATTAGCGCATGAAACCTTCGTAATTCCGCATCACGAGTTGAGCTTCCAGTTGACGCATGGTATCAATCACCACACCGACAACGATGATAAGCCCGGAACCTGTGATAACTAGGGCTGGATTGGTGGCACTCGTCGCCCCACCTCCAACTTCATTGAAGAATAGCAAGCTATTTAGGAACTGCATCAAACCCGGAACAATAGCGATAGTGCCAAGGAAGAACGCCCCCACTAGGGTAATACGGCGTGTCACTTTGACGATATAATCTTCCGTGCGCCGCCCCGGACGAATACCGGGAATAAAGCCCCCCTGACGCTGCAATGTTTCTGCTAGTCGATAGTTCCCAACCATGACATCCGCATAGAAGAAAGTAAATCCGACTGTCATCAGGAAGAAGGTGAACCAGTAAAAGAAGCCGGATTGATTGCCAAAGTTAATTTGAACCCCCGACCAAAATGACCCCGGCGCTGGCGCAAAGAGGCTGATGAGTACAGCAGGAAAGGCGATGATGGCTTGTGCAAAAATCAAAGGAATCATGCCGACAGGATTGACACGTAACGGGATGAAGTTGCCACGCCCTTGAACTTGCTTATTGCCACGAACGCGCTTGCCATATTGTACCGGAATACGGCGCACACCTTCTTGGATGTAGACAATACCAACAATACTCACCAACACAATCGCAACAAACATCACGAGGTTGTAGATAAGGCGCGGAGTATCTGCTGACCCTGCAATCATGGAGACGAAGTTCTGCGGCATCTGCGCCACAATACCCGCAAAGATGATAATCGAAATACCGTTGCCGATACCATCTTCGGTAATCAACTCACCTATCCAGACTGCAAACATCGTGCCAGCTGTCATGGTGGCGATAACCGTCGCCGTCAACAAAATATTGGTACCGAAGCCGACAATAATTGCGCCACCTGCTAGACCCGAAAAAGCCGTAATCTGGGCGATGGATTGCAGAATTGCCATCGGAATTGTTGCGAAATAAGTATACCGTTGGATTTTTTCTTGCCCACCGGGTTCACGCTGCATCGCTTCCAATTGTGGCACAATCGGCACCAAAAGTTGGAAAATAATAGATGCTGTGATATAGGGATAGACACCATTCGCCAGAATACTAAAATTCTGGACAGCCCCACCACTGAGCAAGTTCAGCACATTGGCAAAGCCGGAACCCGGTGTATTGGGGTCGAATATGGTTGCCAAAGCTGCACGGTCAATGCCGATGACAGGAATATGCGCTGCAAACTGATACACAATCAATAGAAAAAAAGTGAAGAGCAGTTTATTACGAATTTCTGCCAAGCGGAATGCGTTTCGTAAAGCCTGAATCATTGAGAAAACCTTCTACTTTAATACAACATAAAGCGCATTATAGCGCAAGGATAGGAGGATGAAACATAGTGTTTTCATAGAATTTTGTATGAAATTCCTTGCGCTTAAATAACAAGAGGCAATGTGCATCATGCCCAAAGCCTCATGATAGGCGAATTATTTCGCTTGTTTTTGTTGACGCAATGCTTCATATTCTTCTTTCCGCAGCTTCTTCACCGTCGCTAAAGCCCCTGTGACCAATAATTCGATTTTCTCGAATGTGCCACCGGCTTTCTCGATCTTTTCGGCTGCGCTTTTGCTGATACGATGCGCGGAAATATTGAGTTTCTTATCCACATCGCCCATACCGAGAACCACGACAAGTTCATCCACATCGCGCAGTAGACCCACGGAAACCATGGCTTCCGGATTCACCGTTGCGCCATCTTCAAAACGGTCATTCAAATCACCCACATTGACTTCCTGATATTCGATACGGAAGGGGTTAGTGAAACCACGTTTGAAGGGCAAGCGCCGTACTAGCGGCAATTGACCGCCTTCAAAGTAGGCACGCTTCTTACGACGACCACGCGCACCCTGCCCTTTGATACCGCGACCCGCGTAAGTACCCCCACCAGCCGCTTTACCGCGTCCGACACGTTTTCTTCTCTTAGTTGAGCCTTTAGCGGGCTTCAAGTCATGCAATTTCATTATTTTTAAGTCCTCTCGCTTCGCAGCGTCCTAGTCCGCAATATCTTCCACCGAAACCAAATGGCTGACTTTGTTAATCATACCTTCGATAACGGGAGTCATGGCTATCTCACGGGAGGCTTGCATTTTTAGCAAACCCAGAGCGCGAACCGTTGCTTTCTGCTTTTTGTTATATCCAATTGGACTTTTCACCAGTGTAATGCGAACTTTCTTTGCATCAGCCATGGGTTAATCCTCGCGCATCGTGCGCCGCATCCATACGGGTGTCACTTCTTTAAGAGGCACACCACGCATCTCGGCTAATAGTTCAGGACTTTTCAATTGATTCAGTGCATCAATTGTCGCCATTGCCACATTGAGCAAATTGGCGCTACCCTGACTTTTCGATAAGATATTGCGAACACCGACTGCTTCCAAGACCGCACGAACACCGCCACCCGCAATGACACCTGTACCGGGTGCAGCCGGTTTCAGCAGCACTTTTGCACCAGCATACGTACCGATTACTTGATACGGAATAGTCGAGCCGACGAGTGCCATATTTTGCAGGTTAGCACGCGCCCGTTCATTCGCTTTACGGATACTATCCGGCACAGCACGCGCTTTACCCACACCAATCCCGATGCGCCCTTTATTATCGCCTACGACCACAACGGTACGAAAAGCGAAGCGGCGACCACCTTTAATCACCTTTGCCACACGGCGAATATCGACAACGCGCTCATCTAATTCTTCGCGGTCATCGTCGCGCCGTTTGCGTCTTTTATTAGACCTTTTATCTGCCATCGTTAAAAAACTCCAACTTTAGAATTCAAGACCAGATTCGCGTGCGCCATCGGCTAGTGCTGCCACACGTCCATGATAGCGGAAGCCCCCACGGTCAAAAACAACCGTGCTGATTCCAGCATTCTTGGCGCGTTGTCCAATCACTTGCCCGACAATTCGTGCGGCATCGATCTTAGATTTACCTTCAATTTGCGGAGCAACCTCAGTGTCAATTGTTGATGCCGACGCTAAGGTATATCCTTTATCATCATCAATCACCTGAACAAAGATATTATTCAAGCTACGATAGATGTTCAAGCGCGGACGTGCGGCTGTGCCAGAAATTTTGGCACGAACACGCCGTTGGCGACGCTTGCGTTGTATATTCTTGTCTTTCCCTTTAATATCTGCCATGCAGCACCTCTACACTTTCTTACCAGCTTTGCCCGCTTTACGACGGACGTATTCCCCAGCATAGCGAATACCCTTACCTTTATACGGTTCAGGGGGTCGCCATCCGCGCACTTCAGCCGCAATCTGCCCCACAACCTGCTTGTCGATACCCTCAATAATGATAGTCCGACCACGCGATTCTTTAGGGACTTCAAAGGTTGTATTCTGTGGCGGTTCAATCACAACAGGGTGTGACAAACCTACTTTGAGTTCCAGATTACTACCACTCATCAGTGCTTGATAACCCACACCTTCAATTTGCAATTCTTTGCGGAAGCCATCACTCACACCCGTTACCATATTCGCAATCAACGCACGAGTGAGACCATGCAAGGCGCGATGATGACGTAAATCTGTCGGGCGCTCTATAATGATATGACCATCTTCAATCTTAATGGCGATATCTGGGTTGAAGCTGTCGCTCAATTGCCCACGCGGGCCCTTAACGTCCACTTCATTACCGTTGATTTTGACTTCCACTTTTGCTGGTACAGGAATGGGTTGTTTACCAATCCGAGACATGAGATTTCCCCTTTCTGTCTACCAGACGTAGCACAGCACTTCACCACCGAGTCTTGCAACACGGGCTTTTTGCGCGGTCATCAACCCCTTAGGGGTAGTGATAATCGCAATACCCGTACCACTAAGAACAATCGGTAATTCACTGCGCTTGCGATACACACGGCGACCCGGTTTACTCACCCGTTGGATTTTAGTAATCACAGGACGACGTTCGCGTCGCGCACCATGATACTTCAACTGGATGCGAATCATCGGGACAGGGGTTTCATCCCCCACTGTATAGTCTTTTACATAGCCCTCTTCCACTAGGATACGGGCGATTTCCACTTTTATTTTCGATTTTGGGATTGCTACCTCAGCATGACGCGCCATGAGCGCATTCCGAATCCGAGTTAACATATCCGCAATCGGGTCACTTGTCACATTTGACATTGACGATTATCTCCTACCAGCTTGATTTCACCACACCGGGAATCTGACCACTTAAAGCCATCTCACGGAAACAAATGCGACACAGCCCAAAGCGACGAATATAAGCACGCGGGCGACCACATTTTTTACAACGATTACGAACGCGCACCTGATACTTACGCTTACCTTCGCGTGCGACAATACTTTTCTTCGCCATCCATCACGCTCCTTTAATTCCCTTGGAAGGGCATACCGAGCAGCTTGAGCAACCGGCGACCTTCTTCGTCTGTTTGCGCGGAGGTGACAATGGTAATTTCCATGCCACGCACCTTGTCAATGCTATCAAAGTCGATTTCCGGAAAGATGAGTTGTTCGCGCAGACCAATCGTGTAATTACCACGCCCATCGAGCTTGGCAGGTGTTCCCCGAAAATCCCGAATACGCGGTAAAACCACATTCATTACGCGGTCTAGCAGCGCCCACATGCGTTCACCACGCACGGTCACTTTGCAGCCAATCGCACGACCTTCGCGCAGCTTAAAGCCCGCTACGCTCTTCTTAGCGCGAGTAATTATGGGTTGTTGCCCCGTAATGACGCGCAATGTATCCACCGCAAAATCCATCGTTTTTGGCTCGTCGTCTGCTTCACCCATACCAATGTTGACCACTAATTTATTAATAGTCGGCACTTGCATGACATTCTGATAGCTAAACTCTTCCATCAGGCTTGGCACGATTTCTTCCCGGTAGCGTGTTTGTAGATGATTTGTAGCCATAAGTTACGCTCCCGCCACCTAATCTATATCTTCGTTACATTTTTTGCAGACACGAGTTTTGTACCCATCTTCTTTGATGTCGAATCCCACGCGAGTTGCTTCTTCGCATTTGGGGCAAACGAGCATCACATTGGATAAGTCCATTGGCGCTTCAAATTCAGAGATTTGTGCCGGAATCTGCTGATTACCGACCTGTCGCGCCTTTTCGTGCTTTTTCATGATGTTGATGTTGTTGATGATAAGGCGGTTTGCTTTAGGGAAAACACGGATAACTTCACCATCAAAGCCCTTGTCTTTCCCTGCAATTACCTTAACCGTATCGCCTTTTTTAATGCGTTGCATCGTGATTCACTCCTATAGACTTTCCGGTGCGAGCGACACGATTTTCATAAACCCTTTTTCGCGTAATTCACGCGCTACAGGGCCGAAAACACGAGTTCCTCTCGGATTTTCCAAATCTTCCGCGAGGACAACTGCCGCATTTTCATCAAATTTGATGTGCGAACCATCCTTACGACTATATTCTTTCGCTACACGCACAATAACAGCGCGTACAATTTCACCTTTTTTCACAGTACCGGTGGTCGATGCGCTCTTCACAGTCCCGACGACAATATCGCCGATGTGTCCGTAACGAACCTTGCTCCCACCTAAGACGCGAATCACGAGGATTTCTTGTGCGCCACTGTTATCGGTAATCCTGATGCGCGACTCAGTTTGTATCATCGTCGCCCTCCGCTTCATGATCTTCATGACGCTGGCTGATTTCTTCTTCCATCACAGCCTGCTGCGCTTCAGTTGTAGAGCCTAGCACTTTCTCGACCACCCAGCGTTTGGTTTTGCTGAGAGGCTTGCTTTCCACAAGTTGCACCATTGCGCCCAGAGGGGCTGCATTGCTTTCATCATGTGCCTTCACTTTTTTCGTGGAGGACACGACTTTTTTATAAAGCGGGTGCATACTACGGCGCTCAATTGCCACCGTCACCGTTTTATCCATCTTATCACTGACCACGCGACCTACGAGTCGCTTGCGATTATTGGGCATCGCTTACTTTTCCCCTTCTGCTATCGTCGCCGCTAATTCGCGTTCATGCAATACCGTGAGAATACGGGCGACATCGCGGCGAGTACTACGGAATTGGGTTGTATCGACCAGTTCCCCTGTGACGTGGTTGAGACGCAGTTTATACAACTCTTCCTTCAAATCCTCGAACAGGTCAACCAGTTCTTCATCTTGCATTTCGCGCATTTCACTCGCGTACATTAGTTGACCTCCTGCCCACTGATGGGGTCGATACGCTTCACGAATTTTGTCTTGCAGGGCAGTTTTGCGGCGGCACGAGCCAAGGCATCGCGTGCGATATCTTCTGGAACACCTGCCATTTCAAACAGGATACGTCCGGGTTTCACAACTGCGACATAATACTCAACAGACCCCTTGCCCTTACCCATGCGCGTTTCGGCAGCTTTTTGGGTATACGGTTTGTCGGGGAAGACGCGAATCCACACCTTACCACGACGACGAATCGCACGAACAACTGCCCGACGTGCCGCTTCAATTTGGCGGCTGGTCATCCAGACGGGTTCAAGCGCCTGCAAGCCATAATCCCCGAAGGCAACTGTCGAACCGCGTGTGGCTTTGCCCTTCATACGCCCTCGCATTTGCTTGCGATATTTGGTGCGCTTTGGCATTAACATGGTTAATTACTCCTCAGTCCTTTAGGCAGAAATTACCCTTTATATGAGTCTTTTGTTTCTGGTAATTCCAGTGCCAGTACATCGCCTGTGTAGACCCACACCTTGATACCAATGCGACCAAAGGTGGTCTTGGCTTCTGCGAAACCATAGTCAATGTTGGCACGCAACGTATTACGTGGCACACGACCTTCACTCATCAACTCGCGGCGCGACATATCCGCCCCACCAAGGCGACCACTGGCTTCAATACGAATACCTAGTCCGCCTTGACGCATCGCTTGTGTCACGGCACGTTTCATAGCGCGGCTGTGACCAATACGACGTTCTAGTTGACTGGCGATATTTTCTGCTATTAATTGTGGGTCAAGGTCGGGCTTTTCAATTTCTGACACTTCGACCCTTACCGTCTTGCCTGTCATGGCTTCTAAATTAGCTCGCAACAATTTAACTGCTTCACCCTTACGCCCAATAATCAAGCCGGGGCGAACCGTATGAATAG
Organism: Anaerolineae bacterium; assembly: GCA_030950085.1. Taxonomy (GTDB): domain Bacteria; phylum Chloroflexota; class Anaerolineae; order Aggregatilineales; family Phototrophicaceae; genus JAUZRW01. The sequence continues at coordinate 8,302 of JAUZRW010000126.1, forward strand.
TAATGCTAACTAAATTCGGTTGCCGTTCAATTTCGATACGAGAAACCCCTGCACGCGCAGTTGTTTCCTTTACGAGTTTACGAACTTTACGGTCTTCATGCAGCAATTCGACATAACGGTCTCCTTCTGCATACCAGCGTGCGTCCCAATCACGATTAATCTTGAGACGAATGCCAATTGGATGTACTTTACGACCCATACTTATGCTTCCTCTCGCTCTGCCAGAATAACCCACAGGTGTGACTGGCGACGAACACGCGGCTTATAACGACCACGCGCTCCCGCTTTAAAGCGTTTCAAGCGCGGTCCTTCGCCCGCCCAAATCTGGTTAATCACCAAATTGGACACATCGATGTTAAAATTGTTCCGCGCATTGCTCAGGGCGCTATGGACAGTTTTATAGACGAGTGCTGCCCCTTTGTGTGGCATATAATCCAACACAATCAGAGCTTCTTCGGCATCCATACCACGCACCCGGTCACAAACCAGTGCTAACTTGCGAGGAGAGATAGATAGGTACTTTGTTGTGGCTTTCACTTCCATTTTTCTCTCCGCCCTTATTTTCTCTTCTTACTCTCTACCAGATGCCCGCGATACGTGCGAGTTGGGGCAAATTCACCGAGCTTATGACCCACCATGTTTTCCGTGATATAAATCGGCACATGTTGTTTGCCATTATGGACGGCGATGGTATGTCCGACCATCTGAGGAAAGACAGTGCTTGCGCGACTCCATGTTCGGATAACCGTCTTCTTCAGTTTACCATCGTTCATCTGCTCTACTTTTTTGAGCAGTTTGGGCGCTATAAAGGGCCCTTTCTTGAGTGAGCGCGACATAATATCTGTCTCCTATGCACTAACGACGTTTGCCACGACGACGCACGATAAAGCTATCGGTGCGTTTGTTCCTACGGGTGCGAACGCCCAGTGCAGGCTTACCCCAAGGGGTCTTCGGCGCTTTCATACCGATACCACTGCGACCTTCACCACCACCATGCGGGTGACTGGCAGGGTCTTGTGCTGTACCGCGCACAGTCGGTCTCCAACCCAGCCAACGGCGACGACCTGCTTTACCCAGTTTGACGTTGCCATGTTCCGCATTGCCGACCTGACCAATGGTTGCCATACAGGTTGCCAACACTTTACGATATTCACCACTTGGGAGGCGCATGGTCACATACTTACCTTCTTTAGCAATCACCTGTGCGGACGTTCCCGCAGCGCGTGCCATTTGTCCACCTTTACCGGGGCGCAGTTCAATATTATGAACGACAGTACCCGTCGGGATATTGGACAAGGGCATCGAATGACCGGGTCGCAGTTCGGCAAGTTCACCACTCGCAATGAACTGACCGACCTTCACACCTAGAGGTGCGATGATATAGCGTTTTTCGCCATCTTCGTACTGCACCAAGGCAATCCGCGCGCTACGATTCGGGTCATACTCAATGGCAATCACTTCGGCTTTGCTATCGAATTTATTGCGCTTAAAATCAATAATACGATAGCGGCGTTTGTGACCACCACCACGATGGCGTACCGTCACGCGACCTGTATTGTTGCGTCCACCTTTTTTACGAAGTGCTTTCGTCAGCGAACGCTCCGGCTTACTTTTGGTAATTTCCTCAAACGTGAACCCCGTCATATTACGGCGACCCGCCGAGGTCGGTTTATAGACTTTAATCGGCATCTCTCGGTCTCCTTAGACGTTGAACAGTTCGATATTTTGACCGAATGCAAGTGTCACAACAGCTTTTTTCCATTGGCTACGACGAATATATTTTTTTCGTCCGCGTTGCCCACGCTTAGCAGGCATAACCATTGTGCGTACTTGCAAAATTTCATCACGGGGGATTTCAAAGATGAGTTCCACCGCGTCTCTAATTTGATGTTTGTTGGCATTCATCGCTACTTCAAAAATATATTGATTGTATTCCGATTGCAGAATGTTTGACTTTTCTGTTACAATCGGGCGACGAATGACATCATATGGATGCAGTTCAGGCATCGGTTGAGCCTCCCTGTCCCCAGATACGCTGAATCACTTCGAGCGCATCTAACGGAATAATGACTTTGTCGTATTTGAGCAAATCACGAATATTCAAATAATTTGCCAAAATGACATGCGACTTAGGCAGATTATGAACACTGCGCGACACATTTTCATCTTTCGTCCCCAGCACCACAAGCGCGTTTTCGCTACCCGTGAGGGTGCTAATCACTTGCATCATGTCTTTCGTCTTCGGGGCGGAAAAATCCAACTTATCGACGAAAACCAGTTGTTCGTCGCGCATGAGCGCACTTAAGGTACAACGAATAGCCTTGCGACGCATTTTCTTCGGCATTTTTTTGGTATATTTGCGTGGACGCGGCGGATGTGCCACACCACCGCCGACAAAAATCGGCGCACTACGCGCACCATGCCGAGCGCGACCCGTTCCTTTTTGCCGCCAAGCCTTAGCCCCTGTCATGCGAATTTCACTGCGCTTTTTAGCATTGTGATTGCCCTGACGAGCATTCGCCATTTGGCGCACATAGGCTTGGTGCATGAGACCATTATTGATTTCTTCTTCAAAGATATAGGCTGGCACATCCAGTTTTTGGACTTGCTTACCTGTCTGATTTACTACTGAGACTTCCATTGTATTCTCTCCTCACCCGCGCCTAGTGCTGCTGGCTTTTGCGAGCCGGGCGGATAATCACAATGCCGCCATTGGCACCGGGAATCGACCCTTTGACTGCGAGCAGGTTCTTTTCCACATCAATCACTGCTACTTCCAGATTTTGTATCGTTACACGGTCATTACCCATGCGACCACCCATCCGCTTGCCTTTGTAGGTGCGTCCGGGCGAAGCACACATCCCGATAGAACCGGGGGAGCGTTCGCGGTCAGACTGACCATGTGTTTTGGGTCCGCGACTAAAATTGTGACGCTTAATCGTACCTGCAAAACCGCGCCCCTTGCTTGTGCCAATGACATCGACCAGTTCCCCAGCCGCAAAGACATCGACCTTAATTTCAGCACCTTCTTCAACATCTACTGCATCGTCGCCCTTCACGCGAAATTCGCGCAGGTACTTGAGGGCGGGCAGGTTATTTCTTTGCAAATGTCCGAGTTGACCTTTTGTAAGACGGGCAGGTTTTGTTTCTCCAAAACCAAGCTGAACCGCTTTGTAACCATCACGGTCATCAGAAAGCACCTGTGTTACATAACACGGTCCTGCTTCAATCACCGTAACAGGGACAACATTACCCTGCTCGTCAAATATCTGGGTCATACCGACCTTTTTGCCAATCATGCCCTTCATGATTCAGCCTCCAGAGGGGGGTTAGGTATCAAGGGTCTACTTCCCCTCCCAATACTACTTGCGTATTCAGAATGTTCGGTGTCCCGAACGAGATTTTGTCGTCGCCTTGATTGCAACAACGCTTAAATCTTGATTTCGATATCCACGCCGGCGGGTAGATTCACGCGCATCAGGGTATCAATCGTTTTACTATCCGGATCCAACACATCAATCAAGCGTTTATGAGTGCGGATTTCAAAATGTTCTTGTGAGGTTTTGTGGACGAAGCTGGAACGAATCACTGTGAAGCGTTCTAATTTCGTCGGCAACGGGACTGGCCCCACAACTCGCGCACCTGTCCGTTCAGCAGCTTCTACAATCCGTTGGGCAGAATGGTCTAGTACCCGATGATCGTATGCTTTTAAACGAATGCGGATTTTGTTTTTTACTGCCATATCGTAACCGTAACCTTTATCGTCTGCTCTTAGACTGCATGGAAAGTGCCGAAAAAATACCGGGGTATGTTTTTTAGCATACCCCGGTATCTATTTCCGGTTCAGTTTCTCATGTTAGTCCAGAATTTCCGTGATAACACCAGCGCCGACAGTCAAGCCACCTTCGCGGATGGCGAACTTGGAACCTTGTTCCAAGGCCACTGGGATAATCAGTTCTACATCAAGGTTCACTTGGTCACCGGGCATCACCATTTGCACGCCATCGGGCAGGGCAATTGTTCCGGTTACATCCATGGTACGGATGTAGAACTGTGGGCGATAGCCAGTCAGGAATGCCTTGTGGCGACCCCCTTCATCCTTCTTGAGGATGTAGACTTGGCACTTAAATTTCGTGTGCGGTTTGATACTGCCCTTCTTCGACAAAACCATACCACGCTCTACTTCGTCACGTTGCTTACCGCGCAAGAGGATTCCTGCATTGTCGCCTGCTTCGGCTTGGTCAAGTTCTTTGTGGAACATTTCGATACCGGTGACAACCGTATTCTGGATTTCGTCACGCAGACCCACGATATCAATTTCTTCACCTTTTTGCAGCGTACCGCGTTCTACACGGCCCGTCACAACTGTACCACGACCTTTGATGCTGAAGACATCTTCAACTGGCATCAGGAAGGGTTTGTCAGTTTCGCGCACAGGTGTCGGAATCCATTCATCAACTGTTTTCATCAGTTCAAGGATGGGGGCATATTCTGGTGCATTCTGGTCTTCGCTATCGGATTCAGTCGCCGCTAATGCACTCCCTTTGACAATCGGGGTATCGGCATCGAAGTCATAGCTTTCCAGCAGTTCAGAAAGTTCCATTTCCACCAATTCGATGAGTTCCTCATCATCCATTTGGTCGGTTTTGTTGAGGAAGACCACCATAGCGGGGACTTCGACTTGTTTTGCCAACAGAACATGTTCACGAGTCTGCGGCATGGGGCCATCAGGCGCACTCACAACCAGAATAGCACCATCCATCTGAGCTGCACCTGTAATCATATTTTTGATATAATCGCGGTGACCCGGGCAGTCCACATGGGCATAGTGACGGGCATCAGTTTCGTACTCAACATGACGAATCGAGATAGTAATACCACGCGCTTTTTCTTCGGGCGCATTATCAATATCTTCATAATTCATCAGTTCAGCTTGCCCCGCCAAACCAAGGACTTTGGTAATTGCGGCGGTCAGTGTAGTTTTGCCATGGTCAACATGACCAATGGTTCCAATGTTGACATGTGGTTTATTACGTTCAAATTTACCTTTTGCCATTTTATTTCTTATCCCTCTATAGCAATTTTTTGATGATACAAACGACTGTTTACCAGAGACCGATTAGTCTCCAATAAACCATTTTGGTGTGCTGTCTGCGGTCTCGCAAAACAGCACGGTCTTCCTAACCTAACTTAACGCTCGCCTTTGATAACCTCTTCGGCAATCGAATTGGGAGCGACAGTATACTTATCAAACTCCATCGTGAAGTTACCACGACCCTGAGTCATGTTACGCAGTTCGGTTGCATAGCCGAACATCTCCGAAAGCGGTACTTGTGAGCGAATGGAGCTAATGCCCTCATCACGCGGTTCCATACCTTCGACAGTGCCACGGCGCGACGACAAATCGCCCACGACAGAACCGGTATAATCATCCGGTGTCACAACTTCCACCTTCATGGCTGGTTCAAGAATGACAGGTGCGCCCTTTTGGATACCTTCTTTGAGCGACATTGAACCAGCAATCTTGAATGCAATTTCGCTAGAGTCAACATCGTGCATTGCGCCATCAATCATACTGGCATGAATAGCGACAATGGGGTAGCCAGCAATCACGCCGCCTTCCATTGCTTCACGAACACCTTTTTCGGTAGCACGGATAAACTCTTTCGTTACCGAACCGCCTTTGATGCTGTCTTCAAATATCAAGTTAGCACCATTGGCAGCTTCTTTTTCCTCGTCTGTCATCGGGCGATATTCAATCACCACTCGCGCATATTGCCCCGAACCACCTGTCTGGCGTTTGAAAACCGTATCGACAGTATGTTCACGGGTAATCGTTTCCCGATAGGCAACACGCGGACGACCTTGTGTCGCGTTAACGTGAAATTCGCGTTTGAGACGGTCAATCAACACTTCAAGATGTAACTCACCCATACCTTTAATCTTGGTTTGACCGAGACTCGAATCAACTTCGACTTGGAAAGTGGGGTCTTCTTCTGCCAGCGAACGCAAGCCTTTTGCCAATTTATCTTGGTCAGCCTTGCTGTTCGGCTCAATCGCAACTTCAATCACGGGTGCTGGGAAGGTGATATTCTCAAGAATAATCGGCTTATCTTCATCACAGACAGTCTCACCTGTGAAGGTATCTTTCAAACCGATAATCGCGGCAATGTCACCTGCATGGATTTCATCAATATCTTCACGGTCATCAGCAAACATGCGAACAATCCGTGCAACCCGTTCCATCCGACGTTTGACAGGGTTGTAGATACGAGTACCCTTCTTTAGTACACCGCTATAAACGCGAGTAAATGCGAGGCGACCAAAACGGTCAGCGATAATCTTAAAGACCAAGGCGGACATGGGTTCGCTATCATCCGCAGCGCGCGTGATAACGGTTTCCATATCATCAGGGTCAACCCCTTCAACGGCTGGGACATCAAGCGGCGAGGGCAAGAGACGAACAACAGCATCTAAGAGCAGTTGCACGCCCTTATTTTTCAAGGCGCTACCGCAAAGAACAGGATGCAATTTATTAGCTATTGTACCGGCACGCAACGCTTGAATCACTTCATCAGTGCTAATTTCCTCTTCCATCAGGAACTTCTCAGTCAGGAATTCGTCGCTTTCGATGACTTTCTCTATCATCTCTTCGCGCATCGTTTCCGCCATTTCCCGATGACTTTCTGGGATATCATGACGTTCAATCGCTGTGCCAAGGTCATCGCCATAGGTGACGACTTCCATTGCTAACAAGTCAATGATGCCTTGAAATTCATCGCCAGAACCATACGGGATTTGAATAGGCACTGGATTACCATTTAAGCGGCTTGTAATCATGCTGACGGTACGTTCAAAATTTGCACCCGTGCGATCCATCTTATTGATAAAACACATCCGTGGTACATTATATTCTGTCGCTTGCCGCCACACAGTTTCAGACTGCGGTTCGACACCTGCCACACTATCAAAGACAGCAACGCCACCATCAAGAACACGCAAACTACGCTGTACTTCGGCGGTGAAATCAACGTGACCGGGTGTGTCAATGATGTTGATTTTGTACTCAGTACCATCAAGTGTCCAAGCCGTGGACACAGCAGCCGAGGTAATTGTGATACCGCGTTCTTTTTCTTGATCCATATAATCCATTGATGCCGCACCGTCATGGACTTCCCCAATGCGATGCACCATACCTGTATAATACAGTACCCGTTCGGTTACAGTCGTTTTACCTGCATCAATGTGGGCAATAATGCCGATGTTACGAACGAGATTTAAATCGAGATTCTTTGCCATGTTTCCTTATCCATATAACGACCCCCTAGTGGCGCTAAAGGGTACTTTGAAAGTTTTTAGCGGAAGTGTGCGAATGCACGATTAGCTTCTGCCATTTTATGCACTTCATCACGGCGCTTCACCGAAGCCCCTTGACCTTGTGCCGCATCCATAAATTCATTCGCCAATTTGGAAGCCATACTGCGACCCCCACGACTCCGTGAATGTTGGATGAGCCAACGCATTGCCAATGCAAGTCCGCGTGCCGAACTGACTTCTACCGGAACTTGGTAGGTTGAGCCACCGACACGACGCGGCTTCACTTCAACTGTCGGGGCGACACCGCGCAGGGCATTTTCAAAAACTTCCTGCGGGTCGGTTTTCATCCGTTCTTCGATGATATCAAATGCGGTGTACATGATTTTGTACGCTGTACTCTTCTTGCCACCGTACATCATGCGATTCACAAACATCGTGATATGCTTATTGTTGTACTTGGCATCCGGCGTAACCGGACGAATAGGTGGTGTTCTTCTACGCATGAGACATATCCCTTCTTTTTATCTACCGCGCTTCGTGCCGTATTTACTACGGCCTTGCTTACGACCTTCAACGCCGCCAGCATCAAGCGTTCCGCGTACAATATGATAACGAACACCCGGCAGATCTTTCACACGTCCGCCACGCACAAGCACAACACTGTGTTCTTGCAAGCGATGACCTTCACCGCCAATATAGGCTGTGACTTCCATGCCGTTCGTGAGGCGCACACGGGCAATTTTCCGGAGTGCCGAGTTCGGTTTCTTGGGGGTGAGTGTCTGCACACGAGTACAAACGCCACGCTTCTGCGGCGCACCTTTTGGCTGACGTGTCCGTCTCTGCGAATACGCATTCAACGTATATTGCAGCGCGGGTGCCTTGGTTTGTTTCTTCTTTGGCTTGCGACCTTTTCTCACCAACTGATTAATGGTTGGCATCTATCTCTCCGCTCTGACTACTTTATAGGTAATAAACACCGACAATATATAGGCGTGCAAACGGGCGTACCTATAGCTATAGAACGCCCGTATCGTACTCAGGACATGACGAGACACTCCGCAAAAACAAAGTACTATCGCCATCTTTGCTCAATTCAACAGCGCATTGCCTCAAATGAGGATACTTCTGTCGTTCGTTAGCGTGGGCTATCATATCAGGAGGGTATCAGGCTGTCAAGGGGATGCGCGATTCTATTTTGAGTATATTTTGGAAAACTTATCTGCATTGATATATGGCATGACAGTACGGGATTTATCGCTACACTAAATCCCTCTATCATTTTTACCTATCAAACATTTCTACCATAACGACGTTGTTCTGTGCGTAATTCCTCAATCGTTAATGGGGGATGATTGTTCTCATCAATAGCAATGTGGCTTGTGGTCTCTAGGTACATCTCATCCCAATTTGTATCAGGAAGCGAGTTGATAACACTATCGACAGAAATAACATTCATTTCACCTGTCAGAGCGTTTTCAATTTCAATTTGAGTCAAACTGTTTTCAATTTCTGCGCCAAAACTCATGCGCTCTGCAATCTCATCAACAGATAAATCAGCACGCACCTTGAGTTCAATACTTGCCGTTACAACAACCCTTCTATCAGAAATCTGGTAATCTCTTTGATTGATAATCAGATTAGGCATCTTATTCTCTCACCTTTCTTTAAATTAACACGTAGTCGAAGTTTTAATTTTTGATTCCCCATAGCTACAAAACGAGCCGTCAATTGTAGAATAGCAGGTTATCTTTTTAATAGTATACTTGTAACTATTGATACATTCACTAGAATATTTTGTATTACAAGTCACGCTACCACATTTATCGGGTGCTGCATCAACCTGACTTATACCAAGTAATCCTGTTAATGCCAAAAATGATGTCACTATTCCTTGGCTGATTCTTTTCAGGAAAGTACGTCTATTCATATCTTTATATTCTTCTTTATCCATATATAACCTCATCAACATGTTTTTTGTTAGTATTTCGATAACATTACATATATCATTAAAACGCTGTTTTTAGTTTTGTCAAGTAGTTTGTAAATATTGGGAATATGAACAAGTTGGCAGTCAGATTGATTCGTGCATAATGAACATTCGTACACCCCGCGATTCCATTTTGGGCATGATATACAACACGAATATCATTCATCCACACTCTGCGGTAGACTATTCGTCTGTGGTTTTAACGATATAACAATAGAAAGTAACCTTATGTCTCTTCTGGATATTAAAGCAGTCGTTAGTGATATGGATGGTGTGTTATGGCGCGGACAAACCCTCCTGCCCGGTATGGTCGATTTCTTTACGTTCTTACGCGGACAAAACATGCCATTTGTATTGGCAACCAATAATAGTGGTCGCCATCCCGAAGATTATATTCAGAAGTTAGCAGATATGGGTGTGGCGGATATAGAGACATGGCAAATTGTCACATCTGGCACTGCAACTGTCGATTATCTCACACAACACTATCCTCATGGAGCGCGATTGTACGTGATTGGCAATCTGGGTTTATTCCATATCTTAGAGGAAGCCGACTTTACCATTATAAGAGAAGAGAACATCAATATAGAGGAAAGTGTTGATGCAGTTGTCGCAGGCATTGACTTTGATTTTACCTATCAAAAAGCACGCACAGCGACATTATTGATTCGTAATCACGGCGCTGCCTTCATTGGCACAAATCCCGATGTGACCTTCCCTTCACCTGCTGGATTGGTTCCCGGTGCCGGCAGTGTGATTGGTATGATTCAACACGCAACGGATGTTGAACCAACGATTATTGGTAAGCCAAAACGGGCGATGTTTGATGTCGCACTGCAACGCTTAGGCACAAAAGCATCGGAAACCTTGATGCTCGGCGATAGACTCAGCACCGATATCGAAGGCGGTCATGCTGCCGGATTGCGAACGGCTATGCTACTCACCGGAGTCAGCCGCCGCGAGGATATCAGCAATATTCAGCCGGATTACATCTTTAAGAACTTACCTGCATTGATGAAGGCATGGTGCTAAACCCCGAAAAAGGCTTTTTTAGGTGTGTAAATGTTAAAGTTTGTTGATATGCGTAACCTCATTTAGCAAGATGGGTTTTAATAGGTGAAATTGACAGCGTACCAAGGATGAACAACTTTGCTGGGATTCAATCGCAAGCCGAAAAAACCCAACTATAAAGACCTGAGCGACATTGAACTCGTGGTCTATGCCAAAGAGGATAAAGAGGCTTTTGGCGAAATCTACGAGCGATATCTCGATAAGATTTACAATTACATCTACTATCGCACGGGCAACCAACAAGATGCTGAAGACCTGACCGCGAAAGTCTTTTATCGGGCGATGTCGCATATTGAAAATTATGTCGATAAAGGTGTGCCTTTCCAAGCATGGTTGTATCGCATTGCCCATAATCTTGTCGCCAATTTTCATCGAGATAAGGGGCGGCGCAAAATCATCCCTTTGGACGATTATATTGCCCACACCCTGCACAGCGACGCGCCCGATAAACAAGCTGAATCATCGGAGCAAGAGGCTTTGTTGATGGAAGCGATTCGGCGCTTACCAGCCGATAGACAACAACTCATTATCTTGAAATTTATCGAGCAAAAATCGAATCAAGACATTGGCGAGGTGATGGGGCGTACAGAAGGCGCTATTAAATCACTTTATCATCGCACCTTATTATCCTTACGCGATGAATTGCAATTACAACAGATGAATATTGGTCAAGCAGATAAGCGCAAAACAGAAGGCAAAGGGTAAAACAACATGGCATCCGATGTAAAAATGCAAAATTTAGTCACTGATGTAACTGATGCACTGTTGGCGGGTGAAAGTGTCGATAATGCGCGGCGTAAACATGATGTCTTCTCGGCAGAAGGGCAAGACCTCATTGAATTGATTGAGCGGATTCATCGTTCGATGGAGCAGGTCGAGCCAGCACCGCAATTCGCTAAAAACCTGAAAGCCGATTTGCTAGGTGAACAATCGACAGGTGTTGTATTGCGGCTTCGTAAACTTCCAGCACGAGTGCAATATGCGGCGCTTGCAGCACTCATTGGCGGCTTTGTCTTGCTTTTGCAGCGTATGTTTTTGGGCGAAAGCGACACATTGACAGAAGAAACCAACCCCGCCCAAGAAAAAGTCTAAGCACAAACGGGGCGATCTCTTGTCGTCCCCTCTTTCAACAAAGCAATTCACAGAGAAAATAATTAATTTAGAATTAACTCTTCCCTTTTGAGATTAAGATATCCCAGAAGTGTTAAGGTTTATCCCAAATTTCATCCTAAAACCTTGAAAAATTGAGAAATCGCCTTATACTATGTCAAAACTCCACTCAAGTCGAATGGGGCGTTTTATCATGCTTCTTGACAAGAGCAATTCTCTTCTGCTATACTGCACAGTTACAAATCACCCCAACAATAAAACATCTTGTGGTGAAAGATGGAATTGCATTTCAAAACAGCAATAAATACCACCCTACTCTAACAACAGTAACGAAAAATCGTTGACTGTGCGTTTTTATTTGCCCGATGTGAGTAAAGCTGAGGAGCGACGCATTGAGAGACTATTATAACATCAAGAACTATGCCCGTGTTCCCGATGTGCAAGAATTACCGTCGCTAATCGAAGTGCAGTTAACAGCCTTCGGTTGGTTTATTGAAGAGGGTCTGCGAGAATTATTTGATGAAATAAACCCCATTGAGAGCTTCAATGGCGATTTGAAGTTGTATTTGCCGGGTAAATTACCAGAGGCAGAGCAGTTTGGGTTGAAATACTGGTTCGAACCTTCCAAGTATAGTTATGATGAATGTATCGAACGTGATATGTCATATGCTGCGCCGTTGTATGTCCGTGTGGCACTCGTCAATAAAGCGGCTGGTGATGAAGTCGCCGTTTCCGATATTTTCATGGGCGATTTCCCCCTCATGACTGAAAAAGGGACGTTCATCATTAATGGTACAGAACGTGTCGTTGTCAGTCAGTTGATTCGTTCGCCCGGTGTTTACTTTGATGCTGACCAAGACCGTTCAACAGGGCGTAATTTGTCCAATGCCAAGATGATCCCAGACCGTGGCGCATGGATGGAATTTGAAACCCGTAAGAACGACTACATCACGATTAAGTTCAACCGCAAGCGTACCATACCCGTTACGATTATGTTGCGTGCTTTGGCAGCCGTTGATGATGGGATGCCTAAAGAAATGTCTCCCATCCAAACTGGCGAAACCGAAGAAATTGTCGCCCTATTTGCTGATATTGATGATAATGAAAATCATCAATTCATTCAGGCAACACTAGAGCAAGAACCGACTTGGGACTTGAAGAAAAAGCAAACCATTGCCCAAGCTGCCTTGATTGAATTCTATAAGAAGATGCGCCCCGGCGACCCTCCAACGCTTGATAATGCGCGTGATTATCTGCAAAGCCAATTATTCGACCAACGCCGTTATGATTTAGAACGGGTTGGACGCTATAAATTGAACCAACGTCTAGGCTTAGAGGGTACGATTCCGCGTACTGCACGCACCATTATGAAAGCTGATATTGTCGCTCTCGTGCAGCGTATGATTAACATCAACAATGGCAAGATATCTACAGATGATATCGACCATCTTGGCAATCGTCGTGTAAAAACTGTCGGCGAACTCATTATGAACAAATTGCGTATCGGTTTGCGACGCATGGAACGGGTTGTCAAAGAACGCATGTCTACCCGTGACAACGATAATGTGACACCGATTTCTCTGGTGAACATTCGTCCGATTGTGGCGGCTGTCCGTGAATTTTTCGGTTCATCGCAATTATCGCAATTCATGGAACAAACCAATCCCCTTGCAGAGTTGACGCATAAGCGTACATTATCGGCATTGGGTCCCGGTGGTCTACGGCGCGAACGTGCCGGTTTTGAAGTCCGCGATGTTCATCACAGCCACTATGGTCGTATTTGCCCGATTGAAACACCTGAGGGTCCGAACATTGGTCTGATTGGTCGTTTGGCGAGTTATGCTCGTGTCAATGAATTTGGTTTTGTCGAAACCCCTTATCTCAAAGTTGAGAAGTTCTTAGCACCCGACGATGAACGCATTATCGGACGGGCAGTACGCGATGATGTAGAAACTAAAAGAGGCAAGATCATCATTGAAGAAGGCGATATTGTCACCGCAGAGATTATTGCCAAATTAAAAAAATCTAAGGTCGAAAAAGTCCCAGTTGTGCCATTTGTGGTAGACGAAGCCGAATACTTGAATGCCGATGCTGAAGACCATTACGTCATTGCACAGGCAAATTCGCAATTAGATAGCAAGAAACAATTCATCAATGAGCGTGTCTCCTCGCGTTACCGTCAGGGCTTCCTCGTATCGCCTGTTCAAAAGGTCGATTACATGGATATTGCGCCCCGTCAGATTGTGGGTATCAGTGCAGCACTTATCCCCTTCCTAGAACATGATGATGCGAATCGCGCCCTCATGGGTTCTAACATGCAGCGTCAAGCAGTGCCGTTGCTCAATCCTGATGTCCCTGTTGTCAGCACAGGTATGGAAGACCAAGCCGCACGCGATAGTGGGCAAGTGCTCGTGTCTGAGACGGATGGACAGGTTATCAGTGTCCAAGGTGACCGCATCGTTGTTCGCACTAGCGAAGGCGAAGAGAAGCGTTATCAACTGCGTAAATATGACCGCAGCAATCAATCAACGTGTATTGACCAGCGCCCTGTCGTGAAAAAGGGGCAATTTATCCAGAAAAATGATGTGCTGGCAGATAGTTCTTCAACTTATCGCGGTTCATTGGCACTTGGGCATGATGTACTCGCAGCCTTCCTCTGTTGGGATGGTGGTAATTATGAAGATGCCTTGCTGATTAGTGAAGGCATGTTGCGTGAGGATAAATTCACCAGTATCCATATCGAAAAGCATGAGATTGAAGCCCGTGATACCAAATTAGGACCCGAAGAAATCACCTATGATATCCCCAATGTTGGTGAAGAGGCTCTAAAAGATTTGGATGAATTCGGCATTATCCGCATCGGTGCAGAAGTCGGACCCAACGATATTCTAGTCGGGAAGATTACACCCAAAGGCGAAAAAGAGTTATCGCCAGAAGAAAAGTTGCTCCGTGCCATTTTCGGTGAACAAGCGCGTGAGGTGAAAGACAGTTCGCTCAAGTTGCCGCATGGTGACAGAGGCAAGGTAGTGGATGTCAAAACCTTCACCCGCGAAGAACATCCTGATTTACCTGCTGGTGTCGAAAAAATGGTGCGTGTGAGTGTTGCCCAAAAGCGCAAATTGACTGTCGGTGACAAAATGGCTGGTCGTCATGGGAACAAAGGTGTCATTTCGCGTGTGGTTTCGCTAGAAGATATGCCCTATTTAGCAGATGGTCGCTCGATAGAAATTATCCTCAATCCGACGGGTGTACCGGGTCGTATGAATATCGGTCAGGTGTTAGAACTGCATCTCGGCTGGGCGGCTGACCGTCTCGGCTTCCGTGCCGTAACACCCGTGTTTGATGGCGCTCATGAATTGGAAATTCAGGCTGATTTAGGTCGGGCATGGCTGATAGACCAAGCATGGTCAGAGATGACTGAAGAAGCATGGAAATGGATTGAAGAATATCAAGAGTATGAACCCGAAGAATTAGAAGACGATAGTGAAGTCCGGCGTTTGTATATCCATGCGTGGCTTGGTGACAATGAAAAGTACGACGTGGAAAAACTCATCGCTGAGGAAGTCTATGCACGCCGAGCAGTCGTTGCGGAATGGTTGCGTGCCAAGGGCTTTGACCCCGATACAACACTCATTTTTGACAATACCGATGTTGAACTCGCATTCCGTGAAGAAGCTGACCGCAATGCACTCAACGCCTCATTGCGCCTATGGATGCAGACTCATCAACCCGAAGCCGAAATTCCTGCTGATGCGGATATACAAGAATTGTATCGTCTGGCAGATAAAGTAATGTTCGAGACAGGTGAATCGGTGCCGCAATATGGCAAACAGACGTTATACGATGGTCGCACAGGCGAAGCCTTTGACCGCCCTGTATCTGTCGGTTTTATGCACATGCTGAAATTGGCACATCTGGTCGAAGACAAAGCCCATGCTCGTTCGACAGGACCCTACAGCCTCGTCACACAGCAACCTTTGGGTGGTAAGGCGCAATTCGGTGGGCAGCGTTTCGGTGAAATGGAAGTTTGGGCATTAGAGGCATATGGTGCAGCATATACCCTACAAGAAATGCTCACCGTTAAATCTGACGATGTACAAGGGCGCGTTAAGACCTATGAGAGCATCGTCAAAGGTGAACCGATTGAAGAACCCGGTATCCCGACAAGTTTCCGTGTGCTAGTGAAAGAATTGCAAAGTCTCGGTCTCGCAGTCGAAGCTATCACAATTGATGACAATATTATCAGTTTCGGCAAAGAAGAGGAACAAAGTCGTCGGAGCCAACCAGAAACAGGTCTGTTGGCACTCGGCAACAAACCGAAACTGGGCAATAATTCCAACTAACAGTCCTAGAAAAAGGCGGTCTCAAACGAGGTCGCCTTTTTCTTCACTTCTTGTTAATCCACGTTATGCGCTTAATGTCCATTCGCTAATTTCTGCTTGAACTCTCCAAAAACCCAAGTAACATTATTTCTCGGATGCCCCTACCCGTTACCTGATTATTTAATCAAACAGCATAATATACCTACTATAACCTGAGTTTTGGATAAGTGCAGAAACCGTGTTTTTTCGGAAAATCATGGATTTTCGGGCATAAGGGTGCAATGTATTGCGCTCCTACAACGGGCTATGACCTTTTATAACCTCATTTTTTCGATGAAATCCTTAAACAAAATTCACGTTACTATACATTTTGCGACTAAAAACCAATCACGAAATTCAAAATGCTCGTATACTTACAATGAAGTAGCTGAAATGAAAACTGTAAGAGACATTATCAAAGGGGATTTTATATGAATTTATCATCACTTAAGTTGGGTCTAGCGTTTAACTTGCTGATGAAAACGACACCCATTCTACTGGTTCGACTCGGCGTGACACTTGCTTTTTGGGTTGTTGCGCTCATCTACCTTGCCATTGTCGGTGCTGTTGCTTTTATGATAGGTAAGGCTGTTGATTGGCTGGGAGTTATCATCTTCATCGTTGCATTGGTGAGTGTCATTCCAATCTATAAGTTAGCCTATCGCTATGTCTTTTACATGATTAAAGCAGCGCATATTGCTGTGATGGCTGAAATGTTAAAAGATGAGAATCTCCAACTGCCAGCAGGTCGTGGTCAGTTAGAATGGGGTAAGCAACGTGTGCAAGAACGTTTTGGTGAAGTGAATGCGATGTTCGTGGTTGACGAAATCGTGCAAGGAGTTGTTCGCGCATTTACCAGAACAGTATACAATGTGGCTCGATTTCTTCCCGGCGATACCATGCGGACATTAATAAGCGTGCTTAATCGGATTATCGTTTATGCGACAAGTTATATTGATGAGGCTATCCTTGCCCGTAGTTTTTGGGAAGAAGATAGCAATGTCTGGGAAAATGCACGCGATGGGGTTGTCTTGTATGCCATGTCGTGGAAACCCCTCTTAACAGCCGCTATCGCCCTCACTGTGCTGAGTTTCGTGCCGGCTGTCCTTGCCTTTGTGGTATTTGCCTTGCCTGTCGGTCTACTGCTCTCGCTCATTAGCGAGACCTTGGCTGGCTGGTCACTCATATTTTTACTCTTGTTGTCATGGTTGATAAAGGTTGCCATTGGAGATGCCTTTGCCGTTGCCGCGATTATCTCCACCTATCGCCGCGAAACACTGGGTAAAACTCCCGATGCTGAAATGGCAGCACAACTCGATAAGGTCAGTGATAAATTCAATGACTTGAAACGTCGCGCCCAAGAAAAAATCAAGCCAACAGAAAAACCTGAGTCAACAGAGGCGAGTCCTGATTCAGTCACAGAAAGCTAAAACTAGCACATCAAGGGGCGACTTTTCGTCCCTTCACTATCCCCAAAATGCCGTGTCTAATGATTGATACTTTCTAAGAGTATTGCCTCAAGTTCCTGCATCACAATTTTCCACGAGTAGCGTAACCCTTCTTGTCGTGCTGCTGCACTCATTTGTGAGCGGTGTTGAGGGTTGTCGCGTAAATTTTCGACATACCTAATCATTTCCGCTTGGTTGCTACAGATATAGCCCGTTTTATCATGCACAACAATATCCCGAATCCCGTTTCCATCGGCAATGACACACGGCACGCCGGAAGCAGTTGCTTCTAATACAGTTAGTCCAAAGGTTTCTGAGCGACTGGCACACAAAAAAATATCGGCACTCGCATAGAGTTGCGATAACTCAGATTTTTTATTGTCTTTGCGTCCTAAAAATATCGTCCGTGTATCGGCAAACTGTTCTTGAAGTATTTGATACTCTGGTCCATCACCCACAACAACCAACGTGACTCCCTCTAATTTGGCGATAGGGTGCAGTTGGTCAATTGATTTTTCGGAGGCAAGACGTGAAACAATGAGGCAAATGACTTGTGTATCGGGGTATTGTTCCAAGACTGTTTGCTTCAAATCATCAGTGCGATGTTGCGGCGAAAATTCCTCAATGTCGATGCCTAAGCGCCATTGACGCAAATTGGTAAATCCGACACTATCCAACTTCTTGTGATAACTCGGTGATGTCACTAAAGTAACCGTGTTCGAGCGATGCAACCACTTCGTCAAGCGCCCAATTGACCCAGCAAAGCGCCCCAGCCCATAATGTGTCGCGTAGGTGATGAAGTCGGTATCATTGAGACCGACAATCGGGATATTGCGCGATTTACCCAGATAGGCAGTTGTTGATGCGAGAAACGCGCCGCCTATCGTTAGGATGACATCGGGCTTGAACTCATCCAAACACTTTTTGATTTGCTTCCGAACGTGGGGACGCTGTGGGATGACGGCATTAAGTCCGGAGTACATCGGCAATTTGACAGACGGCAGACGCACAACTGGCTTATCATTAAGCGTTGAATACGAAGTATCCGGCGCGAGGATAAGGACATTCCAATTATCCAAATATTTCGTCATTTGATTAACAACCGTCGAGACACCACTGGCATAAGGTGGTGCAGATTCACTACTAATTAAGAGGCGTGGACAGTGATTTTCAGTATAACAGTCCTTCAAATCCATTTGTTATGCTCCTTAATGCTGTGTGGCAAAAACATCTATAACAGGTACGCAGGTTATCAACGACAAGTCTCAATATCATAATACAAATCATCAGCAACAGCACGACTATTTATAACGTATTGCTAACTATAGCAGAAGGCATGAAAGGCAAGATATGAAACCCCATTATCGCGTCGTATTTTTACTCTCTTACACAGGTGGCGGACACAAAGCAGTTGCCGATGCCATCCAATCTGCTATGCGTATTCAATATGATAATACTGCCTGTATCGAATTTGATTATGTCGATGTCTTCCAAGAGTATTGTATTCCACCGTTTAATCAAGCGCCTAGTCTCTATGCGAATATGGTCAATAATACACCGTATTTATGGGGTTTATCTTATTTAATTTGCAATGGACGATTCCGTTCACAATGGGCAGCATGGATGTTGTATCAAGCGAGTCGCTATAAAATAGACCAATTACCCCATGACCACCCTGCTGATGTCATTATATCGGTACATTCTATTATCACGCGCCCCTCGTATTGGGCATTTCGCCGTGTGGCAAAAGATACCCCCTCTGTAACCGTCGTCACCGATTTAGCCAAGCCGCCGTGGTTCTGGTATGAACCGAGTGTCGATTATTGTTTTGTACCCACAGAATATGCTTATGATACGGCTAGACGCAATGGAATAGCCGAAAATCGACTATCGCTAGTTGGTTTACCCGTCAATCCTAAATTTTTGACCGAACAAGATGATAAAACCGCGCTCAAAGCAGATTTGGGATTAGAGGCGGATAAGCGAGTCGTGACTATCGTTAGCGGCGGTGAAGGCATGGGACAGTTATATCAAATCGTATCTGCCCTCGTACAGTCTGATTTGGATTGTTATTTTCTCATTATCTGCGGCACAAATGACCGACTGCGACAGCAGCTAGAAGATGAGATTAGCAATCCCAATGTACGAATATTCGGATTTGTGGATATGGCGCAATTCCTCATGCTATCGGATGTGTTGATAAGCAAAGCAGGTCCATCAACCATTGCCGAAGCCTGTGTTTGCGGTGTCCCCATGATAATAAGCGGCTGTGTTCCAGGGCAAGAAGGCGGCAATGCTGACTTTGTTGTGGATAACCATGCTGGTGTCTACACAGAGAAGCCCGATGAGATGATTGCTTACCTCAAAACATGGTTATCAAATGACAATATCTTAGCAACAATGTCGAACAATGCCAAGAAATTGAGCCATCCTGATGCCGTGTGGAAAGTCAGCGAAAAAATTTGGGAACTGCTACAACAGTAACCTTCGGTAAGTTTTTAGAACTCTGTCGTAAGGGCATAGCGCGCTATGCCCCTACCTAGACTTTGGCACATTAAAGTAGGTATCTATTCAGCTATCCATGAGATTGTGGAGAGCGAAAGTGAATAAAAGAAGTATACTAAAGTCATGCTGACAAAACGAGAAGAACTGGAACAACTGAATAAAGAAAGGCTTATTGACGACTATTTGCTACTGGAAAA
>JAUZRW010000127.1 GCA_030950085.1 Anaerolineae bacterium
CCCTAATGATGATAAATGATGATTTTAGTATAGAGGCGAATCGCAGAAACGAGGCTAAAGAATGAGAAGACCTTATAATATCTGACCAAAAAAATTTTTATGGGGCGCAAGGCATTGCGCCCGAAAAACACAAATCTAATCCTCAAGAATTAAATTGGTCGAATACTAGCTTACCCATGAAAATAGCACGCTAATTCTCCATTTGCTCACATGAATCACGTTGTTCTATATCGGGCAGATACTAAAGCAATCCTTATGGAATCTAAAACATATTTTTTGGTGACTAGCAATAGTTTGTGAATTTTCTACTTTTGATATACTATTATTTCAAAAAGTAGGAGAATTAACTCATGTTGAACTTAGTCGTTGAACAAGAGAACTTAGAAATATTAGGAGAACGCCTACGCGAAGTCCGTACCTTACGGAATATGACCCCCCTCCGACTCGCAGCAGAAATGGAAAGCAGTTTGACGAGTATCCGCGATTGGGAAAATGGCGAGCGAAAATTGCAACCCGCCACGATTCGTCGCCTCGCCAATGCGCTTGAACTCAGTTATCCAGAAGAATTGTACTGGCTAGGATTAGCAGGACATTTACCAAAAACCAGAATGCCGTCAAAACATCAGATTGTTGATTCGCTAGAGGCGTATTATACAGATTTAGCAAAGTTACCCTTTCCGGCACAGATTATTGACCACAATTTCACGTATTGGTGTGTTAATCCTGCCACGATTGATTTTCTCGGCTCACGCGAACTGTTAGTGAACATCATGAAGCATAAACTGACTATCCTTGATGTCATCTTCAATTCGCAAATCGGCTTTTTTAAGCGTGTATCTCAATCTCAGCAGCGCATTTCGCGTCAGCAGCAATTGGCACGTCGTATGGTCGGACGTAGTATACACCGTCGCCATGAACGATTTTATCAAGATTATCCGGCATGGCTCAAACAACGCATGTCAGCAGAAGATTTTGACCAGTTCCTTACTGTTTGGAACGAAGCGAATTCTATCGAACAAAATGAGCGCCCACATTTTGAAGATGATATTATGCTGCGCTATTTTGAATTTGAATATCCGGACGGGTCAACACGCAAACTCCAAATGCGAACCGACCATCTGCGGCATTTTGGCGATATTTTTGAAATCATAGTCTTTTACCCCCACGAGCCAGAAGATGAAGAGTCTTTTAAACCAGTTGCACAAGAAGGGGTTAAATTGTGGGAGATAACTGATGTGGGTAAGTTACTGAAAACCTATAAGTAGCCCATCCTTGCCCGACAACTGAACGCGGCTCATAAAATAAAACATCTTGCAAATATTTGGGCGCATTGTCTTCTAGCACGCGCAAGACATCCAAACCAGACAAAATGTGTGCTTGTGGATTGCTAGGCGCTGTTTCATCTTTTGACCATGAAACTGCTCGTTTGATTTGTCTACGAATATGCTTGTTCATAATAGCAAAAATCTAGCGCCAATTACTCTTCAATACCGAGTGCTTCTTTGACTGTCTCGACAAGGTTCTGCGGGTTAATTGGTTTGACAAGATATTTATAGACCCCTTGTAATTTGCCTACAGTACGATTGGCACTATCACTATAGGCGCTGGTGATAATCACAGGGATAGCCCCTTCGCCAAACATCGCACTTATACGCTCTAAGACCTGCCAACCACTCATACCCGGCAGATTCAAGTCCATTAGGACAACATCCGGTCTCTGTGCTTCACAAAATTCCACTGCCATTTCGCCATCTTCGGCATGATGTGAGTCGTAGCCAAAGCGTTTGAGCATCAATTGGGTGAGACGAGCAAATTCTATTGTATCTTCAATAATGAGAATAATCGGTTTTTCCATGCGTCCATTCCCTAATAAATGTGAGTAGCTTTAATTTACCATAGGAATCTCGAAACAAAGCCATAAGTTTGTGTGAAATCTCAAATTTTAACGGGATTCAGGTATCGAAAACTCACCCTGACTATCTACTGTGGCAACGGGCTGGATGCCGTCAGGTGTCCATAAGTAGACTTGTACGGTAACGGACATGCCATTCGTCTCAAGTAAATAGGGGTCATAGATGATTTCATCAGCTTGCCATGTCGCTGTCGGACGCGACTCCAATTGCGGTTGACGGTCAATCTGCGCGATGATATTTCCAGCAGAATCGAATACTTTGATTGAAACAGTATAATTGGCATCAATTGAATGATTCGCCGACCACCACAAATCAACTTGTCCAGCATAAATTGTGGCTTGCTGTAAAATCATGCCATTCTCAAATGTGACGAGGCTTTCATCGGATAAACGGTCAAAGCGATAAAGTTCAAACTGTACTGCGCCCTGCTCAATTGTGCGGCGCATAGTGGGGCTATGATTCGTGGCACGCAATTTGATAAATGCCTCGTTGTCACTGCTCCAACGGGCTAACCAGATACTATCGTAACTATCCAGCGTGCCGAGAAGACCGCTTTCATAGGTCTGTGGCTCAAAAGTGCGCCACTGCCACATAGAGACTGTCGGAATATAAGTGGGCAAATAGCGTTCTAAGTAATAATCCATCGTGTAATCGCCGCCCGTAAATTCTAGCAGAACGGCGTCGCCATCTTGGGCAAATTCTGCCACCATCTGACCAAACTCGCGCCATGGTTCTTTAGGGCGATAAACATCGACACTGAAAACACCATAAATCACAATCACGACAAGAAAAAATAAGCGTGCTTCGCGCTGAAAATTCGCTAAACCGAACGCCATCAGCAAAACAATCGCTGGGGTGATTTGCGAAATACGATAATCATAGAGTGTCGGTAGCCACAAATTCGAGAGGAAGGCTAAACCCAATGGAATCAGTAGCACGATGAACAAAAAACTAGAGGCACGAAATGGACGTATTTTCAGCCTGTTTTGGGGTGTCATCGTGATGAGACCGAGCATTGCCAATCCGAGCATGAACGCCCATTGTTGCGTCAACCAACTGCTTCGTAATGCCCACAGTGTCGCCCATGATGACGGAAAAGCGGCTACTGCATCTGCCGCAAATTTATCAACCTGTTGTGATAAGACTAGCAGCACCCATGGAATCACTAGCAATGCCGAAGAAACCAACATCGCAAATGCAAAAATACGTTGTTTGCCGCGCAAAAATAGCAGTGCATGAACACCGATAGCAATTGGAGTAAAAACGCCGATATAGTGCGTATAGACAATCAGGGCATTGCTGATGACGAAAACAACAGCCCACAGCCGTTTGTCAGTCCGTAGCCACTTCAAATAAGCAATAAAACTGAGCAATATCCACGCGATATGCAGCGTATAGGAACGCGCTTCTTGTGAAATCTGAATATCGAGGTCTGCAAGGGCGAGTAGCAAGACAGCAACGAGGGGGACAAACCACTGTTTCGATGCTGAACGATGGCGCAGAGCCTCTTTAGCGAAAATATAGAATAAAGCGAGGTCAACGGTGCTTGCCAGCACCGACGGATAACGCAGACTCAATTCATTGATTCCAGCAAAACGTGTCCATTGCGTAATCATCATGAAATACAGAAACGGATGAACATCACGTGCCAGTGTTCCCCAAAAATTTTCGGCGCGGATGACCGCATAGGTAAATGCCTCATCACCCCAGATGCTTTGGTCGCCGACATGCAGCACACGCACAAAATAGCCGAACAACAGCAACCCGACCAATATCACCCATGTTTGATTCCGAGACAATTTCACATCATGCACCCTTATCGCTCTACCATGCAATTTAAGGCGAAATCAGGTTATTTAGCAAGATGAAATATTGAACCACAAAGGCGCAAAGGACACAGAGAAAAACGTTATCTGGATGAATCCATCATTTGATAATCTTCTATCTGCGCCTCTGATTCTCTGTGTTGCGCTTTTACTCCACGCCGCCTTCAATAATGTTCATGCGTGCTGATTCCAATGCAAAGCCTAAGATTTGATTCAGACCACATTCGCCTTCAAAAGCATCAATGCGCCCGTCACTGTTGGCATCAAAACCCGCCGTTAATTGCTCGGCAAGAAGGGTAGCGCGAGCTTGGTCATCGGCTACTGCCTCAATGGTCTCAACACTGAAATTTTGTGTTTCTAGTTGCACAATCTCATTTGCCCATAGCCGCACATTGTCGATACAAACTTTGATATTCTCAGCATTGACCTGTAAATCAATCGTGCTGTTGTCTTGCATAATGGCATCGTCTAAAACTGCTTGCATTGTATCCAAAAAGAAGAATACGCCAATACCACGTCCCGGGTTTGAACCGCGTCCATTACCATCATAATCATCTTCTGCGCCATTGATAATATTTATCGTATGCTCAGAATGGGTTTGTAAGCCACCTAAGTTTGTGGAGTTTGCGGCAAGTCCGGCATGTTGCTGTGCGAATCCGATTTCGACACTTGCGCCATCTAGCAAACTCGTGAATGTCCCATCGCGGTTTTCGATGCCATTCTCGGATGTCACTAAAATTTCTTTCAAGGCACGCCCAACGGATGCTAAGACCTGCGCGTTATAAACAATGTCCCCATTGGGTGTTTCGCCTATTTCTGTTTCTTCTGTGATGACAAGGGCATTGTAGTCTACGGGCAACATGCGCCCTTCGGAGTCAATATAATTTAGAGTGCCGCGTCCAAAACTATCGACCACTAAGCGGTCTAAGAGTAACCATTCATCCGTTTCGGTATTCATTAACCATGCCGCATATTGTGAATCACCTGTCGGCTGGCGCAGTTCATTCACACTCAAAGTAACAGAATCGCCTAAGGCATCCACACTGCTGAAAAAGACATCCCCGAATGAGGGAATCTCTGGTACAACGGGGACTGTCGGAGCAATTGTGGCTTCAGCGACAGTTGTTGCTGGCGGTTGAGTAGAATCTTGATTGGAAATAAGCGCCAGTGCCACAATGACAATAATCAGTGCAATGAGTCCGAAGCCACCCAATAAAACCAATGGGTTTGTGTTCTGGACAATAATTGTTTGCGAAGTAGCGCCACCACTATCAGCCACTTGAGGCAGTGTTTCAGATAGGCGTATTGTGGCATCGGTATGTGCGCCACTCTCATCACTAATGGGATATGCCTTCTGGACGCTGACTAGCGAATCGCTATCCTGATGTAAGGCTGCTGAAAATGCTTCGGCAAATGCTCCGGCGGATGAAAAGCGGTCTCTGGGGTCTTTTGCCATCGCTATTTCGATGACATCAGCAAGTTCAGAGGACAAATCAGACCGTGCTTCCAGAATATCTGGTAGTGGGTCATTGATATGTTTGAAGATAATCTGCATCGGAGTTGCGCCAGTATAGGGTTGCTGACCTGCAAGCATCTCATAAACCATTGCGCCGAGTGCATAGATATCAACCCGTGCATCAACATCTAAGCCTTGACCTTGTTCGGGAGCCATATAACTCGGTGTGCCGATAATCGCTGTCCCCGTCAAATCGCCGCTACCAGCCATCCACTTGACCAGCCCAAAATCAGCCAGTAGCGGATGACCATCACTCATGAGAATATTCGCCGGTTTAATATCCCGATGAATGACCCCCTTGCGATGGGCATAATCCAGACCACTGGCGATATTGCGTAAGATGCGCTCCACCTCACCAATATCCATGGGGCCACTGTCGATGAGGTCTTCGAGTGTGCCACCTTCAATATAAGCCATCACCAAATAGACAATATCGCCCTCTGTCCCAAAGTCATACAAGGGTAAAATGTTCGGATTTTGTAAACTGCCAATCGTTCTGGCTTCTAGTTGAAACCGTTCCTTAAATTGCTCGTCCAATGCGGGATGTGGTGGCAGTACTTTCACTGCCACATGACGGTCAATGGATTCTTGGTAGCCTTTATAGACTTTCGCCATGCCACCCTGACCAAGTTCAGCCACGATTTCGTATTGTCCGAGTGTGCGTCCAATTAGTGAAGACACTCATTTGCCTCCTGTGAGTCGTTTAGACCCTATTGTGCCACGTTTTGCGGAGTCAGGCTATCTTTTATTACGTTTAGAGTGTCCCTATCCGATTATCATTGTTAACATTTTATCGTAATCTCCGATAGCAATATAGAAAAACCTAACGCCGAGGCACAGAGAATCAGAGGCGCAGAGCATGGTTTTGAACTTGAATACACGGTCTATTCGTGATTTTTGTGGTTCATCGCCGAAGAACATTATCCAGATATGGAAATGAATATTTTCTTGGAGAAATGGAAATGAAATAGTAGGAGATGAGATAGAAAGTGGGTCTACTAGGACTTGAACCTAGAACCTTCGAGTTATGAGCTCGCCGCACTAACCAATTGTGCTATAGACCCATAATAAATTTCTAGGCATTACTTTCTGGTGCATTATTTCTAACCTAGAATGTGCCAATATTTTGCTATAAAAGTGTGCTAATGTCAAGTGCGATGAAGGCTATCAGCAGCACAAACGCCACCACTGCCACCGGAAGATATTGCCATTTGCGCTTGTAATTAATCGTCCAGAAGCGGCGCAAACTATAGACAATCGCAGCAATCGCAATCACATTAATTACAATGTCGATAGCCACGCCAAAATGCCCTGCAATGCCCAGAACTGGCAGGACAAACGGCAAAATCACATACATGATGATGCAGCGCACCCCCGAAAACAACAAAGCAAAACTGAATGCGCCTTCGCCTGTATTGGGCGCGGATTCATCACTTTCTTCGATTTGAGGTCTCACCAATAACAGCCGACTAATCACTGTGTCCAATGTCGTTTGCATAAACCTGACTTTCTATCACAATCTATTACAATGGCATTTATCTGTGGATTTTATCACAAATACGCCTCATTGTCCGTACCTGTTATAGGGGAAACAAAAAAACGGGCACTGTATCAGCATCCGTTTGATTGAAGCGGGTAACGAGACTCGAACTCGTGCTAGAACCTTGGAAGGGTTATGTGCTACCATTACACCATACCCGCATATGAACTTCTATGACCCTTCAAAAGTCGGGGAGACCGGACTCGAACCGATGATCTCACGGCCCCAAACCGTGCGCGATACCAACTTCGCCACACCCCGTATTACGAGAGGCATCTTATCATTTTTTGTTTTGCTTGTCCAGAGTCAGTGCAGTGTTGTATCCTAAATCAGCAAATTTCTTTTTCATGGCTGCTGTGCCGCGTTTTTGGGCTTCGGTCTGCTTTGCGGTACGCTCTTCCAGAGGATAATCCAGCAACCAGTTATGGATAGTGGATTTAGGCATACTCATCATCCCAGCAATATCAGGGACAGTATGTTTCTTTTTAACGCGCAGTTCAATCACCTTGTCGATGATATATTGCGGATATTTTTTCGGCATGAGGTTTCCTGCGAGTCATATTGTTGATAACTTTATTATAGCACAATACGACTCACTCAGGAACAAATATTTCGAGATTGTTATCCCGAAAGTGACTCTGTCTTGCAACAAGTGATGGATAGCGGCTTATTCATCGTCTTCTTCATCTGTATCTGTGACACCGAAAACGTCCATCCACGCATCCACTTCACCGGCATTGAGGAAGACTTCATCGGATGTTGCCATGCCTTTATGCACTAAGGGTTGGCGTTTGCCGTCTTTATCTTTGTAGCGCCCTTGCTTGCTAGGGTCAGAGCGTTGTGGTGCCGGGTCAGTGGCTTCTATTTCGTCATCCGTTTCGCCAAAAACATTCATCCACGCATCGACTGTATTTCGTGGCAAGAGCAAATCAGACTGTTTCAAATTTTCGTTAGCAACAGCATCCGACGGTTGCGCTGCTTTTGATTTTTTGGATTTCGCTGGTTGCGCTTCTTGTGGCTGTTTGCGACTCTCGCGTGAGACGATTTTTGCCGCTTTCTCGGTGGGTTCACGATTGCTCTCCTCACCAAAAATTTCAAGCCACTGCTCAATCTCTTGCTCCGATTGTCGTACCCGTCCGGCATTACTATTATCTATCCGAACCTTTGACGGGGCTGTCGATTTTTTGGATACAGGTTTTGACACAGTAGGCTTGTCTTGTTTTGACTCAATAACAGGTGATTCGCTGGGCATATCAGCTAATTCGATATCACTTTCGTCACTTGAATCATCGACACTGAACAAGTCCAGAAATTCTTCCACTTCGGCTTCCGAGACCATGACATGCGGCTGCTCTCCCCTGTCTAACTTCTCGCGCACAGGGCGTAGCAGCATCTCAGCAAAATCAGCACACTTGATACCGCGCATTCCGACCTGCCGTGCCGCATCCAAAATTTCATTATCTGATGTGATGACAATCCAGCCCTTCACATCACGGGCGAGGCGAATCCGTTCGCGGATGATTCTATCGGCATTACTTTGGCGCGATGCCGCGAAAACCACTTTAACCGAGTGTGTTGAGAGACTCGATGTTCCGCCCGGTAAGCCCTCATCAAAAACCACGACACACTTCTTACGAGTCCGCGCACAAAAGCCGCGAATCTTAATCACGAGTTTTGCCTCATCGTGGGGGTCATCCAATTCAATATCATCCAAATAATGAATGAGGTTGTGTCCATCAATGATATAAGGCATGGGGATTTCACTTTGCATAGCAGATTCAATTGGCTTCACTATATCACATTGGCAGATAATATCACGAGTTTTTAGCAGCCTGTCTTGCTTCCTGATGTTTTTCCAACGATAGCGACAAAGTGATAAAATTCTTTTGCCGCTAGGGGGCGACTGTGCTATAGTGAAAAGTCATGAGATAACAAAAATAATTAACCTGAAAGCAGGATAAAGAAAGTATGTCAAAACGGGATAAAGAAGGTATGTCTTTTAGTTCACAAATCCCTTTCCTGATTGCTGTATTTGTTGTAGCAATTGCAGGAACATTTTTAGCCATTCAGATTTTCGGTAATAACGCATCAGATGCCGCCACAACGCTGGTAACAGTCGAAGTCATTGTATCGGCAACACCGGACTCCAACGCAACCTCTAGCGTCGTCATTGTCACGGCAACCTCTGACCGCACACAGGTTTCAATCCCAGATGGTATTGTGCCAGAAGGGGATGGCAGCCCCGTTGCTGGGGCGCGTACTGTCATTCCAGTAACACCTAATGAAGCAGACATTACCAGTGAGTCGGGTTTGTCTGTGCCAACTGGCTGTATTTTACACATCGTTGATAGTGGCGATACGGTCTTTGGGATTGCTGATGAGTATGGTGTCAGTGGATTTTTGATGCTGCAAGTTAATGGTCTTGATGACGATTCGGCGGCTGGTTTACAAATTGGCGATGAACTGATTGTGCCTGTTGATACCTGCCCTGTCGATGATATATCACCCCCACCGACTGCGACAGCATTCCCGACAGAGACACTCGAAGTCACAGAAGAATTGACTCAAGAAGCGACTGAAGATGCCAATATAACACCCACATTGGCAATTACACCAACTATTACACTCGCACCCACCGCCGAAGATGCAGTTTTAGAGATTGTCGGGGTGGTAGATGCTAATGATGTCACCGCCGAAGGTATCCGTATTCGCAATCCCGGCAGTAGCTCCACCGTAACTGTCACCGGCTGGACTTTAGAAGACCTTGATGGCAATGTCTATGAATTCCGTAGCCAACAGCGCATTTTCTCTAATTCCGAAGTGACCATCTATACTCGGACAGGGCAAGATACACCGATTGCCTTATTTTGGGGCTTAGATGAGGCAGTCTGGCAAGAAGATGATGTCGTGACATTGCGCGATGAGAACGGACGTGTTCAAGCGATTTTCCGTATCCCAGCCGATATTGACCTCTAAAGCAAGAGATAAACAAGAAGGGGATGGTCATTTTGTACTTTTTCGGCGGACAGCATGTATGCTGTCCCTACAAATGACCCTCTTTGAACCGTAGGGACGGGATATATCCCGTCCGAAAATTACTTTACAAGATGATACCATACCAATTTAAGACTGTGGCGCTTCTTTCTCTTCGTTTTCACTTGCATTTGCCACTGTATTCGGTTTTTGTGCTTGAGCATCATCTAACAAAGCATCTTCACTATCCATGACTTCTCTAATCGCCTGCATAGATTGTGTATTGTGGGCTGTGCCGCTGGCAGATTTGAGTTCTTGTGTCGTAATATCTAACTTTTTCTTCGCCACATCTTTCGCTATTTTCTGTAAGTCTATCATACTCATAGGCTTAATAAATAAGCGGTCTTGCTCACCAATTTCAGGCTCAATGACCTTTGCCATCACACTATTGGCAGTGGCGATGAGTACGGGTACATCGTCGTATTTCGGATTTTTACGAATATGTTGCAAGACATCGCGCCCAGAGAGTCCTGGTAAGTTAACATCTAAAATAATGAATGTTGGTGGGTCGTATAATTCAACTGCGTTGACAGCTTCCAAACCATTTCGGAATAATTTCACATCATACCCTACAAGACGCAAGGCATCTTCATAGAGAATGCTCAGACTCATTTGGTCTTCTACCACAAAAGCTACAGGGCGTTGCATTTTTAGGTTCCCCATCATTTAAGTTATTGTGTATATGCTCCATTAAAGTGTATAACGAAATGTTTGACATGACAAATAGACTGTGTGAAAATTGGCACAAGTGAGATTTTATCGGGGTGTATTTTTATGGCTGATGATAAACAGCAAATTGAAGAAAGCCACGCGCAAGACCGTTTGAATAAGTGGCAAGTTCTTGTTGATGAACGGATTCGTAAAGTCATTGGCGATGGCGATATGTCTTGGCATCCGGGTGCAGGTCAACCGTTGCAACTCGAAAGCGATGAGCATGTGCCAGAAGACCAACGCCTTGCCAATAAAATCATGAAAGACAATGAGGCTGTTCCGCCGTGGATGTCGCTCGCCTTCACTTTGCGTCATAAGCACGAAAAAATCATGCGACAAGTGAGGCAGTTTGCACGCGATTATGTGAAGCGTCGTCATGAGGCTTTATTAGTTGGCAGTTTTATTCGAGACCGTCACGCGCATGACCGTTGGCTAGAGGCTTGTCGGCGGCTGCGTGTGGATGTTGCCTTATACAATGGCGAATTGTTGGACTACAACTTGCAAGTACCCCCCACTATCGGGCAGATGATAGCCCTCAATCCTGATGAACTGATTGCCAATGCGCTGAATCAAGCAGAGACCGATTTTTCTCAGAATTCATAGCAGGAGGGCTTTTCTCTAGTTGCTATTTGGAATTGTTTTCGCTTGCTGAGGTGGCTTAAAACTGCTAGAATCAGTCACAAGAAACAAGGAGAATCCATGCCTGAACAAGCGTTATACCTCAAATGGCGACCCCTTTCATTTGATGAAGTTGTTGGACAAGAACACATTACACGAACCATACGTAATTCCATCAAAACCGGACGTATCCGTCATGCTTATTTGTTCAGTGGTCCACGCGGAACAGGTAAGACGACTTCGGCACGCTTACTGGCAAAAGCTGTCAATTGTCGTGATGAAGACCCCGAAAAACGTCCCTGTAATGACTGCGCGACCTGTATCGCTGTCAATGAAGGGCGCTTTCTCGATTTAATTGAGATTGATGCCGCATCGCATACGGGCGTTGATGATGTCCGTGATTTGCGCGATAAAATTGCCTTTGCACCCAGCGAAGGACGCTACAAAGTCTATATCATTGATGAAGTGCATCGTTTTAGTGGCAATGCCTTTGATGCTTTGCTCAAGACCTTGGAAGAACCGCCTGAACATGCCATGTTCATATTGGCGACAACCGAAATTGATAAAGTGCCGGCGACGATAAAAAGTCGCTGCTTGCCGTTTGAATTTCGGCGTTTGTCGCTGCGAGAAGTCACAGAGCGATTAGCCTTTATCGCTGAACAAGAAGGCTTACATATTGAACCTGCCGCGCTGGAATTGGTTGCCCGTGAAGGAACAGGCAGTGTGCGCGATAGTATCAGCTTATTAGACCAGATTGTTGCCGACCCCGATGAAACGATAACGCTTGAACTGACGCAACGTATTCTCGGAACAGCGAGTGCGCGTGCTGTGCGCGATTTGGTGGATGCTTTGTTGCGCCAAGAAATCGGACATGGCTTGCATGTGATTAACCAAGCGATTGATAATGGCAGTGACCCACGCCAGTTTGGTCAGCAAATTGTAGAGCATCTGCGTAGTATTTTATTGGCGCAAACAGCGAGTGCCGATTTATTAGATGCTTCGGCTGATGACCAACAATTATACGCCGAACAAGCCCAGATGATCGCCAAGCGTCAACTTTTACGGGCGGTGCGAGCATTTAATGATGCTGTCAATAATTATACGGGCGGATGGCAGCCGCAATTGGCATTAGAATTGGCGCTGATTGAAAGTTTGCAAGAACCAGAAGTACAAGTTATCCAGCAGACTGTCGCCCAGAGGAAACAAGGAACATCATCCGCAGCAACGCAAAACACGCCCGAATCAGTTGCTAATTATGAACGCGCTGCCCCATCACAACCGGGCGCAGCACCCGTTATCGCCCCTTCTGTTGTTAAGGAAAAATGGCTAGAGGCACAAAGTCTCATTTTTTCTAATACGCATAAGGCAACAGGCAATACGGGCGAATTGGTTGTCAATCTGCCGAATCTCATGGATCATGCACAAGTACAAACCGTTGAGGGCAACCAAATCCTTGTGAGTGTTCAGAGTAAGGTCTTCTTTGATAAGTTGACTGAGCCAACCCGACTAGCGTGGGTAGAGCGAGCCATTTCACGAGTGACAGAATCGCCTTTGCGGATTCGCTATATCCTTGCTGATGACTTAGACACTATCAGTACAACAAATAACGATATCTTAGATGACCCACTCATTCAAGAAGGTTTAGGACTCGGTGGGCAAATCCAAGAAAACGACGAATAAGTATGCTAATATCATAGAAGTTATGCACTTGCGTATAAAAATTGTAGGGGCGTACCCGTGTGTGCGCCCGAAAATTACACTCAATTGCGTAAGTCGTAGTCAATGCAACAATCAAAATCTATAGAAGCAAGTTAATGAAGGAGATTTGACTTATGGCAAAGCGTCGTCGTGGTGGCGGAATGCCCGGTGGTGCAGGTGGTGCCGGCGGTATGATGCAACAAATCCAGAAGATGCAAGAAGATATGGAAAAGGCACAAGCCGCACTCGAAACAGAAACAGTCGAAGTGTCAGTCGGCGGAGGTGCGCTCACTATCGTCATTACAGGGCATCAACGGGTGCAGTCGATTCGCATTAATCCCGATGTTGTCGATACCGATGATGAAGAATGGACAGCCGACTTAGAAGACTTACTGGTTGCGGGTGTTAATCAAGCAATTGAGCAAAGCCAAACTATGGCAGCCGAAAAAATGGAAAAAATCACTGGCGGTCTAGGCAATCTCCCCGGACTCGGTGGTTTACTCGGTTAGGTCAATTTAGGCAGGTCGAGGGACGCGGTATTGTTTCGCGTCCCTTTGGTTATCAACTATAGGGGCTTACTTCTGATGAGCAATGCTATTCCTGAACCCGTTACCAAATTAATCGAAGCATTGGGCGCATTGCCGGGCATCGGACCCAAAACGGCTTCGCGCTTGACCTATTTTCTATTGCGTGCGCCAAGTGAATTATCGACTAATCTGGCAGATGCTTTACATGATTTGAAAACGAAAACGACCTTTTGCTCCAATTGTGGCAATATCACAGTCGATGACCCCTGCCCGATATGCAGCAATGCTAATCGTGACCATCGCACTATCGCTGTTGTCGAAGAGCCGCTTGATTTGATTGCCATTGAACGAACAGGTACTTACGATGGTGCATATCATGTGCTGCATGGGGTTATTTCTCCTGTAAATGGTGTGGGTCCCGATGATTTGAATATTGCCCAACTCATCAAGCGCCTGACAGAAGGCAATGTTTTGGAAGTTATCTTGGCAACCAATCCTGGTATGGAAGGCGATGCAACCGCCATGTATTTGCGCGGCGAACTAACGCAGCACAGTGTTAAGATAACACGTCCGGCACGCGGCTTGCCCACAGGTGGCGATTTAGAATATGTCGATACCGTGACTCTCATGCGTGCCTTGCAGGGTCGTAGTGAGATGTAAAGTTTATCTTTGTCCAAATGACCACATTCTGCTAAACGTATCTATTCAGCTATCCATGAGAAATCAGGCTGTGGTGCAAAAATCATCTTGAGTGTTTCAAAGATAGACTGCCCCTGACGGCGAGCCGTTTCAAGGATGGAGATGAGGTTGGCGTAAAGTTCAGCGCCCCAATCCGA
>JAUZRW010000128.1 GCA_030950085.1 Anaerolineae bacterium
TTAGAAATCAACTAATTTTGTTATAGGTATTTTATGCAAATTGCATGTATTGGTGGCGGACCCGGTGGTCTATATGCTGCCCTTCTCCTCAAAAAATCACACCCCAACTGGCAAATTGACGTGTATGAACGCAATGCACGCGGCAGCACCTATGGCTGGGGCATCGTCTTCTCTGACCAAACGATGGATAACCTCGCCGAAAATGACCGTGCAAGCCACGATGCCATCATCAACAGTTTTTATCATTGGGATGATATTGATGTGCATTATAAAGGGCGCATAATTCGGTCATCGGGACACGGCTTTAGTGGTCTGGGTCGGATGAAAATGTTAGAAATTCTACAAAGTCGCTGTGAAGAACTCGGCGTTAACCTGCATTTTGAAGTTGAAATCACGGATGATTCACAACTCGCTGATGCGGATTGTATCATCGCTGCTGATGGCGCAAACAGTCGGACTCGGACTAAATATACTGAATTTTTCCAACCGACGATTACGATACGGGATTGTAAATATATCTGGCTTGGAACATATCACACCTTTGATGCTTTTACATTTGCTTTCAAAGAGACACAATCGGGTTGGTGGCAAATGCACGCCTACCGTTTCAGTGATGAGATGAGTACCGTCATTGTCGAGACTCCGCAAGAAAATTGGCTTGCAGCCGGACTAGATAAACTATCAGCAAGCGAGTCGATTAAGTGGTGTGAAGACTTGTTTGGAGAATATCTCGGCGGAAAAAACCTCATCAGTAATGCCTCGCACCTAAAAAGCCCATGGCTGAACTTCCGCCATATTATCAACCCAACATGGGTACATAATAATATTGTGTTGCTAGGAGATGCTGCTCATACCGCGCATTTTTCGATTGGCTCTGGTACGAAATTGGCATTAGAAGATGCAATTACCCTGAATCGCTGCATCAATGACTATGATGATTTATCCGAAGCACTCGCCGCCTATGATGAAATTCGCCGATTAGAAGCCATTCGTATAGAAAGTGCCGCCCGCAACAGCACAGAATGGTTTGAGCATGTTGAGCGTTACACCAAATTTGAAGCCGAGCAATTCGCCTATAGCTTACTAACACGCAGTCAACGAGTCTCGCATGAAAATTTGCGACTGCGTGATAAAGATTACCTCGAAGGCTACGAAACATGGTTAGCAGAAAAAATCGGCATCCAGAAAAAACCTATTCCACCGATGTTGATGCCCTTCACAGTACGCGATATCACCCTTAAAAATCGCGTTGTAGTCTCTCCGATGGCAATGTATTCTGCTACAGATGGTACAGTCGGCGATTTTCATTTTGTGCATTTTGGCAGTCGCGCACACGGCGGCGCAGGACTGATTTTCACTGAAATGACCTGTCCCACGCCCGATGCGCGAATTACACCGGGTTGTGCGGGCTTATATAAAGAAGAACATATCCACGGCTGGAAACGAATCGTTGATTATGTGCATCAACATAGTGGCGCGAAAATGGCATTACAACTCGGTCATGCCGGCGCGAAGGGGTCTACTCAGTTGGGATGGGAAGCAATAGACGAACCGTTACCCGATGGCAATTGGTCGCTTATTTCGGCTTCGGCAATTCCATATGGCGCACAGAATCAAGTACCGCGTGCCATGACTCGTGATGATATGGATAGAGTCAAAGCAGATTTTGTACAAGCAACAAAATGGGGCATTGCGGCAGGGTTCGATTGGCTAGAATTACACTGCGCTCATGGCTATCTGCTCAGTAGTTTTATTTCTCCCCTAACCAACAAACGCGATGATGAATACGGTGGGAGTCTCGAAAATCGCTGCCGCTATCCGCTTGAAGTTTTCAAGGCAATGCGCGAAGTCTGGTCACAACATTTACCGATGTCAGTTCGTATTTCAGCACATGATTGGGCTGAAGGTGGCATTACTGATGATGATGCCGTTGAGATTGCGCGGCTGTTCAAAGCAGCAGGTGTCGATGTCATGGACGTATCATCCGGACAAACTACCCGTATGGCACAACCGCGTTATGGGCGTATGTATCAAACCCCATTTGCAGACCGTATTCGCAATGAAGTCGGTATCGCAACAATGGCAGTTGGCAACATTTACGAAGCTGACCATGTGAATAGCATTATTGCATCAGGACGGGCTGATTTGTGCGCGATTGCACGGGCGCATCTTGGTAATCCCTATTGGACACTACACGCCGCCGCCAAGATTGGCTATACCGACATTGATTGGGCTGACCAATATCTCACAGGCAAACAGCAGTTAGAGCGCATCTACGAGCGCAAGGGGCAAATGTTGGAATTGTAAAACCCCACCCCAAAATCCCCTCCCCGAATTCAAGGAGGGGACTTGAACAGAGTAATAGGCAGTTTTTGAACAGGCATTATGGCAGATAAAAGCACAACAAACTCATCAACACGAACATCCTTGCTCCTTTGGTTGCGGATGCTGACTTGCACACGCATGATTGAAAATCAAATTCGGAGACAGTTGCGCGAATCCTTTGAGACCACCCTACCCCGTTTTGATGTCATGGCACAACTGGAGCGCAATCGAGACGGTTTACGCATGGGTGAGATTTCAAAGTTACTGCTAGTGACAAGTGGCAATATCACTGGCATTATCGACCAATTAGTAAAAGAAAATCTGGTTGAACGCTCACCTGACCCCCATGACCGTCGCGCCTATCAAGTGAAGTTGACCGAGAAAGGCATTGCTGCATTTGATGAAATGGCGATACTGCATCGCGGCTGGATTGCCGATTTGAATGCAGGGTTATCTGATGAAGAACAAAAGATTTTACATGGGTTGTTGGAAAAATTAAACGAATCGTTGCAGGAAAAAATATGACCACAGACTTATTACCGAAAAAATCATTTGCCGATTATCAGGCACAACACTTTTTATGGACAGTATCCGACTCCGACAAGGTAGCGACGATTACGCTCAATCGACCTGAGAAGAAGAATCCACTCACGTTTCAATCGTATGCCGAACTGCGAGATTTGTTTCGTGACTTGCAATATGCCAGCGATATCAAAGTTGTTGTACTCACAGGCAAAGACGGTAATTTCTGTTCGGGTGGTGATGTCCATGAAATTATCGCACCCCTTACGGAAATGTCGATGCCCGAATTACTCAACTTCACGCGCATGACGGGCGATTTAGTCAAGGCAATGCGTCACTGTCCACAACCGATTATTGCCGCGATAGATGGTATCTGCGTTGGTGCAGGGGCGATTTTAGCGATGGCTTCGGATATGCGTTACGGCACACCGGATAGTAAAGTCGCCTTTCTTTTCACACGAGTTGGATTAGCCGGTTGCGATATGGGCGCGTGTTCGATTTTGCCACGCATCATCGGGCAAGGTCGCGCATCGGAGCTGCTCTATACCGGACGAACCATGCGTACTGACGAAGGGCTTTTATGGGGTTTCTTCAATAGCATTTTTAGTCCTGATGAAGTCTTAGAAGAATCGCTCAAGATAGCAGAGAGATTGGCATCGGGTCCCACTTTCGCGCATGGCATCACCAAGAAAATGCTGCATCAAGAATGGTCAATGAGCATTGATGAAGCAATTGAGGCTGAGGCACAAGCACAGGCGATTTGTATGCAAACGAATGATTTCCGCCGCGCATATGAGGCATTCGTGAAGAAAGAACGCCCCATTTTTGAGGGGGATTAATGGACACTAATTTACCATTTTTTTACGATGAACACCGCGAACTGGCTGCTAATCTGGAGCAATGGTGCGCGGACAATTTGCATGATAACGACCATAGCGACGATGTAGATACGGCATGTCGCCATCTGGTGAAGTTGCTCGGTGACAATGGTTGGCTCGAATACTGTGTTCCGAGTGCCTATGGCGGCGCAATGGAAAAAGTCGATTCACGAGCGTTGTGTATCTTGCGTGAGA
This sequence comes from Anaerolineae bacterium, assembly GCA_030950085.1. GTDB lineage: Bacteria > Chloroflexota > Anaerolineae > Aggregatilineales > Phototrophicaceae > JAUZRW01. Next base: position 3,921 of record JAUZRW010000128.1, read on the forward strand.
CACTTGCTTATTATAACGGATTAGCCGATTTTAGCTTTGCCATGCAGGGTTTAGGTAGCGGCGCAATTTCACTTTTCGGCACGGAAGAACAGAAACAGCACATTCTTCCCAAAGTAGCAAAAGGCGACATGATTGCCGCTTTCGCACTCTCTGAACCCGATGCAGGCTCAGATGTTGCTGCCATGAAAATGACCGCGACTCGTGATGGCGATTCTTATGTGTTGAATGGTCAGAAAACATGGATTTCTAACGGCGGCATTGCCGATTATTACACGGTCTTTGCTCGTAGTGAGGCAGAAACAGGGTCACGCGGTATTTCGGCATTTATCGTCCCAGCAGATAGTGTCGGTTTGTCGATTGCTGAACGAATCGAAGTCATTGCACCCCATCCATTAGCGACTTTGCAATTTACCGATTGTCGTATTCCGTCATCTGCCCTACTCGGAGAAGCAGGGCGCGGTATGAAAGTGGCACTGGCAACGCTCGATATTTTCCGTGCATCGGTGGCGGCTGCTGCGATAGGATTTGCGCGGCGTGCGCTGGATGAGGCATTGAATCGGGCAAAATCGCGCCAAATGTTCGGGCAAGCACTGGCAGATTTTCAGATGACACAAGCTAAACTCGCAGAGATGGCAACTGCAATCGACGCATCACAGCTATTGACCTATCGGGCGGCATGGTTGCGCGATGTACGCGGTGAACGCACGACGAAAAAAGTGGCTATGGCGAAAATGTTTGCCACTGAATCAGCACAGCAAGTCATAGATAGTGCCGTGCAAATTTTCGGCGGATTAGGGGTCAAGCGCGGTGTGATTGTCGAACGGCTCTATCGTGAGATTCGGGCATTGCGAATCTATGAAGGCGCAACCGAAGTTCAGAAATTGATTATTGCCCGTGCGATATTAAGCTAAACAAAATCACTGTCGGGGCATATGGCAATACGCCCAACAATACCAAGAGAGTTTATGATTTGATAGATTTCAGGGAGACTCAGACATGACATATACAGCCCATATTGATACGTTTGCCCGTGACAATTTACCACCCCAAGACCAATGGGCAGATTTAATTTTTGATTTACCTGAATTGCAATATCCCGACAAGCTAAATTGTGCTGTTGAATTACTCGATAAGGCGATTGATAACGGTTGGGGTGACAGAGTCGCTATCTTAGGCAACGGCATCCAATGGACATATAGCGAATTACTAGAAAAAGTCAATCAAGCGGCAAATGTTCTCACCGAAGATTTGGGGCTAGTTTCCGGTAATCGCGTGCTGCTACGAGGAGCGAATCATCCTATGCTGGCAGTGACATGGTTCGCTGTGATTAAAGCAGGCATGATTGCTGTGACGACTATGCCCTTACTGCGTGCGAAAGAGCTAGGAGAAATTATCGACAAGGCACAAGTCCAAGTGGTCTTGTGTGATAGTCGCTTTGCGGATGAAATGCAGAAAACCGAATCAGACTATCTCAAGCAAACGCTGTATTATTTTACAGATGCCGCAGATGGTTTTGAATCGCACATGGCAACAAAATCCACTGATTTTGCGGCTGTTGATACCGCCCTTGACGATACTTGTCTGATAGCTTTCACATCCGGTACAACAGGCATACCCAAAGCAACCATGCACTTTCACCGCGACGTGATGGCAATCTGCGACACATTCCCTAAATCTGTTGTAAAAATACAGGCAGACGATATTTGCATCGGCTCTCCCCCACTAGGATTTACCTTCGGCTTAGGCGGCATTTTACTATTTCCAATGCGTGTCGGCGGAACGTCAATTCTAATTGAGAAATATAGCCCTGAAAGTTACCTCCAAACCATTGCTGATTTCAAAGCGACAATTTCTTGGACTGCCCCCTTCTTCTATCGCAAGATGGCAGACATCGCCGCAAATTATGATTTGTCATCACTGCGAAAGACCATTTCAGCAGGTGAGGCGCTTCCGGCAGCAACACGCAAAATCTGGAAAGAGGCGACAGGCATTGAGATGATTGATGGCATTGGCGCAACTGAACTTTTACATATCTTCATATCACACACCGAAGACGAGGCAAAACCGAATGCAACGGGGAAACCTGTGCCGGGTTATCAAGCAAAAGTTATTGATGAAAACGGCAATGAAGCCCCCGTCGGAACAGTCGGACGACTCGCTGCTAAGGGACCCACAGGATGCCGCTATCTCGCCGATGACCGTCAAACAGTCTATGTCCAAGATGGCTGGAATATCACAGGTGATTCGTATTTGGTCGATGAAGAGGGTTATTTTGTCTATCAAGCGCGAAGTGATGACATGATTATTACGACGGGCTACAATGTGGCGGGGCCAGAGGTTGAAGGCGCTTTGTTGAAGCATGATTCTATCGCAGAATGTGCTGTTGTCGGTGCGCCAGATGAAGAACGCGGCACGATTCTCAAGGCATATATTGTATTGCGTGAGGGTTTCAAGGGCAGCGATGAATTGGTGAAAGAATTACAAGATTTTGTCAAAAACGACATTGCACCGTATAAATATCCGCGTGCGATTGAATTTATCTCTGCTTTGCCGCGCACACAAACAGGCAAAGTACAACGCTATGTCTTGCGTCAACAAGCATGGCAAGAAACAAAGTAGCCCTGACAAATAGCATGAATACTGTTCCTAATAGCACGATTTATAGGGACACACTTGTTGCATCCAAAATGAAGCTAAATAACCTGAGTTTTGGATAAGCACAGAAAATGTGTTTTTTCGGCAAATTATGGATTTTCGGGCGTAAGGGCGCAATACATTGCGCCCCTACAACGGACTATGACCTTTTATGTCCCTCATTTTCGATGAAATCCTTAAACAAGTAACTGTTCACCTATCCATTGAACTTGGGCTGTCGCGGACGTGAAAAATCGCGTCCCTACGGTTCAAAAATCATTATTCGTAGGGACAGCTTCTGCCTGTCCGAAGGAATCTCACGGATAGCTGAATAGATACTTAAACAAAATTCACATTAAATAAATACGATTATTTGGGAGTATAGTCATCATGCAAATTCTACAGCCACCCGATTGGGCAAAACCACGCGGTTACTCCAATGGCATTGTCGCCAGTGGACGGATTGTATTCATGGCGGGGCAAATCGGTTGGAATAGTCGTCAAGAATTTGTGACAGAAGATTTTGTGGAGCAAACACGCCAAACCCTTGAAAATATTTTGGCGATTTTAGAAGAAGCAGGTGGCGAAGCACAGCATATTACACGCATGGTCTGGTACGTCGTCGATAAGCAAGAATACCTCAGTTGTGGTAAAAAACTCGGCGTGGTCTATCGTGACTTAATGGGCAAGCACTACCCTGTCATGACAGCCGTACAGGTCACAGCCCTCATGGAAGATAAGGCACGAGTAGAAATCGAAGCCGTCGCAGTAATCCCATTAGAACGCGGCACCCGTGAAAAATTTGAAGCCGCCCTTGCCCAAGTTGCTGATATCGAGCCAGAAGAGCATGACAAACTGTAGCCGCCACCTAAATTCTCTACATCTGTTTGTTATGCAAATATCCAGACTGGAATAATTTATGATTCGCAACGGCTTGACCCACTGGTAAATGCACCTATGGTTGTAACAGTCGGTGCGCTCGAAAGCAGTGAGTTTCATCGCCAAAGTCATCTCATAAAAGCTGCGCCCAACTGGGAAAATATCGCTACCGAAGCCCTCATACTTGAGGATTATCATCATTTCAATATCCTAGAGTCATTCATGGATATGAATCATGCGATGTGGAAGCCATTATTGCAGGGATGATATCAGACTCCATGACGGTAGCGCCGCAAAATGTCATCGCTTGTCTGTACAGTTGTCACCTGATGACCCCGTAATGGCAACAAACGCTCGTGCAAGGCATCAATAATCCACGCTTTTTGTGGGAAAAAATCGCTTTCCATCTCTGCCGGAGGGGTAATCCAATTTCGCGCCCCTACAACTACGGGGGGACCGTCCAGATAATAAAATGCCAGTTGTGCGATATTCGATGCTAAGGTATGCAAGAATGAACCACGCTCACAAGCATCGGATGTGAGTAGCACACGCCCTGTTTTCTTCACTGATTCGATAATTGGTATCAAGTTCAGTGGATTAATAAAGCGTGCATCAATCACCTCAGTAGACAAGCCATATTGATGCTCTAATCCATCGGCAACTTCTAGTGCGCGATAGAGAGTCGAACCCAGCGTAACGATAGTCAAATCCTTACCGCTACGATGACAGTACGGCTCACCTTCTTCAATTTCATAATACTCAGTCGGCACGCCCGACGCGAATAGAGTCTCAGTTTCGCTATATAAACGTTGACTCTCGAAGAAAATAACGGGGTCACTGCCACGTAATGCTAGGTTGAGCATCCCTTTTGCGTCATACGGTGTCGCAGGGAAGTAAGCCTTCAAGCCGGGGATATGGGCAATCATTGACGACCAATCTTGTGAGTGCTGTGCGCCATATTTCATACCAATTGACACGCGCAAAACCAATGGCATCGTTAAATAGCCAGCACTCATCGCTTGCCATTTCGCCATTTGATTGAAAATTTCATCGCCTGCCCGTCCCATAAAATCGTTATACATCAATTCTGCAACGACACGCCCACCACTCATGGCATAACCAACGGCTGTTCCTGCAATTGCCGCTTCACTGATAGGGCTATTGAACAATCGGTGATACGGTATCGCTTCTGTCAAACCACGATACACCCCAAATGCCCCACCCCAATCACGATTTTCTTCCCCATATGCAACCATCGTCGCGTCATGATAAAAACGATGAATCATCCCCTCAAATAGAGCTTCAGCATAGGTCAATGATTTCAGTTTTGGCAAGCGATTGCCTGATTCGTCCAAGCCAAAACGGTTCTTTTGCCGTGTGATGCTCAAGCGCGTTTTTTCAATCGGCAGCAATACATCAGGTGCGCGTTCGTCCATGCGCTCAATCACCTGATTGGAAAACATCACACCGTCCAAAAATGTACTATTCACATGAGGAGAAACATCTAAAGAAGCCGATGCGGGTAAAACACGAATCAACTTCGAGACAATTTCGCTTTTATAAGCCTCTAATTGTGCTTGCTTCGCATGACCATTTTCTATCAAATAAGTACCAAAACCGACGATAGCATCTTGTTCGCGCCATAAGTCTATCTCATTTCGTTCACGATAAGCGGAGGCATCGGATGGTGAATGTCCACTATAACGATACGTTATTGTATCCAGCAAAATGGGTCCTGCGCCTTTTTCGAGTATCTCTTTTTTGCGACGAATAGCATCGGCAACCGCCAAAGGATTATAGCCATCGACTCGTTCCGTGTGCATCGCGTCAGGATTGACACCTAAGCCAACCCGTGCCAGCACACCAAAACCCATCGTCTCGCCCATCGGCTGACCGCCCATACCATAGAAATTATTCATAAAATTGAATATCAAAGGCAAACCGCCGCCATGTTCACCCCAAAGATTGCGATATTGATCCATAGCGGCAAACATCATACTTTCCCATACGGGACCACAGCCCATTGAGGCATCCCCGATATTGGCAATGACAATTCCTGCTTTTTTATTCACGCGCTTATAGAGTGCTGAACCCGTTGCTATCGGCGCAGACCCACCGACTATCGCATTATTCGGCATGATGCCAAATGGAGCAAAAAAGGCGTGCATTGAGCCACCCATGCCACGATTAAAACCCTTCGCACGACCAAAAATCTCGGATAATGTGCCATAGAGTGTGAAGTTTATAGCAAGGTCTTTGACATTCGTTTCAGGTGTTAGTTCTTGAACGACTTCGAGAGTCTCGCCATTCATGTAGGTTTCCATGATGTGCATGAGTGTCTCATCGTCCAATTTTGCGATGGCACTCAGGCTTTTGGCAATAATTTCACCATGACTACGATGCGACCCAAAGATTAAATCATCCACAGTCAGATGATAGGCTTGTCCAACAGCCGCCGCCTCTTGCCCGATAGACAGGTGTGCCGGTCCCCGATGCACATAGTCGATACCTTGATAATTGCCTTCGCGCTTGATACGGTCAAGCATGGTCTCGAACTCACGGATAAAGACCATATCACGGTACATACGCAGCAGCGCCTCTCTGCCATAATACGCCGCCTCTGCTTCCGCATCCGATTGATAAGCATTAAGCGGTATATCTTGACTCTGCAATGTGTCTGTTCGGCGCATCTCTGTTGGGTTAATAGTGATAGATTTGGGCATGAAACCACCTATACGATATGTTTTATCGTGTTCGTTGTTGTAAAGTTAAATTTCGTGGAGTATCTCTTGTTTAACAATGTAGTTTTTGTGAATCTATAGACTTGCTCTCACTTTACCATTTTATGCAAGAGCGATGAAAGCCCGAAAGAGGCTATTTCGGCTTGTGCAAGGCTTGGGACAAGAACAGGAAACGTGCTTGCCCATCATGTCGGCTTAACCACGCCAATAATCAACAAAATGTTGGCATAGATGCGTTGTTCCCCTGATGCAATAACCAGCGCAACATCATCGCCCTTGCACAAATCATAAAACGGAAAGCGCTTATGAGATTGCAATTCTATATCGGGCAACATCGCAGCAAACTCTTGATGGATAGGCACAGCGCCATTATCTGCGACCATGACATGGGCAGCTTCAATGGGAATTGCCGTCAACAATGGTTTCAGTATATCCGTCACGCTCAAAAGACCGGGGGCAAGATTCAAATAAACGCGCTCTGCTGCCGGATTCGCACGGCTAATAAATGGATAATTTCCATCGGCAATCAAAATGCCGCTACCATGTCCAGCACTGCCAAGTACCTTCAAAATACTAGGATGAATCAAATCACCTCTTAACATCAACACCCTTTCTAAATAGAGCTAGCCTTTGACAGCGCCCATTGTCAAACCGCGAACAATAAAGCGTTGTACCATCAAGGACAAAATTACTGGTAAGGTGACAGCAATCACCATCCGCGTCGTCACAAAGTTAAACATAATCCCACGCACAGAATCAGACCCAGCAACCAACATCGGGTACGGTTTCCAATCACGATTTGCCAATACACTTGCAAACAAAAATTCATTCCAAGAAAAAGCAAAGCAAATCAATGTTGACGCAACCAAAGCCGGTGTTGATAACGGTAATGCAATCCGCCAGAACACGGTGAATTCATTTGCGCCATCAACTAAGGCAGATTCACGCAATTCTGCGGGAAACTCTGCAAAATGGTCACGCATAATTAACACCGCAAAGGGCAAGGTGAATGTCGCATTGACAATAATCATACCGGGTAATGTATCTAGCAATTTGAGTTCTTTGAAGAGTAGCACAAATGGGATAACCGTTGCGACAGGTGGCAAAAAGCGTTGCGATAAAAACCACGAGACAAGATTCTTATTACCGACACCGTATTTGAAGCGTGCCAGCCCATAGCCAGAAAGTGTCCCTAATATTGTGGCAACCAATGTTGCACCCAAGGCAATCAACGCGCTATTTCTCAGTGCCTTGAATGTGGCATCGCCGCCACCGCCGCCAAATTCTTGCTGCCAATTGAGCAGTGTGGGTTCGTATTGTACCCAAGGAATAACCGTCCCATCAGTCGAGTCAATTTGCTTTTTGAATGACGTTGTTATCGCAAACAAGAAAGGCCAAAGTGCCATAAACGTCGCAACCAAAGCAAGGAAAATGATAAACGTCTGTCCACTTTTAACTTGACTTCGCTGACTAGGCGCTTCAGAAACTTGACTTATCGTAGCCATGATTAATTTGCCTTTCCCTCTTACTCAAACCGCGCACTGACACGCGAGAAATAAAACGCTGAGATAATGATTGCGACAATGACCATCAAATAAGCTAATGCAGAGGCTTCGCCCAGTTGAAAACTGCCTACTAAGCCTTTTTCATAGGTGTAATAACTGTAAGTTTGTGTCACTTGACCGGGTCCGCCGCGTGTCAAACTAAAAGGAATATCAATCGCTTTGAAAGTCTCAACTAATCGTAGCAGTGCGACTGTCCCAAGTGCCGGAGCAATAAGTGGGAAGGTGATATGGCGAAACAAAAGCCAATTGGATTTCGTATCTAACCGTGCTGATTCAAAAAGGTCTTCAGGGATACCTTGCATAGCCGCCAGCACAACAATAAAAACGAAGGGAGTCCATTGCCACACATCCGTGAATAAAACAGCGAACCGTGCGCCCCAAGGAGAAATAAACCAATTGACTCGTGGCAAGCCTAATCCTTGTAAAATGTTGTTCACGGGTCCCGATGTCTCATTGAAGATGACCACCCCCAAAAAGCCCAAGGCAATTGGCGCGGCAAATAATGGCATCGTGATAATAGCTCGCATCTGCTTCACAAATGGAATATCATGGTTGAATATCCACGCGATAAACGTACCCGCCAGTAAGGTCATCGACGTACTACCCACCGCGAGAAACGCCGTGAAACCCGCCGTACTGAGCGCCTTATCATCGCCACCGTCGCCGTCTAACCCCAAAATTTCCGAATAATTATCAAAACCGATGAACTCTGCCTCACGCCCAAGACGAAAATCTGTTAGACCCAAGTAAAATGAGTATCCAAGCGGAAATAAGGTGAATAAGAGTATCCATATGACACCCGGCATTAAAAAGGCGTATTTGGCTCTGTTGTTTCGCATTTAGATTTCCTATAAAAAGAATTTTAACTAGGGAGTATTCTTAAGTTTATGTAGAGAGGCGATACCTGTACCGCCTCTCACAATTTCACAAAGCAATTCCTGAATACTTAGCACCCACCAAGTATCCAGAAATACTCTCCGAACTACGGATTATAACCAATTGAAGCCTGATAGATTGCGAGTTGGCTATCGACATCCAAATCATCTGTAATCTCAGCCCAATCTGCTGCTGTTGCATCAAGAGCCTCCTGTGCGGTACTTTGACCTGTCATAGCCTCAGACAGACGAATATCCAGTGTTTCCTGAATATATTCTAACGTACCGGGAATCCGCAGATAGGTCAGGTATGTTGTCTTATCGTAGACATTAGCACCATAAGAATTGATATAGCGTTCCATGTCGCCTGCGTCAAAACCAACAGCCGTGTAATCTTCCGACGTTGCATTACCACGCGGGCTATAAAGCTGATAGGTGCAGCAGGGGTCAATACCTTGCCAACCCGTAGTCGCGTTGTAGAAGTTAATGGAAGGATTAGCGAGCAGTGCCATGAAGAAATAGGTCAATTCGGGTTCTTCAGTGAAGGTTGACATAGTAGGATGCCATGAACCACCTGTCGTATTACCGACACAGTTCGGATTCTCAGTGTCAACAACAAATTCGCCAATTTCGCGGTCATACCATTCTGATGAACACGGAATCACTGACGCGCCTAAGTTACCTTTGATTGAAGAACGATTGACATCTTGTGAGAGTGAACCGACATCGCCCCATGAGAAGGTTGCAATCGCATTACCACCCAAGAAGTTATCCCAAGCATCGCCTAGTTGCCAACCGAATTGGGCTTCTTGCCCAGTTGCGGCTAGTTCTTGCAAGAATTCTAGCGCCCGTACATGACCCGGTTCATTGATAAGTGGGGTCATATCGTCGGGGTCAAACCAGAAAACATTGTCATATTTGCTAACAGCCGTTGGGTCATCACCATCAGATGGTGTCACCGCGAAAGAAGCAGCTAATGTCGCATAATGGAAGTGACCTTGACCACCGGCAGCGAGATGCAAGCTGATACCGTCATCAGGGTCGCCGTCGCCATTCCAGTCTTTGCCATTGAAGAAGTCTGTAACAGCCAATAATTCTTGCCATGTGGTAGGCGGATTAGGCATGGGCGAACCGACTTCTTCTTCATAAGCCGCTTGCCAGTCAGGGTCGTTTAAGATGTCATAGCGATAGTAGAAAAGTTGGGCATCACCGTCCATCTGTGTCCCGTAAGTCTGACCATCCCATTCCAGCAATGCACGAAAAGCAGGTGCGGTATCATCAGGTGACCATTGTGGGAAACGCTCATCACCAATCCACTGGTCAATAGGTTGAATCCAGCCATTGCTGACCCAATCACCATATTGCCATGCCGCACCGATAAAGGCATCATATGTATATTGCTCTGTCAAGAAGTCGGCAGGAATAGTCGTCCCCAGTTGATTATAGGGAATCTCGACAATTTCCATCTCAGCACCAGTAGCAGCTTCAAAAGCATTGCGCCAGAAGTAAATCGTACCGGAAATACCGCCACGCGAACCCTGACCGAGTACACCAAAGGTCATCGTCTTACCCTCACCCAACGCACGTCCATCTGGGATATTAGCATTCATCAGGGCTTGGAAGGCAAGTTCTTGTTCTTGTTCGTTTGCTGCAACATCGGGAATCGGGAATAATTCATCAGCCGTTTTGCCGAAAAAGGTGTCCTGTGCCGTGACACTCAATGTTCCAAGCATCAGAAGCGAGGCGAGAAGTACAAAAATAATGAGTCGTTTCATCTTAATGTTTCTCCTTGTGAATTGATTATATTTATAGAACTACTAATTCGTGGATAAGATGGTCTTATAGTGTTCACCTCCTTGATTGAAAATTGGGTAATATGTCCTCAAAAACCAGCCGAGCAATGTCGGGTTGTGGCAATCCTAATATTTCAACCATGAAATACGAGACACCAAAATCGACAAATTCGTTCAGTTGGTCAATGACTTCTTGAACCGAACCAACAATGGCATTCGCTTTTGTCCTTTTGCCATTGCTGAGAGCTTCTGCCTCAGCAGTCGTATTATGAACAGCCATGCGCCCAAACCATGAGAGTTGGATACCATCGGGGTCGCGCCCAATCGTTTCGCAGTGTTGCTTCAAGATATTTGCTCGTTCGCGGTAGCGCGTTAATGGCGTATCTGGCATATTCCACATATCAGCAAAACGTGCCGCCAGCATCATTGTTTTCGTGCCACCACCACCGACGAGAATCGGTATCATCGGATTAGGTTTGGGTTCGCAATAAGCCTCTTTGATGCTGTAATGCTGACCTGCATAAGACACTTTACCCGACTCTTTCCATAATCTGGTCATGATTTCTAACGTATCTTCAAGTTGCGCTACCCGAATACTTGGGCGCGGATAAGGATAACCATAGGCATGATATTCATCTTCTTTCCAACCAGCCCCGATACCCATAATGAATCGCCCCTGCGTCAGTGATTGCAATGTTGCCGCCATTTTCGCCAATAATGCCGGATTTCTGTAACTTTGACCTAGCACAATTGGGGCTATTTTGAACTGCGGATACTGTGTTGCCAAATATGTCACAACCGTCCATGCCTCATAGGTCGGCTTATCTGCCCAAAAGAAATGGTCTGTCATCCATAGACTCTCAAAATGTCCATCTAGCAATGGAACGACTGTATCCAAGTCTGCTTGCCATTGATTGATATGCCCTTTTTGGGGTCCTGCTGGAACTACGAGACCAAATGAGACAGACATTAAATTCCCTCTCTTACGATGGTAAACAACCACAGGACTCACGAATGATGAGTGACGTGGTTAAAAAGATAGATTGGTATGCCATTTTCGGGTTTTTGATACGCTGATAAAGCGTCACAAATGCTTGTTTGCCCAATTCGTATGTCGGTTGCGAGACCACTGTTAAAGGTGTATACAATTCGGTTGCCCAAGGCATATCATCAAAACCGATGAGCGCGATATCTTGTGGTATACGGATATTGCTCATTCGTAAAGCACGCATCGCGCCGAGTGTCAACAAGTTATTCGCTGTAAACAACGCATCAGGGGGTGATTCTTGCGCCATCAGCCGCTTAGTCGCTTCGTGCGAACTGTCGATTGTATAACCACAGACTTCAACAAGGCTTGAGTCATATTCCACACCATTTGAACGAAGTGCTTTTTGATAGCCCTGCAAGCGTTCGTATCCTGTTTCAACCTCAGGATAGATAATACCAATCCGACGATATTTATGTTCCAACAAGTGATTTACAGCATGAAAAGCGCCATTGATATTATCGACTTTCACTCTATCAAAGGACTCATAAGTTAGGCTGCGGTCAATTAAAACAATCGGGATACCGTCAGCTTGTACTTCACGTAATATATCATGATTGTCGTCGTGTGTTGGGACGACAATCAACCCTGAGACGCGCTCGGCTTGCATCACTTGTAGATAATTCTGAATCTTGCTCGAAGCCTCATCCGTATTGCACAGAACAAGGTTGACATGCTGTTTATAAGCCTCATCTTCAATTCCGCGAATCACAGAGCCGAAAAAGGGGTTACGAATATCGGAAATGAGTAAACCGACAACATCTTCGGTCTGTTTCCGTAAACGTCTCGCGGCTCGGTTTGGGTGATAATCGAGGGTACGCACTGCTACCATAACTCGTGCAGCTAATTCTGCATCGACAGAGGAATTATTATTGAGGACACGCGAAACAGTCGAACGTGATACATTCGCGTATTGTGCTACATCTTGTATGGTCACTTTACGCATCTTAAAGGTATATAACAATCAATATTTTTACTGAGAAATCGTTTTCTCATACCAAAAGAATACAATAAAATAACAATTGTGTCAATATATCCAACAAAACGGCATTCTTTAAGGTAGATAAATTAATGACAAATCAAAGGCTATTTAAGACTTCTATCGTGTCAGCTATTCAGTACGAGTCCGCATCAATGTTTCGACCTGTGTTTTATCTGGAATACCTTGTCTGCCGCCAGCATGTGTAGCACTGAGAGCCGCCGCAGCCGATGCAAATTTAATGCGCCTATCGACATCCCAGCCACAATGTAATGCCGCCGCATAAGCCCCATGAAAAACATCACCACAACCGGTTGTATCAACAACTTTCACCTTGAAAGCCGATTGATGCTTGATACCTTCACCACCAACATAATACCAACAACCGTCTGCCCCACTTGTCAATACGACAATATGACGCTGTTCATGCCATAACAATTTTGCCGCTTCTAATGGGTCATTGACTCCTGTGGCGCGATACGCATAGTGTTCAGGGACAATGAGATGGTCAATTTCGGTAGCCTGTGCCAATGAAGAACTTCGTTCAAAATCAGCGATAACAGGGATGCCGAATTGTTGTGCGATGCCTGCAATCTGAGTGATATCTCCGTTGACAGTATCATCAATCATCAAAATACCTGTAGCACGAATCGTTGCCTCATCGGGCAAATCATCGCGAGTCAGCCTGCGCGAGTCTTGATTGTACAAGATTGTTCGAGAATGATGTTGGCTATCGACGATAATATAGGCATGAATAGGAAATGTGTCGGGGAGTACGGTAACGGGTGTCGTATCAACCCCTTCACGACGTAAATCTGCTGTAATCCACTTTGATTCATCATCATGCCCTAAAACGCCAGCAAATGCCGCTCGCAAACCAAGTCGATGTGCCGCGACTAACGCCGTTGCCACCAAGCCGCCGCCATGCCGTTCGACTCGCTCGACCTTCATTTTTGTATCTTCTTTGGGATAATCCGCAACGAAGAGCAAATCATCAATTGCCGCCGCACCGATACCCAATACATCCCATTTTTTATCCACTGGCACACCTATTTTTTAACCATCATGAACATCTATATTATCCAAAATTCAGCTTATGACCACTCATTTATAGCACCATGAAAATAGTCAGGGGATTGTTTTGATGCTGATTTTCTGGCAGGATGGCTCAATAAGCGATAATAGATGTAGAAAAAATAGCAATAATCGGTGAGTTTATGGCAAAGAAGGCATAAACAATGGCAAAAGATTGGTTGAATCACGACCTCATCAACAAACATAGTCTCGATATGCGGCAGTTCATCGACTTCCGCGAATCAACACTGCCCAATGGGATGCGAATCATTGATGCTTACAATAGTAGCGGTCTCACATTCACAATTTTGCCCGATAGAGGCATGGATATCTGGACAGCGCATTATAACGGAATGCCTCTGACATGGATTAGTTCGGGGTCGCCGCATCCGCCGGATTATGGTCAAAGTTGGTTGAGTCTGTTTAATGGTGGCTTACTGACAACTTGTGGTCTTACCCATGTTGGCGCACCCGAAGACGGACGTGATATTCATGGGAATTACACACGCCAACGGGCGACGGCTGTTTCATCAGACATGAAAAACCAAGTGATGCGCTTAAAAAGCACACTGCATCAATCACGTTTATTTGGTGAACAATTTGAAGTTACGCGCACCTATACCCTCAATCTTGGCAAAACAGCGATTCATGTTTCCGATGAAATCACTAATATTGGCGATGAACCGACTCCCTTTATGTTGCTCTATCATTGTAATGTGGGCTATCCTCTCGTGCGCGAAGGAACAGAATTGCTTGTTGCGAGTGATATCTATCCACGAGATGACGATGCCCTATCAGGTGTAGAAACATGGCAAACCTATGAAGGCGCTTCGGTTGGCTATCCCGAACAAGTCTTTTTTCATCATGCAAAACAAGATAATACACATACAGCACAAGCGGCTTTGTTCAATGAAGATATCGGATTAAAGTTCGCTTGGAAAACCGATACTTTACCGTATCTAACCCAGTGGAAAAACACACGGCAAGGGATTTACGTTTGTGGGATTGAACCCGGTAATTGCATCCCAGAAGGTCAAAATGCCGCCCGTGAGTCAGGGCGATTGGTGATGCTACAACCGAACGAAACACAAAGTTTTGACCTGACAATAGAAGTTTTAGATGGTGCGGAAGCGATTCAACAATGTCGCGCCGCTATTGAACGCTTACAAACAGACGGTACGCCTGTCGCAGATTGCAACCTCGCAGGTTATGAACATTAAATGTGGAGTCCCAAAAGTTTTTAGAATTCTGTCGTAAGGGCAGAACGCGCTATGCCCCTACAAAACCGAGATTTTATTGCCAATTACTTTCCAGATTCTATAAAAGTAACATCTGATAAAAACTTAGAGAAAAGATGAACCGCAACGCGCAAAAAACGCAAAGAATCCTATTCAAATGACACTCTGCGTCTCTGATTCTCCGTTTCTCTGTGTTACGCTTTTTTTGCCATTGGTATACGACAAATAGGAGTAAATTAAAAACGCTATGACGATTGAAATCACAGCCGGACGCTATCGTGGTTTGAAAATGACAAGTTTAGGTGAGGCTGATATTTTCGGCATTTTGGCTTTTGACCAACGCGGCAGTTACCGTCGCATGATGCCCGATAACACATCTTATCAACAATTGGTACAAGTCAAAGTTGAGATTATCAGTGAATTAGCTAAAGATGCCAGTGCTGTTCTGACCGACCCTATTTATGGTCTCTCCCCTGCTATGCACATGAACGGCAAAGCGGGCTTGCTCATGGCGCTCGAGAAAAGCGGTTACAGTGGCGATTCGACCTATCGCAAAGTAGAATTTATCGACTCGTGGACACCCGAAAAAATTCGTAAAATGGGCGCAAGTGCGGCGAAACTGCTTGTCTATTATAACCCACAGGCAGAGACACTCGCTGATGAATTAGATGAGATGATACGGCAAGTCGTTCGTGATTGTCATGCGTGGGATTTGCCCCTTTTCCTAGAACCCTTGTCGTATAGCCTTGATGCCAATATCCCCAAAAACAGCCCCGAATTTGCACAACAACGCGCTGATATTGTTGTCGAAACAGCGCGTCGCCTCAGCCAAACGGGGATTGATATCCTCAAAATGGAATTTCCAGTCGATTTGCAATTTAACCAAGACCATGACGAATGGCGCAAACAATGTGAACGCCTCAGTGCGGCATCAAGTATTCCGTGGGTGCTGCTGAGTGCCGGTGTCGATTTTGAAGAATTTGAACCCCAAGTCCTCATTGCCTGCGAAAGTGGCGCGAGTGGTTTCCTTGCTGGGCGTGCTATCTGGAAAGAGGGCGCAGCCATGCCAACTGACGAGCGTCAAGCCTTCTTAACGGGTACAGCAACAGACCGTTTACGCAAACTCATCAGAATCGCCCAAGAAAAAGCACGCCCTTGGACAGATTTTTACAATATGCAGCCGTCAACTGAAAATTGGTACGCAACCTACGGCTAAGAAAAAGGTTGCATACTTTCATCCATTTAACCATTTATGACACTGATTATGAATTCTCAGATTTACAGGGATAGCTACCAATAGAAGCGCAAAGCTCTCTAATTTTGCGACGTAATTCAGCCGAGATATAACGGGTCATGACGCACTCAGATTTTGCTTTGCTTTCGCCTGTAAGTGACTCATGAAGCGATTCATACGCAGAAATTCATCTAACTCAGATTGTTCATCTATGCTCAACCTACCCTGCCGATTTTTCTCCAACAAGTCGCTCATCCGCGCTTGTAATTTTTCTGATGGATGATAGGTAACAATCTCACGGGTAGAAGGCGATGATGCTAAGAAGGTAATCAGTTCATCAAATGCGACATTAGGGGTTGGAATAGTCATAGAGAATTCTCCTCATTTGTTCTAAAACTATTGTATAGGAAATTGCCCTATGCGGATAATACCTTTCGCAAAAGTCGATTTCCCACTACCCGATGCCCTATCAGCACCACGAGGGTAATTTCTCACCACCCTTCATATGATGTTTGATGCTAACTCCACAAACGGTCATGCGAGCGTTCATCATTCCATTGTGATGTCTCGTCAAAGTAACCGCCAGAGCGTGTACTGTCCATGCGTTCGCGGATAGCGGCTTCGTTAATATCACCAAAACCGAGTCCCGGCAATTCCGGCACAGGCGCATAACCATCTTGAATCATTGGTTTGGTTGAAGCATCCAGTAAATCATCCCACCATGGCAAATCTACCGAATGATTTTCCAGCACATAGAAATTTTCAGTAGCAGCCGCACAATGAATATTCGCAAGGAAGGAAATCGGCGAACCAGCAAAGTGCATCGCCATTGCAACCCCGTGTTCTTGCGCCAAATCACCAATTTTCTTGGTTTCCATGATACCGCCCGAAGTCGCAAGGTCAGGATGAATCACCGCTACGCCCTGTGCTTCGAGTAATGGCTTGAAACCTTCTTTCAGATAAATATCCTCGCCTGTGCAAATAGGGGTCATCACGGATTGCGAGAGGCGCACGTACTGGTCAGTGAATTGCCACGGTATCATATCCTCATACCACGCCAGCATAAACGGGTCGAGCGCACGCCCTAGCCGAATACACGTTCCAACCGTAATATGCCCGAAGTGGTCAACTGCAAGCGGCACTTCATAACCAATCACATCGCGTACTTGCCGTACATAATCTACCAGAAATTCAATACCCAGTGGCGACACTTGAATCCCTGTGAAGGGGTGCATGACATTTTGTGTCTCCAACATTTCTGGGATAGCAGTCAACGCGCCGCGAACATCTTTTAGGAGACCAATGCCAATATCCATTTTGAGAAATTGAAAACCTTCTTCCATACGCTTCTTTAGCCGTTCGCCCATTTGCGTACCATCTGGCACAGAATCCGTATCACAATAGCACAAAACTTTATCTCGGAACTTGCCACCAACCAATTGATACGCCGGAACACCGTAAGCCTTCCCTGCCAAGTCGAAGAGTGCCATCTCAATCCCACAAACACCCCCACCTTGCCGTGCGTGGTGTCCGAATTGTTTTATCTTGCGGAAAATTTTGTCGATATTACAAGGATTTTCACCGAGAATACGACTCTTGAGCATCAGGGCATACGTCGGACTAGCCCAATCGCGCACTTCGCCATAGCCACTAATACCCTGATTGGTATCGAGCCGAATCAGCGTAACATCCATCGGCAAGCCTTTGAGATTGCAAATCCGCATATCAGTAATCTTGAGTTCTGACGGGCGAGAATTGGTATTGACGTTTGCTTCTAATGACGCATTATCAGTCATGGTAAGTTAATCCTCTTTTGCACTTCGCCATTGTTGATAAGCCGCTTCAATGTGTTCCTCCCAGTTAGGAACGTCGATTTCGCCGGGCGTATATTTGCCCTGATTGAGCATCGCCTTACCCCATTCATCGCGTGATTGAATATCCTCGCCTGTTTCGACCACTTCCTGAACAAGATGCGGCGGAATAAAAATAACCCCTGTTGGTGTGCCAAGTACAATATCGCCGGGTAGCACCGTGACACTGCCAATACGAATCGGCATATTAATCCCTGCTAGTGTGACATCGGCAATCGCTGATGGGTCTACGCCACGACAGAAAAAAGCGGCTTGAGGCAATTCACGCAAGCCTTGATAATCGCGGATACCACAATCCATGACTGCGCCGCGTTTCGTGCGCGATTGAATCGACGTACCGAGATTGTCACCAATAAATGTGCCATCTTTGACCTTGCCAAACATATCGACAATCAGAACATCGCCTTCAACTAATGTATCAATCACCCATGAATTTTGACCGCCAATACGCCCATCACGGATGCCCTGTTCTTGCACCAAATCATGGAAATCGGGGCGATGTGGTAACATCATTGCCGTGACACAACGCCCAACGAGAATCTTGTCGGGATGTGTCTGAATCCAGTTGCCCTCAAATTGATGATGATAACCGTGTTTACGCAGCGTTCCCCATGCTTCTTCAGTGGTGAACTTTTCCATGCGTTGCAACAAATCATCCGGCACTCGTGGACGACCATCTTCAAAGCGTTCAAATGGATTCAAGCGCGTGATTTCACGAAGAATTTCTTTCGGTGTCACAATATTCATCAAACTTGTCCTTTATAGGCTCAATTAAAGTGTGAATCATACAGTTGAGGCTAATATTCTGCTACTTTAAGATGGTACTGGTGATGTCACGATATTGTCTTCAACTTTCTTCTTTTGCTTGGATGGAAGTAGCGAAAATACCACAAGTCCGATTAATCCCATCGCAGCCCAAAATATAAACGGCACATTGAGTCCATAAACAGCCAGACTATTGCCTAATGGCGGCGAGAATGTCCCGCCAAAATTGCGTATCACGCCAGAAAAACCAAGTGCTGTCCCAATATAAGCAACCCCAACCCCTTCAACTTCCATAATTGTGGTCATCTGAATTGCCATTAAAGCATCGAATGTTACCCCTGCAATCATGACAGCTACCCAAACTAAGTTGCCCTCAACAACCGATAGCAAGCCCACACCGAGCGTTATCATCAATGCGGCTAACATCAAGAAACCGCGTCGGATTTGCATTTTGTCAGATAATACAGCAATCGGGATAGCCGCTAATAAACTCACAAAATAGAAAGTTGCCAGAGCATTATCCGCACGGACTGTTTCCCAACCGATATCGCGCAAGTATGTTGGCAGATAGCCCGTTGCACCCACGACGCAAGCCCGAATACCCATCCCGCCCAAGCCAATCAGCCATATTTTTCGCAGACGCATCACATGGGGTAAACCTTGCCGCAGAGGAACATAACTTTTACGAGTAGCGTCTGAGTCTTCATCGCGTGGATGCAGCATATACCACAATAACCCGATGATAACTGCCAATATGCCATAGAAAAAAAATACCTGTCGCCAACTCCCTAGCAACGGTGATAATATACTTGCACTCACCAGCGCACCTAGCGACAAGCCAGCCGCGAAGCCTGCCGAAATAACGCCACTTGCCATCCCTAATTGTGCAGGTCGAAACCACTCGCCCGCAATTTTGAATACATTGACCGCAATCGCTGGTTGAACCAGACCCAACAGGAATGAGGTCATCATGAAGGTGATAAAATTAGCAGAGAAACCACGCAATGCACCGGCAACTCCTGTCAGTAAGCAAAGCATAATCAGTGTCCGCCGTGCGCCGAATCTATCCCCAACTGTGCCACCAACTAGCCCGATAAACATGCCTGTGATAGAGCTAACTGCCCATATCCACCCCACTTGTACCAAACTGAGATTCAATTCTGCTGAAATCTCTGGGAAGAGAACAGGCAGTGACATATTGGGCATGGCTAAGACCAATGTGGGAGTCAATGCCGCGAGTGCCAACATCAGCCAGCGATAATTAGAATCATATTTTTCTTCTGCCGAAAAAGTTCGCAGCATAGTGACGCTTTCTAATGAAAAGGAACGGTGAATGTATCGTGAAGAGAGTAACACAGAATAGGCAAAATCCGCGCCTAACCAATCCATGCCACGTTATCTATAGAAATACAAAAAACCGAGAATGGCTCTCAGTTTTAAGGTCTTTTTTATATTGAAAAACGATTTATTCCTTTGAGCCACTACGCCTTATTTCGCTCCGCCCTCTTCGCAATCTATGGCAGATTCTTCATCAGTTTCGTCTTCTGGCTTGCGTTGGGTGATAATAAATTCATCTCGCGCTTCGATTTGTGCCTGCAAACGCTCAAACGAACTTTGCAAGACATCTAAAGTCAGTGTATCAGCATCCAAATCAACCAACTGTGTCAGGGCGAAAACAGCTACTTCGCGGATAAACGCGCCCGGATAACCGACCAATTTAGGTGCAAGTTCAACATGTTCAGGCAGCCACAAATCCCCTAGATAATGCTTCAACATCCGTTCTGCGAGTTCGGCATTTTTAATCGGTGGGATGATGTAAATACGGTCAAGCCGCCCCGGACGCTTAAGAACCCGTTCATCAATCGATTCGGGGTAATTCGTCGTTGCAATCAGCAATGTCCCCTGCTTATTGGCAAACGATTCCGACCCATCCAGCACATTCAGAATCAAGGCTTTTTCGTGTGCATTAAGATAAGCATCCAATTCTTCTAGCAGAATCAAGGCAGGTTTTTGTGAATGAGCAGCCGTATGGAGTGCTTGCTGAATTTTCCAAAATTGTGCGCCGTTGGCATCAGCACTCGATACATAAATAGCTTGATAGCCTTTATCAATCGCCCATTTCGCCAGTGCATTACAGAGCATCGTTTTGCCAGTACCCGGCACACCTGCCAACAAAATCTTACGGAATGGGTTGATATTCAATCGCTGATAAATAGCGACCCCTCGTGTATAGAAATTCTCCACTTCTTTGAGAATTGTCTGCTTGAGATCGTCTTCAAGGATAATTTCATCCCATGTCACACGCGGCTCAAAATTTCGTTGATTCCCCCCGATAACCATCACACTCTGTTCAGGATAGGCAAGGCGGCGGCAAGTCGTCAAGAAATCTGCCCATACAGACAAAAATTCTTGTGGCACACAAGCCATACACACCTGATGCCAACCATCGCTAAAATACACAGATAACACCAACACCTCGACAACATCCACTGTTCCGAGTGTAAAACGGTAAATATAGCTGCCTGTTGTCTCGTCAATTTTACCCTGATGGTCATGCTGCATTACGAACGGCAAAATCGCATGACCAGTCGGCTTGCGACCTGCAAAACGATATCCTGCCTTGAGTACCACCGATTGCGTGAATAATTCAAGGTTTTTGGGATTAAGACACACCTTGTCTGTACCCACCATCACCCAATCGGTCTCAGGGTTTTGTGGTATCCAATTTTTTTCAACCCAGTTTGCCATGATTTCATGCCGCAAACTGGCAAAAATCGGTTCGTCGTTATCATAGGAATGATGATAGTACGGCATGATAGCACCTCATTAACTTACGATGACAGTTATCACTTTTTATTATATCTCAAAAGGTCATAATAGACCTAATAATAGAAAACTTGTTCCTCTATTTTTAGAATAATACAGATTTGGGAATCACGCCAATCAATTATAGATAGCATTTGAGGTCAATTTTCCGACAAATTCATACAGCTGTATTGTGACACTATGCTAATTGTAACAAGATTAAAACTTTGTCAAAATGAGGAATTTGTACTAAGAAGCGTTGTAGAAAAGTGATAGTCGCCTAGCATAAGCTACTGTATCACACCCCATCACAAGATTCAGCCCCTCAAAATTGGGGGTATGAAAGAATTCTGACACATTCTTTCATTATATTACAAGTACCCTACCGAGCTGTTAGAGCCAACAACTTCAACGAGGTGTAACAATGGCGTATATTATTCGTGCCAATAACGAAGAAAGAACAGTTTTAGCCTTATCAAATGAAAGCAATCACTATATCGTTGTCGAAAGTGGCAATTGGTATTTTCATCCTGAACAAATCAATATGGAATATCTTGTTAAGACGGATAAAACATGGACTTGCCCTCATCGCGGTATCGGCTACTGGTATAACCTCGAAGCACCCGGAATCAGCATCCATAATGTGGCATGGTCTTATCCCAATGCCAGTAATGGCTACACCAATATCAAGGGGCTTATAGGTTTTTGGGGACGCGATACAGCCGCTTCAATTGCTGAAGTAATCAACACGTCCTCAGAAAACACTGCACAAGCATAGTTCAACGCCGTGCAATTCATGACCATCATGGCAACACAAATGCCCTTCATTGGGCGCGGATAGTCATTCGGGAGACTGTTATTATCTCCCGACAATCTATCTAATATTACGTTACCCCTGTTGGCACCCAGATATTTTTCACTTGAATCGACTCGTGCAAAAAATCATGCCCTGCGCCTTGTGTCTCATCAGACCAATCGCGTGCTGTGCCATAATTAACCCATGTACGTTTCATGTTCGATGAGGACAAGTATTCGACAAAGTAACTGCCCTCTGCTGTGCCGAAGTACCACATGGCATCGACATCATCATGCTCAACCAGCGTTTTTGTTAGATGGTCACGCTTGCCTGTCACAATATTGATAACGCCAGCAGGTAAATCTGATGTTTCCAATATCTGGTAAAAGTCGGTTGCACTGAGGGGGTATTTCTCTGATGGAATGACAATTACAGTGTTGCCGCGTGCAATTGCTGGCGCAAGTAAGGAGATAAATGCCAATAACGGCGCTTCGTCGGGGCAAGCAATTCCAATTACACCGAGATAATCATGATAGGCGACGACAATCCCACGCAGAGTCGTTTCTTGCACTGTGCCACCGAATTTATCCGACCATGCCGCATAGGTGAATAAACGCTCTACCGACTGTTGCACCTCTGCTTCCGCATCTTTTTTCTTGCAACCCGTCATATCGACCAGTCGTTGTGCAAATTCATCGGCACGAATAGCGAGATTTTCCGCGATATAATACAAAATTTGAGCGCGATTATGCGGGCTACGGTCTGCCCAACCGCGTGCTTTGTGTGCGGCTTCAACAGCATTGCGAATATCTTTGCGATTGCCATCCCCGACTTGCCCGATTTCACGTCCATCAGGACTCAGAATCGGCAAATTATAATTGCCATCAGGACGGGCTTGCTTACCGCCAATATAGAGTTTCGAGGTTCTATCAAGCGGTGGCAGAGAACCATTCGCAACACTGCTTTTTGTAGATGGACGCGGCGGCGTATGTTTTGACCATGCCTTAACATCAGGTTCGCCATTTTCGCCCCAATCTAATGTCGGTTTAGGACGTTTTTTCCATATCGGACGGACATATTCGTACAAGCCCTCTTTACCACCTTCGCGCCCGAAACCACTTTCACGATAGCCACCGAAGCCACTCGCTGCATCAAATAGATTCGTGCTGTTAATCCAAACACTCCCTGCTTTGACTTTATGTGCCACTTCCAAAGCAGTATTGATATTCTCGCTCCAAATACTAGCCGCGAGTCCGTAGCGTGTATTATTCGCCAATTGAATCGCCTCTGCCGGCGTGCGGAATGTCATTGCCACCAGTACGGGACCAAAAATTTCTTCTTGTACCACAGTCGAAGACGGTGAAACATTCGTTAGCAGCGTCGGTGGATAAAAACAACCATTTTCAGGCATCGGAATATCAGGTTGATAAATCGCCGCGCCTTCATTGACACCAGCTTTCACCCACTTATCAATCGTCGCATACTGCACAGGGTCAACCACTGCGCCCATATCAATACTCTTATCGAGCGAATCGCCGACTCGTAATTGTCCCATACGTCGCCGCAAATTAGCTAAGAAATCATCGGCAATATTTTCTTGCACCAGCAAACGCGAACCAGCACAGCATACCTCCCCCTGATTGAACCAAATTGCATCCACTAAGCCTTCGATTGCACCATCGGGGTCGGCATCTTCAAAGACGATATACGGTGATTTACCGCCAAGTTCCAACGACAATTTTTTACCTGTACCAGCCGTCACACGCCGAATGATTGCTCCCACAGGGGTTGAGCCTGTAAACGCAATTTTGTCGATATCAGGATGGCTTGTGATAGATGCCCCTGCTTCATCACCGCCTGTCACTACATTGACCACGCCAGCAGGTAAGCCACTTTCTTGCAAAATTTGGGCGAAGAGAATCGCTGTGAGAGGTGTAGAGGGTGCGAGTTTGATGACAACAGTATTGCCCATCGCTAGTGCCGGAGCAATTTTCCACGCCAACATCAACAAAGGGAAATTCCACGGGATGACCTGCCCTACCACACCAAGCGGTTGATAGCCTGCCATTTCAGTCGCCATCAATTGCGCCCACCCTGCATGATGATAAAAATGCCGTGCCACCAATGGAATATCAATATCGCGTGATTCACGAATCGGCTTGCCATTGTCTAGTGATTCCAGCACCGAGAATAAGCGACCATGCTTTTGAATGTTTCGTGCAATGGCATACAAATAACGAGCGCGTTGATGCCCTGTAGTGGCACTCCATGTTTTGAAGGCTTTACGAGCCGCTTTCACAGCTTTATCAATATCGGCTGAATTCGCATTGGCAACATCCGCCAATTTTGCCCCACTTGCAGGCGCAGTCACTTCAATATATGTTGCATCGGTGGGTGCTTGCCATTGATTATTGATGAACAAGTCAAACTTGCGTCCATGGTCATCAAGCCATGCCTGTGCTGCTGCTGCCGATTCAGGTGCTGGGCTATAATCCATCGTTTTGAAAATCTCTGCTATAGAAGGCATTATGTACTCTTTTCACTCAAATAACGTTTCAAAATTGCTAACAGTTTGCGAGAACTCATCCAATGACAAAAATCGCGGTGGAAACTCATCAAACAGTGGCTGCCCACCGAATGACCTCTTGATATGTTCAAAATAGGTGTTGTCCATCTCAGTCAAGAAGAAATGGCGCTTAAGCTCATAAGCAACTTTTCCTAGTGTGCCACTGCCACCGAAAGGGTCAAAAACCAAATCACCCACAAGCGAATAATACTTAATAACCCGATTGCACAATTCATTAGGGAAAACTGCGCTGTGTATTTTATTAAACGTAGGGTCTATTTGCCATAAATTCGATGTTTCGTAACCATCACCCACCTTGCTTTGCTCAATTGTCTCAAAGGCATATTGTTTGATATTCCAGTCAATCAACTTTTCTGACTTTTTGCGATAAACCATCAAATACTCTGTCACAGGATTCGGCTTATAAGCGATAGGTTTGCGATGTTGCAGAAAACCAGCATTGCGATTCTTGACACTGGTTTCCGGTTTTGCCCACACAATATCATCAATAAATTCCCAATCAATGCTTGTTAACCGTGCATGAAGGTCAAACGGAATCGGATAGCGTTTGCTGGCATAGGCGCGGCTAAAGCGTGGCACAATCACTGGCGATGTATTGACAATCAAAAAACGTCCCTCTTTTGTCACACGATGAACTTCTGTGAAAACATCGGTCAAAAAGTCGAGATAGGCTTCGTAACTGACATAAATAGAGTAGTCACGCGCATTGTAATAAGGGGGCGACGTAAAAGTCAGGTGAATAGAGTCTGCAGGTACTACTTGCAAAGTATCACGAACATCACCATGAACAACGGTATTTTTCATGGAATCAGGCGACATAGGATGCGGGTATTTTATTTCAGATTTTTTGCCGTTTAGCGATAATTCGCGTGTAATGACCTCTTGAATCATCTCATTCGGATGATTTTGCAATTGCTGGAGTTCCGCCTCAATTTTGGAAGTATGCTTAAAAACGAGTAAGCCCCGAATCGCTTGTAACGTAATTTTCGGGTCAGAATCGATCAGGCTTTCAAGTAAGACAGGAATAGTTTTTCTATCACGCATTCTCCCTAAAGAAGAAATCGCTTCTCGCCGTACCATCGAATCATCATCATTTTGTGCAACCTCTGATAGCACATCAAGATATTGTGTATCTTGAATTTTACCGAGATTTTTTACCGCCCATAAGCGAATATCATCATGAGAATGCACAAGAAATGGAAGCAAAATATCCCCATCGAAACTATCTGGTAATTTACCCAAATTTTCAAGGATAAATTGAATAGTACGATTGTCTTTTGACTGCTTTAGTTCGGCATACAAATCGTCTAATTTATCTTCTTTGAGTTGCTTGATTTCTTGTTTTGTGAGCATAAGATTCCAGGGGTATGTCGCTCAACTTATCGGCATGTGATGTTTCGCAGCATAGCGTCCCGTGACATGGTGCGATAGCTGCCGTTCAATATCAGTCAATAAGCTACTCGCGCCAAAACGGAATAAATGCGGTTCTAGCCACTCATTACCCAACTCTTCTTTCATGAGGATTTGCCAAGTCAGAGCATCTTTCGCTGTCCGAATACCGCCCGCAGGCTTGAACCCAATTTTGAAATCCGTCATGGCTTGATATTCGCGGATAGTCCGCGTCATCGTCAAGCCAACTTCTAGCGTCGCATTGACAGGTTCTTTCCCTGTAGATGTCTTGATAAAATCTGCCCCTGCCATCATACAAATCTTACTCGCCTTCGCAACATTCCATAGGGGACCCAGTTCACCCGTTGCAAGGATAGTCTTCATATGGGCTTCACCACAAGCGGCACGCATTTCACAGACCTCACGATACAGCGCCTCCCAATTGCCTTGTAATACATGCTCACGACTAATCACAATATCTATTTCTTGTGCGCCGAGTGCCACCGATGCCTTAATTTCTTGAATCCGTTGCGTAAAAGGACTGAGTCCAGCAGGAAAACCTGTTGAAACAGCCGCAACGGGTATCTTTGTGCCTTTCAAGACAGCTAATGCGTCAGGAATACGCTCGTGATAAACACAGACTGCCCCTGTCGTGATACCTAAGTTTTCTGCGCCGAGAGCCTCTAAAATATCTTGTCGCACCGGTTGACGGGCTTTTGCCGCTAAACGCCGAACCTTACCGGGCGTATCATCTCCGGCAAGGGTTGTAAGGTCAATACAGGTAATCGCTTTGAGCAACCATGCGGCTTGCCATTCCTTCTTAATCGAGCGTCGTTTGCCAAGTGTTACCGCACGGCGTTGAGTCGCACTCGGATTCACAGTGGTATTTTCGACCCAGCCGAGATTGAGTGGTATCCCTGTATTGCGTGCTATGCTGTGGTTTTCCATAATAATAGTCTTTCTATTCTGTCTGATGCAGCAATCGAGTTATTCGCTATTATAGCCGACCACTGTACCCAATCCAACTGTCTCAAACAAATGAAGCAAAACCATGATTAATTGAGAAAAATTTACAAAATCTATACACTTTTTTTTGAGAATTGGTATTATCATAAAAGGAGTAAGTCTTTATTGGCACTTTGCAATCATATGGAGTATGTGACATGCTGTATCGTCCCCAAAATGAAGAAGGTCAGGGTCTAGTCGAATATGCCCTCATCCTCGTGTTGGTAGCTGTCGTCGTGATTGTCGTACTAGCCGTTCTCGGTCCCACAATTGGTAACATCTTCTCTAACGTTATCAATGGTCTGAGCAATGGTGGCTAATCATTAGCGAATAGCAAAATAAAAACCCGTTTCAACCTGAGACGGGTTTTTTGATTCACCCTAATTGATATAGATTATGATGGGCGTGTTTCTCCAGCGTACACGAGGACAATCTGACCACGCGAGACACCGCGCTCTCCCAGATTTGTAAGCAATGATTCTGATACATCAGCCTCAATCACGATTTTGTCACTGATGATTCGCGCCAATACTCGCACGCTAACCCCACTATCACCCACGACATTGATAGCATAGGTTTTGTGCATATCATCGGATAAGGGTAACAATGCTTGTCCAGCAACATCGCCATCCCCCGCAAATTTTTTCACCTCTTCACTAAGAATAGCAGCCAATTCATCGGCGCTTAACAGTGCTGGTGGTGGTGTTTCGCCAGTTGTTTTTCCATCATCAAGCGTAGAGCTTGATTTTGTGGAATCTGCCCCTTCAATCGCAGCAGGTGTTTCTGATTCCTCATGCACCTTCATATACCACGCAGCAACCCACGCTCGTTGTCCAAATGGTGTTTCTACATAAATCCAATTCTTGAGATTATCAAATGTTTTATCTCCATCACCGAGACGAACCTTCTCAAATGCAATAGACGGTGACTCTAGGGGTGAAATTTTGTCTCCCTTTTTAACTTCTCCAGCCAGCGTGAGTTCTCTCATATTACCACTCCGCAGATTCATGAATCCGCCACCTTTACGCCGAATAGTAAGCGGCGATTCTGCGGCAACTTCCATCAGCCATGCCGCAACCCACGCTTGCCCGTCACCCACAGGATTTTTAACGCATATCCACTGCTCTGTTGAGTCATCAGCCATTTTTGCCTTTGCTAATGCAGGTGGGTCAAGCACTGTCATGATTGTGCCATCTTCGGCTCTACCAACTTTTTCAAATTGGGAATAATCTGCCTGACGAACATTGAGTGTTGTCGTGGGTGTCAAAATATAGGGCGATTGTTCTACCTTTTGGCTACGAATAGTATTCACAAACGCATGGTATTGTGGCTTTTGTTTACCCTCTAAATCGACCATGCCGCCATTTTCCATGATGTCGCCCCATGCAAACCAAATCACAGCCTTGACCCAACTACTATGATTGCGCTGCATGTAGTTAATGACATTTTCAATATAACGAGCAATCGCCTTATTTTGGGCATCATTCCAACGGAAATTATCATCATGATTGACAATGCCAATTTCAGTAATCCATACAGGGATATTAGGAATTCCCCTCTTGAATATTTTTAAGGATTCTTCTAATGAGCCAAAAACACCGCCGGGATGTTCTGCATCTGTTGGTTTTTTGTTACCCACATATTGACCATAAAAATGGATAGCGATACCATCAACAGGTAAGCGTTTACTAGGGATAGCCTTCCGCACATCCTGAACGTATTGAACCGCTTCTCCTGCCCCTTTTGCCAAACCTGCCATGACAACCGGCGCATTGACATCTTCTGCCTTGATTGCCTTACTAACAGTATTGAGAATCAGCGCATAATTTTGAGGATTCATCGGGATAGATGACCCTGAGAGGTCGGGTTCATTCCAAACTTGATAAGCAACCGACTTTCCTTTGAAGTGTTTGGCGATTTTCCCGACAACCACGCCAAAATTTTCCGCATACACATCCCATCCCCCACTATCCCAAGGTCCATTACCCCAAAAAGTATCTTGGATGAGAACAAATAGCGAACCAATACCCTGTTCAGCGTATTTTTTAACAATTGCATCATAATATGCGAAGGACTTGGTCTCATCCATATTGAAATGCCGACTGTGGAAAAAGACCATCCGCGCCCACTTTGCGCCACCTAAGTCTGCAATGTTTGTGGGTTCGCCGTGCCGTGTACCCGGAAGTACCGCAACATTCATACCAAAATCAATTGGAACAGCCATAAAATAACTCCTTGCTCGAATAAATTATTTCTTCAACACAAGCATAGTGTAATATTCTATTATACGCTACAAGCATTGAGGTTTTCTGGGATAGTGATGATATTTCAAAAATGCTATGTTGATATAAGCAAAGTGGACAGCCCACAAACTGTCCACAAATAGAATATTTCGATAAGATGATTGTGATTCTTGCACCTATCCAATCACTTGTCGCCATCAAACGGACTATCAATCAACAATAGTATGGCTTTGCTCACGCATATATTGTTGCAAATAGTAATAGCTACCAGCCGCCTTACCAGAGCCTGTACTCCCCTTCCAACCCCCAAAAGCCTGATAACCGGGCCACGCCCCTGTTGTGGCACCCGACTCTCGATTGACATAAACGACACCCGCTTCAATATGCGACAAGAACCAGTCAATCTCGGCTTTATCTTCACTATAGAAACCTGCCGTCAAACCCAAGTCAATATGATTAGCTTTTTTCATCGCCTCATCTATGTCGTCGTAGCCACCAAGTACCACAATCGGCGCGAACATCTCTTCTGTCCATAAGGCATGGTTGTCGGGCAAATTATCAACCACTGTCGGCGCGACATAATAGCCATCCCCTATTTCGAGTGTTGTGCCACCTGTCAGCACATCCCCTTGGTCTGCAAGTTCCCTAGCATAGCGTCGATAGGCACGATAAGCTGTACCGTTAATAATCGGTCCCATAAAGGTCTCGCGTTCGGTGGGGTCGCCAACTTTAATTTTTTCAGTTATATCAACCAATATCTGCGTAAAAACCTCTTTAACCTCATTATCGACATAAACCCGTGAACAAGCCGAACATTTTTGCCCAGTGAGTCCAAATGCAGAACGCATCACACCATAAGCCGCTTTTTCAAGATTAGCATTTTTAGTGATAATAACAGGATTCTTACCACCCATTTCTGCAATGACAGGGCGCATATAACCTGTTTGTGTACTGAACTTCCGCAATATCGACATGCCGACATCATAACTCCCTGTAAATGTGATGCCATCAATATCGTTATTAGCGACCAATGCCTTACCGGGTTCATCACCGCCTGTCACCATGTTATACACGCCGGGCGGAAGACCAGCATCATGGAAACATTGAGCCAGCAAAACAGCCGTTAATGGCGCATCATCGGCAGGTTTATGAACGACAGTATTGCCGGCAATCAATGCAGCACCGGCGGGTCCTCCTGAGAGCGCACACGGGAAATTAAAGGGCGAAATCACACCCCATACGCCATATGGCTTGAGAACACTCCGATTATGATGTTTCTCGGTTTCACTCGCTAATTGCTTGATAAAACCGTCGTTTTCTTCCATCGCTTGGATGCAATAGCGTATCAAATCAGCCGTTTCTTCAACTTCGCCTATCGCTTCAAGCCGATTTTTGCCCACTTCTAAGCTGACAACCGCCGCCATCTGAAATAGTCGCTCGCTTATCAAATCAGCGACACGCCGTAAATACGATAGACGCTCAAGCCACGGGGTATCGCGCCATGTTGGGTAAGCCGCCTTTGCAGCAGCAACAGCATCGTCAACATCCTGCCTCGAACCATGTGAAAAATGCCCAATAACCAGATTCGTATCAATGGGGGAATATTTGGCAAAGGTTTTCTCGCCGTCTCGCCATTCGCCATTAATATACATCGGATACGTACCGCCCAAATTAGCACGAGCAGTTGTTACATCTTCTTCATAATAATCATGCAGCAACGGGTCCGGGCTGCCGAGACTAGAATAAGTTACTTTGATATGCTTACGGTCTGTTGTCATAGAAAAACCTCTCCAAACAATGATTTCTAGGCAGAAAATAGTGATGTATCGTTATTATAGTCCACAACATCCCTTTGACTCTAGTTTACCCGAATTGGCAATTTATGGCGATTTTTCTCCGATAAATGGTTTATTCCTAATCTAAAATCTAATCACCCCGAACTGCTGCACGTCCACTCCCAAATTCGCGTAGAATCTCTGTACAGACTGCTTGTAAGTCCAGATGTTTGCCATGTTCCCATATGATATCAAAAGCCTCAGCACCTATTTCTGCTTTCAAGTCACGGCGCAGTCCCGTCAAAAATGACCATTGTTCAAGCCATGCCGGAGAACTCGCTTTGTGATTGAAGGCTAATCCCATGTATTCAATTGCCGTTTCAACTTCGACATCATGGGCGCGGACAACAGCCGCTAATGGGAGGCAAAGGGTTAAGAAAGCTGGGGTTTGGAGGGTCTCACCAACTTGTAATGCCGCTAAGACATGTTCTTGTACCGCATGGTAATCTTCTGCTCCACAAGCCGCTATCGAGAGACCGAGATGGGTAAAGACAGTTGAGATTGGCTCTTTCATCTTGCGATCTTGAAATAGAATACGACGACTCGCCTCACATAATTGCTTACATTGCTCATAATCGCCTTCTACCCCACTCAAAACACCGAGCAATGCCATTCCAAACGCTTCTTCAATGATGCTAACATCTCTATCATCATGCACAAGAAACCCCTTGCCAATTTTCCTAACTTTGCCAAAATCGCCTCTGACTAGCGACGACCACATAGAAATCATCGTGCTGCGCGTACTCAGTGCCTCGGTTTCAACCGATTCCAAGCGCCGTTCTGCATATTGTCGTAGCAAATCATGGAAGCGATAAAGACCATCAGAATTTTGATAAAGCAGTGATTTATCAATTAAGTCCGCTAAGTTTTGCGGTGTTGCACCAGCTACCTGTTGTGCGGCAGCATAACCGAATCCGCCACGAAACATCGACAAACGCTGTAGCATACGCTTCTCCATATCCGTGAGAAGTTTCCACGAGTAATCAAACACAGCGCGAATACTACGATGTCGTTTGTCAATCGTGCGGTCACGGTGCGTAAGGAAGTCGATGTTTTGTCTAATTTCATGTGCAATATCTTCGCATCGTAAAGATTTTAACCAAGCCGTCGCTATCTCAATCGCAAGCGGCATACCATCAACAAGACGACAAATCTCAATCACACAATCTAAATTATCTTCCAATGAGAAATCGTCCCGAACCCGTTGCGCTCTGTCCGCAAATAATTGTATTGCCGTAGACTGCTCAACATTGTCTTTAGCATGATTGGGCAAACTGACTCCTTTTAATTGACGCGAATATTCCTCGCTCAAATTCAAGGTGATACGAGATGTCACCAAGAATTTAACACCTCGCGTTTCATTCAAAATCTGCTTAAGTTGATACGCACCTTCCGTTAAATGCTCAAAGCTATCAAGAATCAAAAGCACATTTTTTTCTTTAAGAAAAGTAATGAGACGTTCTCGGTGTTCTCTATCCACTCGTAGATTCATCGCTTTAGCTATCAGTGGGTAGATATTATCAACCGAAGTGGCTGCGGACAAAGGCATGAAGAACACACCATCTGTAAATTGATGCAACTCAAGACGGGCAACTTCGATACAAAGGCGTGTTTTGCCAATGCCGCCGGGTCCCGCAACGGTAATGAGACGCTTACCCTCATCGCGTAATATTGCACCAATGGCAGCAACTTCTTTGTCACGTCCCACAAACGAAAGGGCATAATCCGGCAAATTATGGCGTGGTGTAGTATTTTCTTTCCTAGACGTTGCATCCCCATCATCAAACAAACGGAGGTTATTTGCCCGTATGACAGCTTGCGTGCGACTGTGGACACCAAGTTTGCTATAGATTTGTTTAGCATACCAGCGCACAGTCCCGATAGTGATGACTAACTCTTTTGCTATGCTAGGATTGTTTTTCCCCACAGTCATGCGCCGCAAAACATCATTTTCGCGCTCTGTTAAAGGTTCTATTAGTGGAGGTTCGTTGTGATTTATCATTATGAATTTCTCGTTTTAACTAACTTATTATTTTATGTGCGAATCCCCCATTTATCCCATATCAACTATCATAGTCTATCAACTGCTTAGACAATTTGCTTGCCATCCTTAAAAATTGCTTGTACTAAATTTATTCCGAATTGATAAGCAATATCTCGATAATCACCTGTATCCATTATGAGCAAGTCCGCACGCTTCCCAATTTCAATCGACCCCACCTGCCCTGCTAACCGAAGGGCGTGTGCGGCATTAATTGTACTGGCATTCAAAGTCTCGGCTGGCAACAACTTCTGGTAACGACAAGCAATCGCCATCACCATCGGCATAGAATAACATGGAGCTGAACCGGGATTCGCATCTGTGGTTAGAGCCAATGCCACATTCGCATCAATCATCTGCCGTGCTGGTGCAAAATGACAACTTCCCAGATTGAAATTGACCGCCGGAATGACAACCGCCACACTATCACTTTGCCCTAGTAATACAATTTCTTCATCCGATGTATGGTCAAGATGGTCAATTGATGTGGCACCCATTTCAGATGATAAGCGTGCGCCGCCCAAATTAACAAACTCATCAACATGAGCTTTCAGTTCAAGACCATATTGCCGCCCTGCATCAAAAATCTTTCGGGTTGCTTCAATATCAAATGCTCCCTCTTCGCAAAAAATATCTATAAAAAATGGGATCCCGTCACGCTTGAAGGTAGAGTTCTGATACCATTCCGCCGCCATTGGAAGCATTTCAGTCACGATAAGTTCCACATAATCCAATAGCTGCCCCCGATATTCCGGTGGGATAGCATGTGCTGCCAAAAACGTTGGGACAATATCAATCCTATGTTCCTGATGAAGCCTTTCAATAGCCTGCAACATTCGCATCTCGGTTTCAGTATCGAGACCGTAACCTGTTTTAATTTCAACAGTTGTTGTGCCATGTTTCAACATGATATCGAGGCGTTTTAGTGCAGATTCGACTAATTCATCAACAGATGCCGCACGGGTGGCATGTACCGTACTGAGGATACCGCCCCCTGCTTTGAGAATATCTAAGTACGCTGTTCCCTGAATACGTTGTTCAAATTCATCAAGGCGCTTCCCAGCATAGACAAGATGGGTATGCGGGTCAACAAAACTAGGGCAAACAACTTTTCCAGACACATCAATTGTATGGTCAGATTCATAATTTGCTATAAGGGCATCTGTCGTATCAACAGCGACAATACGCCCATCTTGTACGGCAACTGCCCCATCTACAATTAAACCCACATCACGCATTGCTGTACCACGCTTTGGAACAGAACTAGCACAGGTTACAAGCTGCGCTGCATGGACAATCAATAATTCAACTTGCTGCATATCAATAACCTTTGGATAAACTTACATTTGTCCGAGATATCATAGCCATTTTATCTGCCTATCAAACGCATTATCGGCTATTATACAGAGAGACCCTTTGATAGATATAGTCAGCTAAACAATATAAAATGATAAATTCTAACGACCAAGCAGCATTGAATAACATCTCAAAAGATATCCCTACTGGTATCACATCTATGTCGCATATTTTCGAGCAAAAAATCGGCTATGTACTAGAGGATGATAGTCTAACTGCCCTATCGCTTGCTGACTGTGGATTGACCTATATACCGGACTCCTTGCGAGAACTTCGCCGAAGTTTGCAAAAGTTAAATGTTGGCGAAAATCAAATAGCGTCATTTGATAGTATCAGTGAATTGAACCTCTTATCGGAGTTGTACATTCACAGTAATCACTTGACGCATCTACCCGACAACATCAACATCCCTACACTGCGTATCCTCGATATAGCCGATAATCGCTTGACCACACTACCGCAAGCAATTGACTCCCACTTTATCAATCTGGAAATTCTATATGTCAGTTACAACCAACTAGCATCTATGCCAGATACCATAGGCAATTTAGCACATCTGCAATATCTGAATGTGACCAACAACCAACTTATGACATTGCCACATACCATTGGCAACCTTGATAACCTCATCGAATTACGACTATATCATAATCAATTGACTGCCCTACCCGCTACCATAGGCAATTTATCGAATCTACGTGAATTGCACCTTATGGATAACAAAATCGCATCGTTACCACAGACTATCGGCAAGTTAAAAAATTTACGCAAACTGCGCCTCATGGACTGCCAACTCAGCACTGTGCCGGAAAGCATTAGCACTATGCAAAAACTTCAAGCATTGGATTTACGAAATAATCAACTCACTGTCTTGCCAGAAAGCATCGGCAATCTGAGTCAACTGACCGAACTTGATTTACGCGGTAATCGGCTTGTCTCCCTCCCTGTGAGTATTGGCGCGTTGCCCAATCTGCAAAAACTCGATTTACGCTGGAATCCGCTACAAATTTCATCACAATGGCTTGACCCATTAGTCGAGCGCGATTGTCTGATTTATTATTAGCCTATGAACAGCTATGACCACTACTTCCCATTTACAAAGTTAGGCTTATCGTCAAACCCATTTCGCACGCTGACCGATGAAGAATGGGCGGATATCGCTGTGATACCAGCACCTATCGAAGCATCCTTCAATGCCGGAGACAATTTACTGCTATTAGGTCAACAGGGGCGCGGTAAAAGTACGATACTGCGCCATCTCATCCGGCGACTAGCGTGGCATGGCAAACAAACAGCCTATGAGCGGCTGCCTTCTTTTGCATCGTATTATCAAACAACTATTCGAGACTTGGATGCTTTTGCACTCGATGAGGCACAACGCCTTGTTCCGTGGCAATGGTTTTCCATTTTGCAACAAGTTCATAGGGGAATGCGTTTGATTGTCGGCAGTCATCGCAATGATAAGTGGCTCTTTCAATTAGCCAGAATACCTATCACAGTCTTTCATATGGAAACACTATCGAATCGTCAACATTTAGAGCGCGTCCTACAATGTCGAATCGAGTATTTCTCAATCGCCGATAATGCAATGATTCACTTTGACTCAACAGCAATTGATTATCTATGGCAACAATATGGGGATAATCTACGCGCTATAGAAGATTGTCTTTATCATGTATTCCAACAACTCAACCAGCCGACCACAATCACAGCGAATCACTTACTTACCTATACCGCCAAAAATATCTAATGTGAGCCTCGTTTGTCTCATATAGCAGTCAAAATACACAATAGCTAGTCAGCGTGTCAGCAATTTAGCTAATGCTTGCACACAAACAATCGAAGCTGATTAGCTGAAATGCTGAGTTGCTTGAGGCTGTATGTAACAGTGAGTTGATCGTATTTATGTGCGTAATATCAGTTAATCAGTCGGCTCTAACACAAATGGCAAGGCTTCATTGATATCTTTTGCCATTGCGATATCCACCTTGGCATGAATCTCCCAGACAACACGAATCAGTGTGCCAGCATAACTCCATGGCTCAGGGGGCAGGGTAACGTCAAAATGATGTATCACAGGAGAATCAGGGTAAATCTCTGTAATTGGCAATTTATCTTCATAGATAGTCATGCTGTTGCGGTCTCCACGCCCTTCGGTATGCCATCCAACAGTAATCACAACTGCGCGGCACTTCACGATAGAATTCGGTTGAATCTCAACAACGCCGGATATTGTATCGTTGGGATTAAAAACGTGTGTCTGTCCTAGCCCTTTCAGACGGATACTAATAACAGATTCAGAACGCTTATCTTTCATCATCTATCTGCCTTAAAATCTAAAGCGAATTCTTCATAATAATCTGGAAACGCCGGAATATTCACTTTAACCACCACTAACCACTGCAAACGATTATTCGAATAATTGATGTTGTGCATGGCATTTTGTGGAATACGAAATTGGGTTTGTAACCAAATTTGTTCGCCGCTATTCTTTTGTTCACCCTCAAAGACCATTTCATCAATGACTTCGTTATGGGTCTTGGTATAGGTGCTTGTCCCTTGCCGATACTTCACCCACTCATGCAATACAAGCTGAATCGTTGCATCGCGTATCGCCACACGCCCTTTAACAGGTTGTATAAATTCACATCTTAACTCTTCGCCGCGATAAATACGGTCATTATTCACTCGTAACTCCGCCTGCCCTAGTCGTGTATTTACCAGTGCTTGCCAGCCAAAATTGATGAGGATTGGAATGGCAATCGTCCCGACAGCTGTTAA
The DNA here is from genome assembly GCA_030950085.1 of Anaerolineae bacterium. Lineage (GTDB taxonomy): Bacteria > Chloroflexota > Anaerolineae > Aggregatilineales > Phototrophicaceae > JAUZRW01. The sequence continues at coordinate 41,452 of JAUZRW010000128.1, forward strand.
GCCAAAAAGCAAAAATACAGATGCACCACCATCAGAACGCAAAAATCCAAAGAAGAACACCAAAGGCCACATAACCATTATCAAGCCAATGCTCAATATCATTGCCGGCGAACGCTTTGAACCACGCCGCAAATTAAAAAGATTACCTATAGGACGATAGGGTTGAAGCTGATACATAATAATGACTACCTTACACTTTTAACGAACTCTTTTGATAATATACAAAAGTCGCATTTATGCAACTCATTTATTGATTTTCTGCTGTATTTCGCAATCATGAAAAAGTCTCGGCTATGAGTTAGAGGCTTTTTTGGATTCAGTCGCGCCGCAGAGGGGTCAGAATCGACTGTAGATAAAGTGGATATTAAATAAACTGCTTTTAAGTGTGGAGTGTGAGTGAGACGAGTCGATTATAGAATAACTCAAGCGGTATCGGAGGTTGATTCTGACCCCCTACCACACAAACACGCCACCAAAACAAAAAAATTGAATTATCTACATGCCTAGTGACTATACGAAGTATTTATCCTCAATTGACATACTCTATACCATCGCCAAATGTAAGTCTCTGACATGGCACATCGTCCAAATGTCGAATGGTATCACAAAATAGGTCTCTTACCATTACTTTAGGAAAATTCGCAAACTTGTGCCATGTGTGATAAATACCAGATACTCTATTCCAATTCATCAGGAAGGCGATTCGATGACCCAAACTATTGACACACAACTTGGACAATATGATGCTGCCCTGCGTCAAACACTAACCGACATGCAAGAATCTAATATCATGCAACGTATATGGGAGCATGATTATACTGTTTGGGTTGAAGATGACCCCACTGAAATTACTAATCGTCTCGGATGGTTGAGAATTATGGATGCCATGCTGCAAGATGCCGAGCGTATCAACCGTCTCAAACAAGCCATTCAAGCCGACGGCTATACTCATGTTTTACTGTTGGGGATGGGCGGTAGCAGTCTCGCACCAGAAGTTTTCAGCCTGACCTTCCACGATGCCAAAAACCGTCTCTGGCTTGAAGTCCTCGATAGTACCCATCCCGATACTGTCTTAGCCTATAACAAGCAAGTCGATATCAGCAAAACCTTATTTATCGTCGCTACTAAATCCGGTGGGACTGCCGAAACCCTCTCAGCATTCAAGTTTTTCTACAATCGCGCCCTGAAAGAACTCGGCAGCAAGGAAGCCGCAGGTCAACACTTTGTCGCCATCACCGACCCCAACAGTAAATTAGTGGACATCGCGCAACAGTTTCAATTCCGCGAAACCTTCCTCAATGACCCCAATATCGGCGGACGCTATAGCGTTCTCAGTTACTTCGGGCTTGTTCCGGCGGCATTAGCAGGAGTAGATATTACTCGCCTACTGCAAAGCGCATCCGACGCAACTGAGCATAGCCACAGCATCAATAACGATAATCACGCCGCGTTAATCGGGGCAGCAATGGGCGAACTTGCCAAAGTCGGGCGTGATAAAATTACCTTCATTCTGTCACCAGCCATCAATAATTTTGGCGATTGGGTAGAACAACTCATTGCCGAAAGTACAGGCAAAGACGGAAAAGGCATCCTCCCTGTTGTGGGCGAAACAGTCGGTTCACCCGATGATTACGGCGATGACCGATTTTTTGTTTATATACGCCTGAGTGACGATGATACCTATACACGGCAAGTCAATTCACTACAAGCTGCCGGACACCCCGTTATCACAATCACACTAGAAGACCGCTATGAATTCGGTGGACAATTCTTCTTGTGGGAGATGGCAACAGCAATCGCAGGTCATCTCATGGGGATTCATCCCTTTAATCAGCCCAATGTCGAAGCCGCAAAAAATTCGGCGCGTGCTAAAATTCAAGCATATCAAGAAACGGGCAAACTCGAACAACTTAAACCCGTCCTAGAAGCTGATGGTATTCAAGTCATTGGCGATATCCAAGCCGACTCTCCTACGGCTGCACTGAAAGTCTTCCTCAACAAAGCCGAAACAGGCGCATATATTTCTATTCATGCCTATGTTGAGCCAACAGAAGAAACCACGAAAGCATTGCAAGCGTTCCAGACAAAATTACGAGATACTAGCAAACTCGCAACCACTATCGGTTATGCGCCTCGCTTTCTACATAGCACAGGTCAACTCCATAAAGGCGACGCAGGGAAGGGTTTATTCATTCAGTTTACGGCAGACAAGCCACAAGATGTTGATATTCCCGATGAGGCTGGCAAAGACGAATCCGCCATGACCTTCGGCACATTGATTGATGCCCAAGCACTCGGCGATAGACAGGCTTTACTCGATACCAACCGTCATGTCATTCGCTTTCATCTCAGCGATACATTATCTGGCATCCAATCACTATCACAGTCGCTCTAACACAAACTGTCTCTTGCCCGATTAACACATAGGCGTTACTCATTTCAACATAAAACTGTAGAGGCGACAGCGTGCTGCGCCCGAAAATAACAGTCAACTGTATAAGCCCTATACATATTGAACAACTCCATCCAAATAAGGAGAAAAAATGAGTAATCTCATGTCCAAAGGCGATATTATCATTGATGGTGGCAATAGCAATTATAAAGACCCCATGCTGCTAACGAACTCATCAGGCAAAATGGTTTCAAATGGTATCTAAGCTGCATCCACGAATAATTCATAAGCGTTCTGTAACGGACAACATCCATACTGTCCGTTACATCCCCTATTCAGAAGAACACGTATCATTGACCCCATCGGTCTGAATATACTGCGCCCATTCGCGGTTTGTTAGATTACGATTGCTCACCCCACAGGCGATTTGAATCCAATTATCAATGTTCAAATCCCAGCGAATTACATTGCCATCGTACCCTGTCGAGAACAAGGTCTCATCATCAACAAATTGAACCCCTGTCACCCGTTGCTGATGCCCAATCAAGGGTTCGCCAAGCGAACGCGCCGACTCCAAATCCCAGAGTCGCACTGTCGCATCGCCGCTAGAAGAGGCGAGATAACGGTTATTCGGGCTAATGGCGAGACCTGTAATAAAGCTATCATGTCCAATTAAACGCCGTTGTAGGGGGTTACCTGCGAGAAAGTCCCAAATAATAATCGTAGCATCACGCCCACCAGAGATTAATTGTGTGTTGCTTGGATCAAATAGAAGCGCATCCACACTATCCTCATGCCCAATCAATTCAGCAACAGAAGTGTCTGTCCCCAAATCCCACACACGCACAATAGTATCACGTCCACCAGCCGCCAAATACTGTCCACCATTGCTGACGACCATGCTTGTAATGCCTACGTCTGACCCCGCTAACGGTGTGCCAACCCTACTGAAATCACTCATATCCCAACGCAAGATAACGCCTGCATTATCGGCTGAAATGAGTTGTGAACTATCGGGCGTGAATACCAAAACTGAAATTAATGCCTCATGCCCCACCAATTCAGCCATTAAGTCGCTATTTTCCACATCATAAACTAAGATTCGCCCACTATTACCTGTCATCGCCAATAACATTCCATTGGGGCTGAGAGACGCATCGCCAAGTGTATTGCCCTGTGCTCTTTGTGCGAATACCGCCCGATTTGTTGCTGCATCCCACACTTGAATCGTACCGCCTTGGTCATAAACCATGAAGCGCTGTCTATCAGCACTTGCATCTAACACTTCAGAAGAAACACTGGTTTCAATTTCTAATTGACCGGGATTTTGAGGCAGGCTAATTTGCCACAATGAAATATCATTATCAACTGAGCCAGTCACCAATTGTAATGCCGTGGGATTAAACGCAACACTCCGCACTTGATTACTATGCCCTTCCAGTGCGCCGACTAAAACACCTTCCCGTGTCCATAATTTTGCAGTGTTATCATGACTCGCCGTGACAATAAACTGACCATCAGCACTAAAAGCAACATCGCGCACCCAATCGGTATGACGTGTCGGAACGAACCCTAACAAGCTCTGCTCTTCAACATTCCAATACGCTAAATTCATATCTGCCCCACTGCTAATGAGCAAATCGCCTGTTGGACTAAAATCCAATGCCATCACCCAATTAGCATGTCCACTCAATTCGCCAATGTTTTCACCCGTTGCAGCACCCCACAGACGGATAAGATTATCATCACCACCCGATGCAATGATTGACCCATCGGGGCTATATGTCACATCATAGATAATCCCCGCATGGGCATCATCAATCGTAAAGACTGTCTCTCCTGATACTACATTCCACACGATAATCGCACTATTAGCGTCTATCTCACTATTACCGACATCATTCACATTATTCGCCACACTCACCACCAAAAAACGTCCATCTGGGCTAAATTCTAATGTCCAAGCAATCAATCCGTAGTTAATGACTCGCAATTCCTCACCATCAGCAACCGACCATATCCTGACAGTACCATCCACACTACCGGAGGCTAACAAACTCCCATCAGAGCTAAATGCGACCCGATTAATCGGCAACGTATGTCCAATCAACGGGTCACCGATGGCTTGCCGCGTCTCAACATCCCACAAGCGAATCGTATTATCCGCCCCCGCAGAAGCTATCATTGTCCCATCAGGGCTATAGGCAACTGAGTAAACCGCGTCACTATGACCATGCAAGTAAGAAAGCAAGAAAGGCTTTTGGATACCTGTCAACAAACTGTCGATAGCTTCATAAGTTTGGTCAGTATTCACCGCTTCGATACTAATTAACAACGCCAAATCCGTGTCATTGATATTTGCAATCGCATTAGCCGCCAAAGCCCGTGATTGTGATTGTCGTGCTTGCTCATTAGCAATCTGTTCATTGGCAATCGCCGTTGCCCCAGCCGCTTCTGCAAGATGACGCTGCTCCGCCTCTTGAATCTGACCAATAACAGCGATAATCGCCATGATACCAGCCACAACTGCCAATGCAGCCAGCAAAATCATTCTATTACGCCTATTACGGTCATCTTGTATTTTTAATGCTTGACTCGCCTCAAGATAATCGCGCTCTTCCTGAGTCAATACCAATGTATTGCTATAAAGCAGTGATTCCAATTCGCCTAGTCGTATTCCCTTTGCCAAATAATCTTTTTTACGCTGACTCGCTATCCACTCATCCACAGACCGATTCAGTTGTTGCCGCCGTTGCAAGTCTGCCCGATTCTGTTGAATCCAAACTTGGAACTTACCCCATTTTTCAATCAATGCTTCATGGGCAATATCAACGGTTGGAGCGCGAGTTACAGGGTCATTATCCAGCGTAAACAGGCGATGACTACCAAATGTATTAATCACATAATCAGCAGATTCGCGGTCTGCAATGCCCGAAACCAAGTCCGACCATAAGATACGACGACGAGTTGCACGCGCATCGTCAGCCAATGCTACCAATCGCATGAACAACTGCCGCGCAATCAATTGTTGTTCTTCTAGCAAATCATCATAAATAGCATCCGCACTTTGCGCCAAAGACCCCGAAATACCCCCTATTTCATCATAAAGACCATAATGAAGCGTATTTTCTTTCGCATTCTCATACATCTGTGTCAGCGCATATTGCACAAGCGGCAAAGCCCCCGGTTGATTGCGAACTTCCTCCAACATCGCACTCACAAGATTATCGGCAATCAGTCCATGATTATCTTCAATAGGTCGCCTTATTGCCGCTTCCAAATCCTTTTCGGACAAGGACACTATCATTTCTGTATTTTCGCGTAAGAGTTCGCCAAATTCGGGATAATTGAGTGGGCGGTCAAGGTAATCTGCTCGCAGAGTCAAAATTAAGCGCAAGCGTCGTTGACCATGAGGGGCTACCAGCGCATAATACAAAGCAGCAAGAAACTGTTGCCGGACTTCTTCACTATCACTAAGCGTAAAGACTTCTTCAAATTGGTCAATGAACAAAACCAGTTCAGCATCTTCTTCTGGCAAAAGCAGTGATAATAAGTTATGCAGCCCATCTACACGGTCACGTAATTGTTGTCCCCAATTTTTTGGCGCATTAACCGCAACTTGCAACAAAGCCTCACTCAGCGATTGAAACGGGTCATTGCCCGGAATCATAGTCGTAATATACCATTCTTCCGAACCCGGCATCTGCCCACCCCGCATAGCCGGAATGATACCCGCCCTCACAAGGCTCGACTTCCCACTTCCACTGGGACCAACCAGTGCAAGGAAGCGTTTGTCCTCATCGCGGAAAGCCTCTACAAGTCGCGCAACAAGAGTTTCGCGCCCATAGAAGTTGCCAGCATCTTCTTCCTCAAAGGCACTTAAGCCTTTATAGGGATTAGACCGTTTGTTGGTCAGCAGTGCTTGTGTCCCCATAGTGACAAATACGTTGCCCATCGCGTATAAGTCATGCAGGGACATTGCAGCTTCGCCGATACCAGAACTTCCAGCATCAACACCGCCTAAACCGTCTATTTCATATTCATCGACGGGCGCATGACTCAGTTCAGCTGTGCCGTAATTTTCGCCTTGTACAGCACTTAAATCTTCTGTGCCGTAATTTTTATCCTGCGAATCGCTTAATTCATCTGTATCATTATTTTTATCCTGCGAATCACTTAACTCATCCGTACCATATTCATCGAATGCCACACCGGATAAATCCGCAGTCGCTAAGTCGATGTCACTAGAGCTAATTTCAGTTGTACCAAGATAACTCGTGGATAGGTTGGATGTACCCACAGCATCTCTATCCATTTTTCCCGTGCTGAGGTCAGACTCGCCGCTTGATAGCTGTTGGCGGTGCGATATCATACGGAACTGCGGTGGCACATCAGACATATCACCAGCCACCTGCTGAAAAGCAAGTGCCAAATCAAGAACATCATCATAACGAGCAGCCGGTTTTTTCGCGGTAGCCTGCCAAATAATCGTATCAATTTCTGGCGGCAAATCTGGGCGCGATAATTTTAGCGAGGGAACAGGATTGCGTACCTGCATTCTGACAATTTCTTGCGTAGAAGCCCCACTAAATGGACGGGCATTCGCCAAGAGTTCATAAAGCATAATACCGAGACTATAGATATCAGACTGTGGCGATACTTTCTTCTCAATCAATTGTTCAGGCGCGACATATTCCGGCGACCCATACGACATATTCTCGCTCGAAACGATATCGTCCTCATCATCCAAATTTACGGCAATGCCAAAATCCGTTAAGTAAGCATTGCCCTGTTCATCCAATAAGATATTCTCAGGCTTAATATCACGGTGAATAATGCCGCGTTCATGAGCTAAGGCAAGTGCTGAGGCAATCTGGTTAAGAAACTTCACAATCATCGCCGGAGCGAAACGTTCTTGTCGCATCTGGTCACGAAGACTACCACCCTGTAACCAGCGCATAATAAGATAAGCACCATCCGGTTCACGCCAATAATCATACAAGGGTACAATATGGGGATGTTCCAAGCGTGCAATAATACGCGCTTCAGTTTCAAAACGCCGAATGAACTGCGGCTGGTTAGCATACTTCTCGCGGATGACTTTAACGGCGACTTCGCGTAATATCACATCCTGACGGGCTTGGTAAACTGTACCAAAACCACCCGACCCCACAGCCTGTCCTAATTCATATGCCCGTATTCGCTTCCCCTCAAATTCGCTCATAACACTGCATCACCTGTTGTTTGTTATCAGACCATATTCGCTCATATTACACAGAAATCGTAAAATGTGATGCTATTCATGATATTGAGACTTAAATTGGCATTGTAGCTATTCAGCTTGTCAGCACTTCAGCTTATTATAGTTCAATATACCCTTGCTAAACTGCTTTACTCAACATGGCATTGCAAAATAGATATCTGCTTTCATCTTTGCGTAACGTTAGCTATTCACTCGGCACAATATCCAACAAATTTGTCATCAGACTATCCAAATGTGGCGCTAATTGTTGCACATAATCTTTCCGTTGCTCACCTAAGAATTTAATGACCAATTCTTGCAAGGCATATTCGGCAACCTGTTCTGCCATCGAATCATACTTATCAGCAAGAGCTATTTCCATTGCACTTTCCATTTCATCAGACAACGAAACTGCTTCGCCACCATCCAATACCTTGATAAAGTCTGGCATCTTAACCATCAAGAAGTTCATAACATCCGTACCGCCTTTAACATCCAACAGAATAGCCCCTTCCATCGGTTCAGTACGAATCCGTATCACACTAAATCCCTCAGCTTCTTGTTGTTGTGCTTCGCGGATAATATAATAAATTCGTTCGACATTTTTCAGCAATTCAGCAAGCTCTTCTAATACAGAAGCTGCAAATCCACCTTGCGCCTGTACTAAAATCGTGTTTGATTGCGTCGTCAAGCGAACAGTATAATGGCTATCGGTAATAGTACCAACGAGGCGCTGCGAACTGCTACTCGCACCACGTTGCGGCATGGTAATATGGATAAGCAATGCCAACTGCCCTAAGCGAATTTGGTCGCCTGTTTCTACCGGATGCGGTTGATACGGCACAAGTTTAGAGTTGTTAACCCATGTCCCATTTGCACTGCCCATATCTTTCAAGTGATAACGATTATTCTGAAAATTGATTTCGGCATGGAGGCGCGAAACACCCAACTGTGCGCCGCGTTCTTCAGTTAAATCAATCGTCGGGTTAATTTTCCGCTTGGGGTCGCGCCGTCCCATCGTAATCGACGATTCGCGTGAAATTAGCGGTTCAGACCGACTCGGCAAATAGAATGAAATAACACGCAGTTCGTTCGTCACCGCCGCCGAATCATCTAATTGCATTGAGTCCGGCATCATCTGAGTGGGCAATACCTCTTCAATTATTGTTTCGTCGTCATACTTTTGTTCTTCATTTGGATTCTGGTCTGTCATAACACTCTCTTTTCATAAGTGATGATGCTTGATTATAGTACTACAATAGATTCTCCACCCCACCCTGTTATTTTATCAAGCGACACGCTATTGTTTCAACAAAAGAGGAAAGACACCGATACTTTCCCCAATAAACATTACCATATATTCGAGAATTATACTCTATAGGCGACCACCATTTCCACGCCCATTGGTGTAACGGAACTTTGAGTTTTTATCCCGTTGCTATTTCCTCTATCAATCCCCCTCATCTCCGTCACCACCTTCACCGCTACCTTCGCCGCCACTTCCACGGCTACCTACACCGCCACTTTCACCGCTACCTTCAGGGCTATAAATATCCAACACATAAAATAGAGTTTCAGTAGGGATGTCGGGGGCTAGTCTTACTTCAGGAACATTAAAACCAGCAAAGACAATGGGTAGCGTGGGGTCACGGACAATCGGCAACAACGCCACTGATGCCATTTCTTCGGTATCAAATGTAGTCGGTACAGAGGGTGTACCAATAGGTCTCATATCATTCGACATGAGAATAGTCGTAGCTGTCCCCGAAATCACATAGTAACTTGTACCATTTGCCTCAACCACGCCTGTTCCATCAATCATGCTGACAATCATGCCATCACCCGCATTGGCTGTGATAAATGCCGTTGCCCCGTTCGAGCTACCAATCAACTCGATACTCACCTCATTGATGAGTAAATTCACTCGTGCATTGCCGGCTGGCGTTTGGATAATAAGACCATCAGCTATCATATTCTCACAAGATGGGCTACTACCGCTCGTATAATAGAAGGCTTGCATCGTACCATAATAAGGTGTTACAGCATCTTGAACACTCAATATGTCAAATGTTTCATCCTCATTGACAGGCATAAGCAATTCTGCCAAAACCCAACCTACAGCATCACTATCCGGGACACGCACGCGCAACCAAGACGTATCTTCTAAACGTCCTACCGCTTCCAGAATCGTTTCTGATGCGGCAGAATCCAATATCACCGCATTCGATGAAGGCGTGTTACGAATATTCACACCGTAGCGCTCAACCTGAACCTCCATGATTGTCGTTAGCGCAATAGCACTCTCAATAGTGACATCACCAAACAATAACAATGTGACATCTTGTGTCCCATTATTGATTGATGCTAATAGACGCATTTGTGCGATACCCCACACCTCAGTGCCGGGGTCAAATGCACTCAAAAATAGTGACCGTACAAAATTGAGCGAGGTCAAATCGCCGGGTGTCGTGAACGAAAAATCAGGTGCAGAATCTTGAGCGACAATATTGACATTATAGTTCCCATAGCAAATTTCGTCGCGCCCAATGTTTTCGCATGTTTGCTCAACAATGGTGATAACCTGTGTTGCATCTAACTCACATGCACCCTCTTGTGCCTGTGCTATAAAAACCGCACCTAGTAACAAGAGTCCCATGAGAAAGACCAATATCAAAAATTGTTTCTTCATCTATCTTGCCCTCACATCCAATTGAATGTCTAGCTATTGCATATTATACAATGCTTTACACGAACAGTCGGCTACTTAATGATAGAAAGCCGTTACAATAGGACAAACAGGCTACTTGTTTAACAAACTATCTGCGATAACACCTTAACATCGGTCTCACTTTGCAATTTTGTGTGAGGCGCAGTAAAACCCCGAAAGGGGCTTATCCAACGACAAAACCTTTATTCATTAATAGCGTGATGACAGGCTTATCATGACTTGAACACTCCAAAAACAGCTTTTAACCTGCATACCAATTCTGCAAAGCCCTCAAGCATATCAAGAAAAATTATTGAGAGCATGAAACTACAGACCTGTTAAAGCCCCTAAAAATCCTTATTGACATTTAAGAAAATTTTGTGCGTATCTATTCAGCTATCCATGAGAAATCAGGCTGTGGTGCAAAAATCATCTTGAGTGTTTCAAAGATAGACTGCCCCTGACGGCGAGCCGTTTCAAGGATGGAGATGAGGTTGGCGTAAAGTTCAGCGCCCCAATCCGA
>JAUZRW010000129.1 GCA_030950085.1 Anaerolineae bacterium
TGTGCCATCACCGACCGTGACATATAACTCATCTTCAGCCACATGCAGCAGGCTCTGCTCAAATAAGATTTCACTGCCAGCATCATAATCAAAACGTTGTTCGCTAAAGAGCCGATACCAGGCGCTCCAATCGGCTTCTGCCAGTCCTAATGCTATCAACTGTTGTGTAATCGTATGCCGGGTAAAGACCATTAATTCCGACAGTACCAGCGCGACTGCCCGATTATAAACACGAGTTTGGGTAAAAATACGCCGATGGGCTTCTAATATCTCAAATAGATGCTTGAGAAGTTCTTCATTTTGAGGGATAGTTGACATTAGAGATAGACTTTCTACTCGCTGTGATGTACTAACTCAGCTTTTTAACGAAAGTCTTCTCTTTTTGCAAATATAGCCAAAGTCTAGGGGCGCAATGCCTTGCGCCCCTACATAAAAACTCTTTTGGTGATGTACTACGCCCCTACATTAAAGAAGGTTGTTTTTAGACGAAATAGGGTCGTTTTAGATTTTGCACCAACTTGAAATAGACCCCTTTGTTTGACACAATAATGAGTCAACGGCTAGAGGCTCTATCAATTTAGTAACGCAGCATATCTAAACGGGTTATTCTCAGTAGCAAAACTACTACATCAAGCATTGTACTATTTTTCACATAAACTCAATAATTCCCTTGCAGCACAAAATTGTCTGCCCTATAATCGTCTCCCGCTAGAGGATTAATGCTTATTAAGAGTTGCAAGACGGTATTTTGCAGTGTGTTGTCCTTAGAGTCCAGACGATAGAAAATCAAGTGAGGTAAGCCCGTAATGCCCAAAATGATAAGTCACCCCGAATTTGGTGAGATTGTCGATTTCGATCGCATACGTGACGTGTTAGTTGAAGTGAATAGTCAGCTTGTGCCAGACTTTAATATGCTTGGCGGTATCAAGCTGGGTGCAGATAGGTTTAATGAAGACCCCAGTTATCTGATAGCAGCTGGTGCCAGTATGCTGGCGTGGATGATGTTGCTGGCGGCGGATGAAACCGAAATCGCCGAAGAACTCAAGGGTAAATTGTTCACGTTGGGTTGGACAGAAGAAAAAATCGGTTCTGACCTACTGAGTATGAGTACACAGGCAACGCCAATGTCTGATGACCCCAATGAGCGCGAATATCACATCAAAGGGCGCAAGTGGTTAATCAACAACTCTTATCATGGCGATTATCATATGGTGATAGCCAAAATTGACCCCGAACAAGACGGTCCACGCTCGATGTCGGTGTTTCTCGTTCCTCGTAGTAGTTGCAAAAATTGGGAAAGATTGGATACGCATGTATTGCGAAATATGGTGCTGACGACTTATGAAATTGATGGACCCGGCAGGCTTATTGGGAAAAAAGGGCATGGTCTCAGCATTGTGCAACGGATGGCGGCGGCGGCACGCTATCAATGTGCTTTTCTTGGGATGCGGATGTGCCAAAATAGTGTGGCTGCAACGATTGACCACCTCTCGACGAAAACTATCTTCAAGAATCAACCGATTAACTTCAGTAATGTCTTCCGTCAATTGTATAATCTCGTGTTGCAAGCAGCCTTCTTGAACTTTATGTATAATCGCGCTGTGGTTTTCAGTGATACCAGTTTCCTCACATTTCATGGGACAATGCTCAAGTCTTTCTTGTTGCTGCGCGGCAATGAACTCCTCGCACAAAATTGGCTTGTGGCAGGGTCTAAAGGCTTCCTTAAAGATTCGATTATTGGGCGTGATGCGATTGATTCATTTGTGCTACCCGTTTTTGATGGACACTACACAATTAACACATTGATGACTGCCAAGCATATGCCACGATATCTCAATGCTGAACGGACGGTCAATGCTGATGAGCGTATCAATGAAATCCGTGAAAAGTTATTTGACTACGTTGCGGGTAACCAGATTAACAAGAAACCGCGTGAAATTCGGAATCCAGAGTTCTTTAATTATGCGGATTACTGGAATCAGTTGCATGTCCCGTTGGATATTGATATTGAGGCGCTGATTAACAATGTCCGCACACTAATGGCAGAAATTGACAATACAGAACATCCTTATAAGCATGATACCCACTTATCATCTGAGGCAGAATACAAATACAAAACAGGGACGCTGGTTCATTGGCTGGAAAGTATCTTGGCGGCGGCTGAGTTCTGGAAAGTAATGGATAGTAACGAATATCTCAATATCATTGTGCAGCAGTACAATGGTTTCGTTAAAGCCTATAATGACGTTGTGAGCGAAGGGGTGCTACAGACTCCATTCCTGACACCGATTCATCACCTCCCCTTGCCGGATGTTGATGATAACGAAGCCTATTTGCGGAATTTGCTTGATGTCCAGACCAAGATTGAAGCGATGCGTGCGCCGGTAGCTGGTGACTAACGATAGATAAGACTCTTCGGGTGTAGGACATCCTGCGCCCAACATTTCCCCTAAATTACCTGAGTAACAGTATGAAATGCTACAATTGAACCGCCAAGTCGCCAAAGCGCCAAAAATGCTATAAAGAATCCTAGCACTTGTTGTAGTGCAAACAGGTGTATTGCCAAACTTAGAAGATTATTTTGTTTCAAGCACCCGTTTGGATAGCAATTCGTAACTGATGAGGTGGGGTTCTTCAATGTGCAGTAATTCAAGACCAATCACGTTGCCATCGGCATCATAATCCATAGCCACTGTTTTAGCTTCGTTTGCCCATTGTGATTTTGCAATCTTTACATCACGTATATAGATATACATCGCTTTTGCTTTAGGGTCATATTCAATCTTCATCTTTTCCTCGTGTTCGTTTGCTTGTCATGATAGTGATGATGGCTTTTTCGTCGCGGTTGACTACGACTTCGATTTCTTTCCAAACTTGTTCATCTTCAACCCAAATTTCATGTTCACAAATATCTGTGCCATGAGATTGTTCACGAAAAGTGCCGTCTTCAAGCGTTTGGCGAACTTCATCAGCACTTACTTCGCGTCGTGTCATGCGTTTTTTAGCATGTTCCCGAATTGTATACTCAATCTCGAAAACCGTAATGCTATCTGGTATATCGGTCATCTATTCACTTCTTTTCATTCTATAGACCGATATGCTTTTTCTATAATTCATTATAACACTGCATTAAGAGCTAAATGTACAAAAAATGCCGCAGTTGAAAGATATTTAGCACTCTTCCAACTGTGGCATGAGGGGCAAAATCTGTGCCAATAGTGTGTTACCTCTAGCGCCCTATGTGCTTAAACAGATTCCGCAAGAAACAACAAAGTGGCTATGATGAGATTTTGATGGCAACGGTCAATTTTATACGGAAGGTAGGCTGCTGAGTGATTTTCGCACCATGAAAATCACTCTAAAACAGAAAAACACCTGTTTTATGCAGCCCGTATAAAACATACTGGTTGCGTGTTTTTGTTGTTTCTTTTGTTTTGGGAACAACTCGATAAGGGGTGTTGTTTCTAGCAATGCCCCTTATTCTTCCCAAAACTGTGTCGCATTAAAAAGGTTAAAGCATGTATACAACCAACATGACTATACCCCATTTTTGATATTCTTGCAAATTCTCCCTTGACAAAAGTCAATTCGCGCAAACGGGCATCGTATTGAATGCGACTCACCTCTTCAGTGTAGAGTTTGTATTGCTTGCTCATTGTCGTTTCACTTTCTATTTGTGTACTTTACTTTTTCATTTCATTTCTGGATTCTACATTCAAAAGAGACCTTCCGCTATAATCCTTGTTTAACAAAGCATCTGTTATGATGCTATAGACTCTCGCTCATGGTGCAACTTTGTGCGAGCCACGATGAAACCCCGAAAGGGGCTTTTATTTGATGATAAACGAATGGAGGAAAAATGTCACTTGCTGGGCAAACAGTTGTCGTTACAGGGGGCGCAGGGTTTATTGGGTCAATGCTGGTACGACTATTGCTTGATTCGGGTGCTACTGTGCGCGTGGTCGATAATCTGGTTAATGGCAAGCACGAAAATCTCGCTGATATTGCTAACGATGAGCGCCTGACCCTGCATCTGGTCGATATTCGTGATACGCAGCCGCTGAAAGTTTTGATGGAAGATGCCCATATTGTTTTCAATTTAGCTGTTTTGGGCGTGCGACATTCACTCCATTCGCCACATGAAAATCATGAAGTCAATGCCACAGCCACATTGCATATGCTCTCTGCTGCCCGTGAAGTCGGTGTCGGACGCTATGTCTATGTCAGCACATCAGAAGTCTATGGCACAGCCCGTACTGTCCCGATGACTGAATTGCACCCGACTTTTCCAATGACGGTCTATGGCGCATCGAAATTAGCTGGTGAATGTTATACTCGCGCCTTCTGGGAAACGTATCGCTACCCAACAGTCGTCGTCCGCCCTTTCAATAGTTATGGGATCCGTAGTCATCATGAGGGCGATAGTGGTGAAGTCATTCCAAAGTTTTTGCTGCGCTGTATGGCAGATAAGGCACTCATTATCTTTGGCGATGGCAGACAGACTCGTGATTTTACTTTTGTGGAAGATAGCGCACGCGGTATTTTATTGGCAGGAACAAGTGATAAAGCGGTGGGCGAAACGATTAATATTGGTAGTAATCATGAAATCACCATTAATGATTTAGCAGACACCGTGAAAGCAGTTGTTGGCAAAGCAAATGCCGAAATTATTCATGATGAGCCGCGTCCGGGCGATGTCCTGCGCCTCTATGCTGATAGTTCTAAAGCAGGGAAATTACTCGGTTTCGAGCCACGAGTAACGATGACTGAGGGCTTACAGCGACTCAAGGCGTGGTACGAGGCGCAGTCTTTATCAGCAGAAGAATTGCTAGAAGCGGAAAAAGTTCGTAATTGGGAAGTGTAGACAAAAAAGAGCGAGATTTGTCCTTCACCATCTCCGAGAATCATATCTTGGGCTTCGGCGCTCAAGAAGAGTTGTTCAGTGCTAGTCACCGTCAACTCAACACTTTCGAGCAGTGGAGTATCTCGACGCGAATTGCTGATATCAATCAAAACCTTAAATGTTGATTTTCTTGAACCAAGCAGCATATCCAAGTTGTCGCGCAGTATGACATAGGTTGTGGAATAGCGACAATCAAAAATGGCACAAATTTCGACTTTGGCACATTTTTAATACTTGCCATCAACCCTAACGGTAGGCAGAGAATTGATGTCGTTCTAATTATCATCGGCCAAATCCTCAAAATTTTCGCCGACCAAATCAACTAGCATGATTGTTCCACCCTCTGTTACGCGCACATCAGCATAACGAGCCGCATTATAGCGACTAGCTTGCCCCTCTTGGAAAAAGAAGGAATCAACACCAATCCGAACACCGCCAAACTCACTTGTTGTAAAATTCAGCAAAATTTCGTTGTCTGCAAGTGATTCGCCTGTTGTGTAAAGTCGCGCATAATGAGCAACATTGTTTTCGTCTAAACGAGCGACAATCTGCCCTCTCTCAACTTCGAGCAAGCCATCGTTGGTGGCATCGCGTTCAATTTGATAATCTAGTCGCATGTAATCGCCTTGAATCAGTGAGCGAGGGTCAACAGGGGCGAGTATCAGGTAGACAGGTTGACCATCGGCAATATTCTGCTCGGCACTCCAAATACCCGTATTCACCAAATACAAGAAAACCAGCAATGTGCCGAATAAAATCAGTGTCCGTAGGGTTTTCATTGACATGGTTATGCCTCCGTTGCTTCTGGTACAGGAAATGCGCGTTGGAATATGAATCCGCCGACAAGGAATAAGACACCCGTTCCTATCAAGATGAAAGATTTTATGAGCAGTGTCACTTGCAGCGAGTAGTAATATTCACTGATGAAACCAGCCATGAAGAGGTAGGCTAAGACTAGCAGCACCGTATGGCGACGACGATAGCCGAGTATTATCAGTAATAACGCCGCCAAAATACCCGGTGTTGTCAGAGTCGGTAGTGTGATGATGACAGTTATTGCGAGAAGCATCATGGCGGCACGATGCGACAATGCAACTTCGTAATTTGATAGCAAGCGTACTTCATACCAAATGGTTATCGCCAACAACATCAATGCAGTCATTAAGGGTTGATGCAATCCGTTACGTACAGACTCACTGTAAGCAGGATTCTGACCCAATTCGTGCATTATTGTTCCGAATAATCCGAATACCAGTCCATAACCGACTGCTTGCAACATCGGACGATAGCCAATCTGTGTCTCAACGGACAACATATCACTCCATACAGCAACTACACCGAATGCCAATAATCCAATTAATATTGACAGGCTGCCGAAAATATTCAGTTCGTATACCAGCACATTGGCAGCAATAACGGCGATTATCGTTGCCAGAAAGCGGAATGTGCCATCTTCGTATAGGGGTATCAGAATGACTTCCAGCACAATAACGATGAGTGATAATAATACTATCAGGGTAGTCTCAGAAGATATCGAATCAGACAATACCATACCCACGCCGACGATAAATAGAAGGTGTCCTGCAATATGGAAGGCTAATGCCAGTTGTGATACAAAGACTCCGCCGCTATCTTTGCGTTGGATAGCAAGTGTACCACCCATAAAAACGAGACCCAAAAAGCCAAAGACGATACCAGTTGCAAATTCGCTATCTATCCCATCCAGCAGAGTAACGGATAAACAAAATCCAGCAAAGATGAAAAAGAAGAGTGCCGCTATCCAGCCACCAAAGCCCAAGAGTGCCTTGATATAAATCGGTGTATCATCGTCTTCGGCAAAAGGTGGAGTCTCAGGATATTCGTCGAGATAGCCCTCATCAATCAATTGTGAGAGGACATCACCTACCGTTTGAGTGTCGCTCATTACATTTCTCCCCATTGTTTTTGAAGTTGACGTAAGCCAAATGCTAGTCCTCCCGTGAGACCAACTGTGATAATGCCCATAAACAAGAAATAGAGGAAGGGGTCGCCCACATTAGCAAACATTGACTCATAGAGGATACGTCCGATACCTGCAATCAAGACAACCAAGATACTGACACAAGCCAGCGTCAATATGAACAAATCGCGGCGTAGAGTCGTATAAAATGCTCCTAGAATGACCATCAATCCAATGTAAACAAAGGGTGTACTACCTTCTAGCGACACATAGCTATTACCAAATCCAAAAATATAATCCAGCATGAGATACGTCGCATGAATCAAAGTCGGTATCATCAACAGATAGAGAAACCAGCGTCCGCGCTGCATAAAGTCGAACTTATCCAACTTGATTAGCCCATCCCATAGCAGCACAAAGCCGACGTTCAGCCCTATCAAGATGAAATTGAGTGTCGAGGCATCGCCTCTGACAATCTGTGACCAGTAGAGGCTAATGGTAATATTGATAAGCACAAGCCAGATAAGCCAAAGAATATTCCAGCGACTAATCAGCACCCAACCCGTAATCACGATAGCCCACATCATGAACAAACGGTAACTATCCGCACCTGTTTGATAGGCTTGCCCGACAACAGCAAATGTTACCCCGATAAGCATTGCCGCCGCGCCGAGTGCGATGCGTCCGCCCCATGTATCAATATTGAGGATAAATGCCAGTACAGTGGCGATAATTACTGCCCCTTCAATGATGGCGAAACGCCCTAAGCGCGGTAAATCTTCCCAATTGAAGGCGAAAAAGAAGAAAATCCCTGCAATGAGGAAAATCGTCCCACTCGCCATCAGTAAGCGATAGACAAAGCGCATCCATTCGCTAGTTGTTGGGATGTGTCCAGCAATTTCTTGGCTACGTTCCCATGCTTGCGGCGGAAGAATCCGTTCTTTATGTAAGCGCCACAATCGCTGTGGTGTAGCGCGTGATTTTTGCCAGTCACCTGCCATAATCTCACTCCTTAATCATCATAAAATATATTGAACCGTACATTACACTGTCATTATGACGCATAATCTATGTCATCGACAGTTACTAGCGGTAGTCATCATTATTTTGATAAGTAGTCACCCGTTTTTCGGGAAAGTAGTTCGGGGAATCTAGTACATTCCCACAAAGTTTTTATGTAGGAGCGCAATGCCTTGCGCCGAAAAGCACATAACCTAATCTTCAAAAACTAGATTGAAAGTAATATCTGGAAAGAACTTCAAAAAAAGATAAAGCGTCAAAGCGCCAAGATTTCTATTCAAAACTTTTTCTTTGCGTCTTTCACCCTTTGCACCTTTGCGTTACGTATTTTCTAAGCACTTATCGGACTCTACATTTGGTCGTGTACTAGAAAAATTTAGAAAAAAGACGAATCATAGAGGCACAAAAGACACAGACAATTACAATCGCAGAACAATTTTCATTGACCTTTTGCCACAGCCTGATACACTATTTCTGATTACACACCAAGAAAATTCTGGATATAACGTGGAAGAAAATCCTATTGTCGCATTTTTCCTCGCGCTGGCTGTTATTATCTTAGCCGCACGAGTTTTTGGTTCAATTGCTCGCCGCCTCGGTCAACCGCGTGTGCTGGGCGAACTCATCGCAGGTATTGTACTGGGTCCGACGCTGCTTAACATGCCACACTGGATGTTGTTCGAGTTTATACGCTTAGACGAAATGGTCAAACCACTCGCAGAACTCGGTGTGCTGTTCTTGATGTTCATTATCGGGCTAGAAGTCGAAATTGCTGAATTGGCGAAAGTCGGGCGAGTGGCGCTTCTAGCAGGTGTCATAGGCGCATTGTTACCCGTTGCCTTGACTGTTCCGGCTGGGATGTATTTCGGCTTTAGCTTAGAAGCCTCGCTGTTTGCCGGAGTCACATTAGCGGCAACATCTGTCAGTATCTCGGCACAGGTTTTGTTGGAGTTAGGACATTTACGTAGCAAAGAAGGTAATGCCCTGCTCGCAACTGCCCTTATTGATGATGTGCTGGCAATTTTACTGGTTTCGATTACATTGGCAGTCTTCGCTGGCTCTGGTTCAGGAGAAGAAAGTGCAAGCGCCGTAGCACTGCTCATCATTTTGGTGAAAATGGCTGCTTATATCGGTATCGCCTTTGGTCTATCATGGTTTGTTCTGCCGCGTGTGATGAATTGGATAACGAGTCATCCATCAATTGCACAAGCAAACGGAACAGCCGCATTAGCGATTATGTTCATGCTAACTTTCGCATGGGCAGCAGAAGCATTGGGCGGAGTCGCTATGATTACAGGGGCATTTATCGCCGGAGTCGGATTGAGCCGCATTAACGACCATGCTGAAAAAGAAATTGAAGAAACAGTGAGTCATATTGCTTATGCCTTTTTGATGCCGATTTTCTTCATCAGCGTTGGACTCGAAACCGACCTCAGCACATTTCCCTTAAGCGCCCTCCCCCTAGCAACGGTGCTACTCGCTGTTGCCCTTGTTTCCAAAGTCGGTGGCAGTGGACTGGGTGCGAAACTGGGTGGCTTTACGAATATCGAGTCGTTGCGCGTCGGGGTTTGTATGATTTCACGCGGCGAAGTCGGGTTGATTATTGCCGCACTAGGTTTGTCGTCGGGTATCTTGCAAAAAGACGACCCGTTATTTGCATCGTTATTCCTCGTGATTCTGCTCACGACAGTTTTTACACCGATTCTCGTGCGGATGGTTTTCCCGAAGGACGATAGTTTCTCATCACCCAAACAAGCAAAAGGACACGCTTCATGAAACTGGTGATTTTGATTACAGCGCAGGTTGAGCAAGGTATGGATGTGGCACAAGCATGGCAAGATGCTGGTGCGCCCGGTGTGACAATTGTTCGGACACATGGTTTCCGCACGTTACAAGAAAAAGTCCGTCGTGGAACGGTTGAGCTGC
This sequence comes from Anaerolineae bacterium, assembly GCA_030950085.1. Lineage (GTDB taxonomy): Bacteria > Chloroflexota > Anaerolineae > Aggregatilineales > Phototrophicaceae > JAUZRW01. The sequence goes on from JAUZRW010000129.1 coordinate 9,789, forward strand.
CGCGTATCGTGACTTCTATGGCGGCAGCTATGGCGCATGTTCTTACTAGCATGGAAGAACCCGGTGAAATGTTGCTCTCAGTGGTTGATAATGGGATGGTTGATAAGCTGGAAGCAGCCGCAACCGATGTTCTGGGTGATTTGACTGAACCCTATAACGGCATCATGATTGTCCTTGATATTGAACGGGCTATCGGTGTGCGTCATCATACCGAGCAGCGCAAGAAAGAGTAGTGGTTTGCCATTTCCTATTTAATATAAGATAGCGGTTGCATGATTGTGTGGCTTTGCACATAATTAGCAGCGTTGAACAGTATAAAGTGAAGCGTGGCTTGTGAATCAAAGTATCCCAAAAATTATAGCTTGGAGTGTTCATGCCTATACCATATTAGGTGGCGTAGTTGGCATGATTGCATTGGCTGCGATTGCTGCCCAAGAAACGAGAATGGCATGGTTTTTGCTCATTGTGGCTTTTATCATCGACAGTACAGATGGGATATTAGCGCGAAAATACCGTGTCCAAGATGTGTTACCGAATTTCGATGGGGCGAAGATAGACGACCTCATCGACTTCCTAACTTATGTATGGGCTCCTGTTTTGATTCTACACACCGAAAATTTAATCAGCAATCCACTTTGGTTAGGGATACCGATTATTGGCAGTTTGTTTGCCTATGGACATACAGGGATGAAAGAAGTTGAGGGCGAAGCCTATTTTATCCGCTTCCCCTCTTATTGGAATGTGCTGGTACTCTACCTCTATTGGCTGCGACCAACAGAAGTTGTTGTCATTTCTTTATTGACTATGGGTATGATTCTCTCTTTTATTCCGACACGTTACCTTTACCCTAGCAAAAACCCAAAATATCCGATTTTTACGATTGGATTAGCCCTCATCTGGATACCCCTAATGTTGACATTACTATCACAACAGCAACCGAATCCGGCATGGGTCATTATCAGTTTGTTCTACCCAGTTTATTATATGGGCATGAGTTTCTATATTGAACTGACGTATCGTTATCGTAGTCGTGGTGAACACATCCCTATCCGAAATTAAAACAGGGACACTACTACTTGACCAATTTAATTCTTGAAGATTGGGCGCAGCACGCTGTCGCCCCTACGAAACCTCAAAAACTTTTTTGGTGATGTACTACTTTTAGTATCCCTGCGCGGTTGATTATCAATGTGATAGCGCGAATCTTAGCTTTCTAGCCATGGTTGCGGTTGGTCAGCCTGCATAATCGTTAGAACTGCCCCTGCTGGGTCTGCAATCACAGCAAAAGGTCCCACGGGGGACTGCCCTTCTACATGGACTTGTCCGCCTAAGTCCTTCACTTTTTTGACAGCGGCATCAATATCTGCAATGTTATAATAGACCATCCAATTCGGCGGAATATCGCCCATATTGGCATTGATTGTCAACATACCGCCATTCATCCGTCCGTTATTGACGATGAAGTGATAATCGAGATTCTCAGCTTTCTGGAATTCCCAACCCAGTAAATTCTTGTAGAATTCCATTGCTTTGGGGACATCACGAGTTGCTAATTCATTCCAAATCATAGCTCCTGTTGTATTGACCAGCGAGGCACCAATACTATCTTTCGCTTGCCACAAACTGACATTCGCACCTGTTGGGTCTTGGATAACCATCATCCGCCCACTCTCGAAAACATCAAATGGAGGGGAGGTCACTTTGCCGCCCAATTCCGTCACCTTCTCGGCTAAGGCATCGACATCATCAACAGTGATATAGTTATTCCAAAACGACGGAATACCTTGCGCTTGCATTTCGGTTTGCATCTGATTCAGCGCACCCACGTTTTCGCCATCTTTCTCGAACATCGTATAGACCATGCCCTCGCCCATCGGCTGGTCGTTCTTGCTCCAACCCATCAGTTCCACATAGAATTTTTTTGCCTTTTCTGCATCAGTGGATTGGCAATCTGCCCATGAGAATGTACCGTGTGGAAATTTTTCGACTTTGAACATGTTTTTCCCTCTTCTAAATTATAATGAATAGCTTAGAACTTAAGTTCTACATTATTATATACCAATTGGTTTATAAACAAAAGTTCTATTCACAAAACATGCGTTCTACTCGTCAAATTCTCATTTAGTGACTATCATTTCACGGAAAACAAAAGAGACACACCAAGGCATGTCCCTATATGATGATAGCTGTGTCTTATTTTCTTAGTACAGTACACGGAAATACTGGCGCTGCTGGGCGACAAATTCTTCTAATTGCTCGAAATCTTGCATGACCCACAGAATCTTATGCCATTCATGAGGGCTCGGCTTGTGTTGGGCAATATCTACTGGATTGAATGGGCGGCGAATCATCTTATCACTAAAGGCAAGGTCAAACTCAGCATAAGATGACATCAAACCTGCGCCAAATGCCTTAATTTCGCTATCTTCAATGATAAAGCCAAACTCAATGGTATACCACCAAATACTCCCCAAGCCAACACGCACATCCGGCGGACATTCTAGCATGAGGTGGGCGTACTCTTCGGTCAAATTGGCATAGCGTTGATGCACCTGCATTGGCAAGTGACCGAAAACGTCATGGAAAATATCTGGCAACGGCGTATAGTCCAGACTATCTTTTTCGCGGATGTATTCTGTAATCAAGAACTTACGCTGAATCAAATGCTCAAACCAGCTTTGACCATCGCTATATTGCACATCGGTACTGACAAGTTCCCAATTGGTACGCTCTTGGAAGACGCTATTAAGTGCCTCTCCAGACGGAATCACATCCTTTGACAATTTAAGTAGTTCATGTCCCTCTTGATACCATTGGCAGGTACGGTCTTTGATACGAGGATATTGTCGCGTATACATCAAATTCCAGACTTCGTTCTGCTCATCGTTCCAATGATAGAATGGGCGTTTTGCTTCTTTGAGAACCATGATTTCTGTTCCCTCCTTGGGGCTATATGTGTTGATTTATTTACCTCAGTCTTCGGGCGCACACGCGGGTACGCCCCTACAATTTCACAGGCAAGCCTACTCTCTGTGGTTACTGATGACCGTTGGGTGTTCCGGTAGGATGCCCTTCTGACCATGAGGCTTGATACTCGGCTTTTTCCATTTCCAAAGCATCAACAGTGAGATGCAATGGCTTGAATGTATCGACCATCACCGCCAGTTCTTCTGTAGCTTCTTTGCCGATGCTGCCTTCTGTTGCACCGGGTTGGGGTCCATGAGGTAATCCAAACGGATGCAAGGTAATATCGTACTTGTCAATGCCTTTGCGTGACATGAAATTGCCGTCGCAGTAGTAGATCATCTCATCGCTATTGACATTGCTATGATTGTACGGCGCAGGAATGCCTTCGGGATGATAATCGAACAGGCGCGGCACAAAACTACAAACCACGAAATTGTGTCCAGCAAAAGTTTGATGAACAGGCGGCGGTTGATGAATCCGTCCGGTAATTGGCTCAAAATCGCGTATATTAAATATCCATGGATAGAGGCAGCCATCCCAGCCGACAACATCTAGGGGGTGATAATCGAGAATATGGCGACTCATGCTATCACGGACTTTCACACGCACTTCAAATTCGCCTGTTTCAGTGAAGGTTTCCAATTCAGTTGGGACACGAATATCGCGTTCACAGTAGGGGGCATGTTCTAAAAATTGTCCGAACTTGTTCAGATAGCGTTTTGGGGCTTCAATCTGCGATGTGCTTTCAATGACAAAAAAGCGTGCCTCATCGCCATCTAATATCAATTGCCATGTTGTCCCGAACGGAATCACCATGTAGTCACCGGGTTCAAACGGCAGCCTACCAAATTGACTCCGCAAGACACCCGTTCCCTCATGCACAAACCAGACTTCATAAGCCTGTGCATTGCGATAGAAATAATCCATGCTCTCTGTTGGGCGACTGACACCGAGTATGACATCAGTATTGCCCATTAGGTTGCGACGGGCAGAGACGGCATCACCACCCGCAGGTATATTTTTGGTCGTGAATGCCCGATGCCGAATCGCTCCGAACTGTGTATATTCCGGTTTGACTTCCCCTAAAAATTCGGTTTTCATGACTCGCGGCGGCAAATGATGGTGATAGAGGATGGACTGAATCCCATGAAAGCCTTCTAACCCCATCACTTCCTCACGATAGAGACTGCCATCTGATTTCTTGAATTGTGTATGTCGTTTATGCGGTATCTGTCCTATTTTATGGTAATAAGGCATTTTTATATCTCCTAAAGTTCGTGTTGTATGTTGATAGTTGGGACAGCAAGAGTGTCATAAGCCGCTTTCGGGGTTTCACCGCGCCTCACACAAAATGGCAATATGAGCGAGTGTCTACAGGTTCAACATAGTCACTTTGTTAAACAAGTAAACGGTTGCCAGTCATCCTGAGCGACAACAAGCAGTGCCATCAGTAGCATTAGTGCGAGTGCGGCGAACCGTAGTACATACTTCATGAAAAATCCTTAATGTGTAAATGGGTTCAAATTATGAATTTGCCCTGATGATTCCGGAAAGCCCTCTACGCTCAATTCACGTTTCGTTATATTAAGATTTACCACGCTTTTCAGCGATGGTATTTCGTAAAATACCGAGTCGCTCAATTTCGAGTTCCACTACATCACCCACTTGCAAATAGGGGCCCTGCCCTTTCGTGATTTCGAGCAAACAGCCTGTGCCGACTGTGCCACTGCCAATGATATCGCCGGGGTAGAGTGTCACGCCAGCCGATGCCCGCGCCAGCATATCGCCGAATGACCAATGCAAATCTTTCCAATTGCCACGCGACATTTCCTTGCCGTTGACTCGTGCTATCATCTGCAAATCATAAACACCTGCACGACCTGTATGCTTATCGGCTAATTCATCGGGCGTGACGAGATAGGGTCCAAAACTCTGTGCGAAATCTTTGCCTTTTGCGGGACCGAGTCCGACGCGCATTTCTTGTGCTTGAATATCGCGTGCTGACCAATCGTTGTAAATCATGTAGCCAAAGATATAGTCTTCTGCCTCTTCGGGTTTGATGTCTCTGCCCTGTTTGCCGATGACCGCCGCAACTTCCAACTCATAATCGAGTTTTTCACTGCCGATTGGATAGGGAATTACATCATCTTGCCCGAAAATGGCTGTATGATTCGTGAAGTAAAACACCGGAATCTCGTACCATTGTTTCGGCACTTCGCGTCCACGATTTTCATTTGCTGTTTTTACATGCTGCTCAAAGGCGTAAAAGTCACGGATGGAATTTGGACGAATAATAATTGCATCTGTCGCGATTCTTTCTATTGAACCGCCAGTTCGTTCAAAACTTACAAATGGCATCTTAGCCCCTAGTTCTTCGTGGGCGGATTGCCATCCACCCCTACATTTTTTCTTTGTGTTCTTTGTGGCTTTGTGGTTCAAATCACGCTGTTTCTTCGGTTTTCTCACCTGCATAGGCTAGTACGATTTGGTCTCGTGGCACACCTGCTTGCAGCAATGCGTCTATGAGTGGTTTGTTGGTTTTATCGTCTTCAATGATGATACGGTCAGCAACAACACGTACCATCATGCTTGTTGTCGTAAATTGCTGTTCGTCGATTTGCCCGACAAACACGATACTCATAATGGTTTGATTATCGCTTTTGGTGAAATAGGTGTAGCCATTGAGACCTTCACCTGCATACTCACGCATTTCACGCTCTACGATTAGCTTTAGGTTCTCCATTTTACAATTTGCTCCAGTCTTGGGTCAAAAATGACCAGCTTAATTTTTAGGAATTGTATAGCGTGACTAACGATATCTTCTGATAGCAAATCATTATAAATCGTTGAAGGGACAGCTAGATACAAAGGCGTTGAATTGTTCACATAATCCAGAAATGACAGATAGAGCATATACTGCCCAATCGCTTTTTCCAGATAGGTCATTGGCGACCTTGCACCTTCAAATACTTTCACCTCAACTAAAATTGCTTCTACAGGCTCATCATTTTCCCGTTTTGCAAGGATGTCAATGAAAAGCTGTCGTGTTGCATCGCCAATCACAACATTCTCACGCACAATGCACCAACCATCTTTCTTGAGTGCATTGACTACAGTATCATGATATTTATCTTTTGCTGGCATATTTGCCTCAAGAGGATGGATTACCATCCATCCCTATTTTTATTTTTGGCGTTTTGGCGTTTTGGCGACTTGGTGGTTCAATCTTTCTTTGTGTTCTTTGTACTTTCATAGTTCAACACTCTTTCCGCAGCACTCAGCACTAGATACTCAGCACTGATTTACAGATTGCCGCGTTTTTCTTGTTCCATTTCCAATGCCTCGAACAATGCCTTGAAGTTACCCTTGCCAAAACCGCGTGAGCCATGCCGCTCAATGACTTCAATGAAACTTGTCGGGCGGTCTTGCACAGGACGGCTGAAAATTTGTAGTAGATAACCTTCATCGTCATAGTCAACGAGGATGCCAAGTTCTCTGATTTTGTCCAAATCTTCTTTGATTTCGATGCCTTTGACACGCTCTGGCAGCAAATCGTAGTATTCATCTGGCACGCGCAAAAATTCGATGCCATTATTTTGTAAATGTTCCACTGTCTTGAGGATGTCCCCTGTAATCATTGCGACATGCTGCACACCAGCCGACATATAATAATCAAGATATTCTTCAATCTGACTCTTACGCTTGCCATCGGCAGGTTCATTGATGGGGAATTTGACACGACCATTGCCATTTTCCATGACTTTGCTCATGAGGGCGCTATATTCGGTGCTGATGTCTTGGTCATCGAAATGCAATAATTGGCGGAAACCCATCACGTTATGATAGAAATTGACCCAGTAATTCATCTTTCCCAGTTCAACATTGCCCACAATATGGTCAATCGCTGCGAGTTCGGCATCTTCATGTGGCATATCAAGTGCTTCATAGCCCGGCATGAATACGCCGTTGTAGTCGTCGCGGTCAACAAAAATATGAACCATTTCGCCATAAGCATGAATGGCACTGGTGCGGATTGTGCCGTTGGCATCGGATTCTTCACGCGGGCTCCATGCTGGTTTTGCGCCGCGTTTGACAGTTTCTTCATAGGCACTGGCTACATCATCGACCTGTAACGCGACGTATTTCACACCATCGCCGTGTACGAGATGATGCGCCGCAATTTCGCTACTCGGATTGTAGGCACTGCTGACCACAAAGCGAATTTTGCCGCTTTCTAGCACATAACTGCAACAGTCACGATTGCCTGTTTCCAGTCCACTATAAGCGACAGGCTTGAATCCGAAACCTTTCCACCAATAGAACATGGCTTGCTTGGCATTCCCGACCCACCAATGAATATAATCCCAATTTTTTATCTTGAGAAAATCGGCTTCTTCGGTCATGGGACGTTGTTCAATTGTTGCATCTACCATAATGTATATCTCCTTTTTTTTACAACAGAGGACGCAGATAACACAGAGCAAGTCATAATATGCTTCTCTTTATCCCTTGCTTCAAAGTTTAGTCGCGGACGAGACATATCTCGTCCCTACAATTTTCTTCGTTGTTTATAGTGCTTTGCGAATAACAGCACTCAATCGTTTGATTCCTTCATCAAAGGTTTCAGGGGCGACGCGGCTAAAATTGAGGCGCATGGTGTTTTTGTGACCGCCATTGACAGAGAATGCCCCACCCGGTATATAGACGACACCTGCATCTAAAGCTTCATCGAATAATTGCCATGTATCGACATTTTCTGGCAGCACACACCAAGTAAACAAGCCGCCTTCTGGCACTGTCCATGTGGCAATATCGGATAGGTGTTTATCGAGGGCAGTCATGAGAGCCTCTGCGCGGATTTTCAGTGATTGACGCAGTTTTTCGATGTGCGGTTCGAGATAGCCACGGTGCAAAAATTCGGCGACAGTACGCTGCATCAATGTTGAGGTTTCAAGGTCGATACTTTCACGAATGACAGTGATTTTGGGCTGCAATGATTCGGGAATGACCATAAAGCCCAAACGCAAGCCCGGTGCAAGCATCTTACTGAATGATCCCAAATAGAAAACGTAGCCACTGGTATCAAATGCTCGTATTGGCGGTAAAATACGTCCAGTAAAGCGCAGTTGACTATAAGCATCATCTTCCAGCACAGGCACATGATAGCGTGCTGCAAGTTCAGCAACTCTGCGTCGGTTATTTTCAGTCATGCTGACACCCAAGGGATTATGAAAATCGGGTATGAGTGCCATCAACTTGACATCGTGTTGCTCAAGAACAGTTTCCAAGTGATGGACATCTGCCCCATGCGCTAAATCTGTCGGAATAGTGACGACATTCGCGCCGACACCCTTTGTCCCTTGCTGTGTGCCTGTGAAAACAGCTTCTTCTATTACAGCCGTCTTGCCCTCATCCAAGAATAGCCGCGACAAAATCGACAAACCTTGCTGATTGCCATTCGTGATAAAAATGTTTTCGGGTGAACAAGCGATATTACGGCGCAGCATATAGTCAGCAATCCACTCATGAAGCGCTGCGTAAGCTGGGCTATATTGTAAAGCCGCCGCACCATCACGCTTGAGGACAATATTCATACACTGGTTGAGTTGTTCTGTCGGCAAATCTTCGTCGGCAGGTAAGCCACCCGCAAGCGAAATCAGACTTGGGTCAACAGCGTGCTTGAGCAAACCGCGTAAGACTGAGCGTTCCAAATACGATGCGCGTCGACTGACTTGATAGGTCGGGCGATTGGTCAGCATTATGCCTCCTCCGAATAATGTCCATTAGGAATGGGAAGTACCGTTGTAGACTTAATTTCAGTGAGCGCCATGCTGGTTTTGACACGGGCAACACCAGGGATAGGTGTAATGCGCTCCATCAAGAAGCGTTGCAAATCGGCTTTATTGACAATGACCACTTTAAGCAAATAGTCGATATCCCCTATCAACTGATGACATTCCAGCACTTCGGGCATATTGGCAACTTGTGAACGGAAAGCCTGTACCTTCTCTGGGCTATGCGTCTGCAAACTGACTTGAATGAAGCACAGCATGTCATAGCCCACAGCTTCGCGGCTGATGAGGGCAGCATAGCCACAAATCACGCCTGTTTCTTCGAGACGACGGATACGAGCATGAATAGCCGGCGGCGATAAGTTCACACGACGCGCCAACTCTGCATTGCTGACTCTGCTATCATTTTGAAGAGCATTAACAATTTCAATATCAACTGCATCAAGTTCAACTGAATAGTATTCCACGAAACGGACATCTCACATTATTTTCAACGGTATAAACAGTATATTTACTTAATGATGCAAAGTCAATCAGAATTTATCCTTATCAATCATCATTGATGAATATCATTAACTTGGCATTACGATAAACAGGGAAACAGCAGGAAATTTCCAGCCTAACAGTTAAAAATAAGGAGAAATCTGTAGTTGAACGGGTGATTTTCATTAACTACCCGTTTTTCTTTCACCGCTATCCTGAATACTGCCCTCTTCTGCTATACTCATGCTCATAGAATCCACGAAATACAGGAAACTCTTATGTTAAAACGACTCTTTTTGACACTTTCATTACTATCAGTTTTGTTCATCCCTACGATTGCTCAAGATGCAGAATTTTGTGCGGCAGAGCGTGAAATCTGGGAAATACAGGGAAACAGCGAAGAAGCCAATTGTAATCGTCGGCGCATCCAACTCAACGACAATATTGTTACAGTTCTCAGCACTGATGGTTTCTTCATTCAGACACCGCCTGAACGCAGCGATAATGACCCACTCACAAGCGATGGTCTTTATATCTATACCGACGTTGACCCACAATCTTATGGGATACAAGTGGGTGATAGGGTCAATGTCTTTGGCGGGATGCAGGAATATTACAATCTGACAGAACTCAGCCCACGTAATGGCAATGCGATTGAGATTTTGTCATCGGGCAACCCCTTACCCGAAGCGATTGACCTTGCTACTGTTTCGCTTGATTGGGTCGCAGGAGTTGATGTGCATCCATTAGAACGTTACGAAGGCATGTTAGTCACAGTGAATCAAGTGCCTGTCGTTGCTGCGACGAATCGCTTTGGTGAGTTTGGCATATCACTATCGGGCGAACGGGTTTTCCGCGAGGCAGGTCTGGAAATTGATAATTACCCGCGTTTTGCTGGGCGCGGATTACCCGAAACAGACCTCAACGTAGAATTAATCGAAGTTGACCCATCAGAAACAGGCATGGATGTTGTTTATGCCACTGTCGGCTCAGTTGTCGATGTTGTCACCGGCGCATTAGCCTATAGTTTTGGCGATTATCAAATCTGGGCGACAGAATTATCTATCGAAATAGCCGATTTTGAAGCGCGTCCTGTGCGTGCGCGGACAGAGGGCGAATTCACGATTGCAACACAAAATGTCGAAAATTTATTCGACCTTGTAGATGACCCCAATCGTGAAGATGACCCTGATGAAAATTATGTTCCGGATACACCAGAAGAATATGCCCTTCGCCTACGAAAGTTATCTGACCATATTCGTAACAATCTCGGTACACCGGATATTGTCGCTATCCAAGAACTCGAAAACGCACGAGTGTTGGCAGATGTGGCTTTCCAAATTTTCAGCGATGACGCGGCAACCCGTTATGCGACTTGCTTCCAAGAAGGCAATGATGGGCGTGGCATTGATAATGCCTATCTCGTGAATACAGCACGGGTCAATATGACGGCTTGCTATCAGATGCCCAACACACTAGATGCCCCTGCCCCTCTCGGAAGTGGCACGCTGTTTGGTCGTCCACCACTGGTTTTAGAAGCCGATTTACTACTCAGCAATGGTGAAGCAATGCCGATTACGCTCATTAACCTGCATATCAAATCGCTGATTGACCTTGAAAGCAACGCCGTCCAACAAAAGCGTATGGCGCAGGCTGTCACAGTAGCAAACTTTGTTCAGACGCTATTTGATGCTGACCCTGACGCGCAAGTTGTTGTTTTGGGTGATATGAATGGCTTCCAATTTAGCGATGGTTTGGTTGATGTGGTGGGAATAATCAGTGGTACACATGACCCTGCTGCTGCACGTACCGCACCGGAAGCTGATACACTAGAGCCTAATCTCATCAATCAAGTGCTGCGTCTTCCTGAAGCCGAGCGTTATTCTTATGTTTTCAACAGCACATTACAGGTACTCGACCATATCCTGACCTCCCCGGCTACTGATGCCATCGTAACAGATGCCCAATTCAGTCGTGGCAATGCAGATGGTCTCACGATTTGGCAAGATGAGGACAACGGCGGCTTACGAGTCTCTGACCATGATGGCTTCGTCATTTATCTCAACCCGATGGCAGAGTGACGTTCTTAGAGATAATGTAACTGCTCAGGTAGGTATAAAGGGTCGTCCAAGCAGAGCCTCATAAATAACTTGGATGACATTTTGCCCCTGTTTACGGGCAGTTGAGATATAACTGCGAATATCACAGAAAGTTTCAGCACCGAGACGAGTACGA
>JAUZRW010000013.1 GCA_030950085.1 Anaerolineae bacterium
TTGTTGTTGCGGATACGAAGGCGGCGGTTGCTGTTGCGGATACGAAGGCGGCGGTTGCTGTTGCGGATACGAAGGCGGCGGTTGCTGCTGTGATTTGCGTTGAGGCGGTGTGCGACGTGGTTTTTGCGATTTTTGACTCATGATAATTGAAACCCTCTCACATGATATAACCCCCATTGTAAGCCAAACAACATCTTTTCAAAATAGGACGATGGGTAGTACTCGACCAATTTAATCTTTGAAAATTAGATGATGTGTTTTTTGGGCGCAATGCCTTGCGCCCCTACATAAAAACTTTTTTGGTCGTGTAGTAGTAACCTTCGGTATATCTTTAGAATTCCGTCGTACTGGCGCAGCGCGCTATGCCCCTACAAAACCGAGATTTTATTTTTAATTATTTACCGATTCTTACTTTTTGGTGAATAAGGGCGACTGCTTTAACCTTATTCACGGTTTTCAGCGTAAATTCGCACATGGCGTTTGGGGTCTTTGCCGTGTGTCTTGCTGAATAGGTTATTCGCACGGGCGATTTCGTGTTGTTCGCGGCGAATAGTCGATATTTGCGGCGCGAGAACAACAACATCTTCGCCAGAACGGATTCGCATGATGGCTTGTTCAGCCTCAACCACTGCTTTATCAAAGGGATTGACGAAACTATTGCTCTCTTCCAAACGGTAGACATCCACCAAGAAGTTTTCCATCTGTGAGACAGTATTCGCCCGAAGCACATAAATCGGCATTCCACGCCGTTCAGCATCGGTAATCACTTTGGGGCGACGACGATAGTAATTCTTGAGCGTCACTACTGCATCCGCTTGACCAAAATCATCCACCACTTCCATCGGCACATTGAGGCGTTTTGCGGCTTGATGCAGTCGATTCCGAGCCACACCATAAGCATAAACGGACATTTTCTGCAAATGCGAAGGTGTCTCTATGATATAGGGTTTTGTCCCATTGGATTGTGAGGCAGCTTTTTTATTGCCGCGTATCATCCGCACGCCACCGTTCGCATCATCACGCCCAGAAATACGCGACGATTCAATCTCGACTTGCTGTGTTTCTGTATGGATAGCACCCTTCTCATCTCGATAGCGAATCTCTATCGGGAGCGGTTTCGCCCGTAAGATACCATCGACAGCCGCCGCAACATCTTCATGGAGAGCAATGCGGTCACGGGTTTGGATTTCGACTAAAATATCGAATGTCGGTAAACTCCGACGTTCCAGCACTGTTTTTTGTGTACCACGTCGCCGCGCCTCATCATCCGAGAGTGTAACCGAACCAATGCCACCGACCAAATCTGAGAGTGTCGGGTTGAGCATCAAATTTTCCAGTGTATTACCGTGTGCTGTGCCAATCAACTGTACACCGCGCTCGGCAATCGTCCGTGCTGCCATCGCTTCCAGTTCACGCCCGATTTCATCAATGATAATGACTTCGGGGTTGTGATTTTCAACTGCTTCAATCATGACTTCATGCTGCCGTTCGGGATGACTCACTTGCATCCGACGGGCGCGTCCCACAGCCGGATGCGGCACATCACCATCGCCACCGATTTCATTACTGGTATCGACAATCACGACGCGCTTTTCTTCGGCTAATACACGAGCAGCCTCACGCAGCATCGTTGTTTTCCCGACACCGGGCGGTCCCAACATTAGCAAATTTTGACCGGATTTAATCAATTCTTCGATGATGTCACTTGTGCCATAAACAGCACGCCCCACGCGGCATGTCAAGCCAATAACTGCCCCCCGTCGATTACGAATAGCACTGATACGGTGCAATGTGCGCTCCATGCCAGCGCGATTATCGGCATCGAAATCGCCGATACGATGGACAACTGAATCAATCTCTTCGCGGGTTACTTCGGAGTCTGCTAGAACCATTTCGCCATCGACAAAACGGGCTGTTGGAATGCGACCTAAATCTAGTACAACTTCGAGTAAATTAGGGGTATTGCCTAACACTTCAAGCGCCTGAATGATGTCTGTGGGGAGAACGCGCTTGAGTTCTTCAATATCGTCTGTTATACGTTTTTCAGTATATGTCATTCGTGTTTTTCGTTTTCCTCATGTTTATAACAGTCATAGTAGGTGAACGACCTATAATAGTGTGTTGCAGAAGTCGTTTCCACTTTACCGTTAACGTGAATTTTTGCAAATCCCGGATGGCGGATGCCGACGGCAATTTGTTTGACCATCACGGCTTGTTCAGCCCATGATTCAAAATTGAGGGCATTCATCACATCATTAAGCCAGCTATGATAACTACGGACGCACACATAGACCGGAACTTTACTCGCACGGCTCATACGGGCAATCACGGCTGCAATGATATCGGCAGCTTCGCTCATGATATCGGGGTGCATAAAAGGTAGTAGATAAACCCCCTGCGTGCCTTCGGATACCGCAATATAGGCTTCGATACGTCCATTTTTACGATACACCAACCCATCCATATCGCTATGAGGGGCAGCGACCTGTTGCAACATCGTCGGGACTATATTGGCAATGAGTGCTGTAATACCAAGTTGGTCATTATCAGTTTCAGCTTCTAGTGTTACCTGACTATCGGTTGCGCTCAATTGCATGGCTTCATGTTGCCAAATCGTCTGACGGGCATAAGTCGCATAACCAGCACTTCGCAAGGTTTCAAAGAGTTTGCACCGAATTTCAACCTCTGCAATCAGTGAATGCGCCCCGTGTTTACCCGCTTCGCGTGACATAGCATCCAAGATATGCAGCCAAGCGGTATCTTCCGTATCATCATCCAGCGTCGGTGCTAGATAGACAATATGTGCCATCGGGTCATCAGGATGGTAACGGAATTGCCCAACAACCGCTTGCTGCTCTTCGGAACGGGTGACAAGTGTATAAATGCCACGCGGAAAGAGTAGACTGCTCAATAAAAAGCTATTTTGACCACGAGCATCGCGTGTCAATTGCATTTCACTATCAAGCATCATACCCCTTGCGGTCAAACGCCGAACCAGAGGCAAATCAACCAGTGTCATATTCCGTGTATCAGTTGCGGTTGACATGCACATTTCCTCCCGACTAGCGTGGCTTATCTATTAGGCGACAAATTTTACAGTTTAGGATAGCTGTAGCTTGTCCACACGCTGAATCCAAGTTTATTATCTTTTTATGTACATTTTATAACCCCATTGCTAGGCACACGACGCGCCTTTCGTTCATTATACTATTATCTTAACGTGAGAATCATATTTTTCAAGGGTCAAAAAGGGTCACAAGTGGTTATCGCTGTTATGGAATACAAACAAGTACGCCTATCGTCTGTGCAGTGTCTTGCTAAACCTTGCTATAATGAGTATAGATTAGGACTTACGCAGTTGACTGTTATTTTCGGGCGCAGCACGCTGTCGCCTCTACGATTTCTAGTTTGAAGTGCGTAACGCCTATAGATAATGATGGAGATATATTATGGCAGTCGATGTAACGCTCAGTGCCCCTACACAAAAAAGAGTTATCCAAAACGGATAACCCTTTTTTAACAAAGTATCTGCGATACTGTTATAATGCCTTGTCGCATATTCGCCCCTACAAATAAAATGCTTTTTGCGTAACATCCATGCCTCAGATGGGCTGAAGTCTAAGCTATGGGACACCGAGAATGACTTGCGTTTCATAAGCCATTATGCGAAATCGCTTGCCCAACTGCGATTATCAAATTCATATTGAGCATATAATTGATTTTATTCATTGTTTTTGACAAGGAGATTCACCCTTATGGTAGCTACCCCGATTCTCATTATTTTAGCCGGTGGCGCATCATCGCGGATGTGGCCTTTACAAGAAAAATCGTTGATAAAATTTGGTCAAGACCCCTTGCTGCTGACACAACTCAAACGTTATGCCTCACTTGGAATCACGGAAGCTGTGATAGTCGGTAATTCTGAAAATGTTGCTATGATGCGCCATATCGCCGACCAATCTGATATGACCGTACAGGTCACGATTCAGCCTGAACCCATCGGTATGGGTGATGCGATATTACGTGCAGCCGAAAAACTAGAAGGGCGCAAAGACGAAGCGATTTATATTACACAAATCCATGATTTAACGGATATTAAAATGCACGATGATATGCTCAAGATGTATCGTAGCAATCCGAATGCAACTTACATGGCGGGTGTCGAAATGCAAGACTATTTTCCCGGCGGTTACTTGATAGTCAATGATGATGGGCATATCACGGGCATCATCGAAAAACCGGGAGTCGCTAATCGCCCGTCTAACTTTGTGAATATCGTCGCTCATATTCACGCTCATGCTGGAAAATTATGCAACGAAATCCAGAAACAATATGATGCAAAAATCACATCGGATGACCATTATGAACGCGCCATGGATGTCCTGATGAAAGATAACCCCTTTTATCTCGTCGGTTATAGTGGTCGCTGGGATGCCCTCAAGTTCCCGTGGCATGTTTTGGATATCATGGATACCTTCCTCAAGGAAATAGACGGTCAGCAAATTGCCGATGATGTTTTTATTTCGGATAAAGCCTCGATTGTTGGCAATGTCATCATTGAATCGGGCGCGAAGATTTTCCCCGGTGCCGCCGTAGTGGGTCCAGCATACATCGGCAAAAATACGATTGTGGGCAATAATGCCCTCGTTCGTAACTCAATGGTACTCAATGATTGCCAAGTGGGTTTCACAACCGAAGTTGCCCGTTCTTATGTGGCAGATGGTGTCGGGCTGCACGCTTGTCGTGTGCTGGATAGCATTTTCGCAGATGGCGTTAATTTCAGTGCTGGCTGCACGACAGCGAACCTACGTATTGATAAAGGTATCGTGAAAACAAGCGTCAAAGGTAATCGGATGGCAACCGGACGTGATAAATTTGGCGCAGTGGTCGGCACTCATGCTTTTATCAGTGTCGATGCCATGACCATGCCCGGTGTAAAAATTGGTCAAAATGCCATTGTGGGTCCCGGCACGCATGTTTATAGCGATGTCCCGAATAATGCCAAGTTACTTGTCAAGCAGAATCAAGAACTTATCACATCAGACGATTAATCTGTATAAAATGAGGCATGAGTAGTATGAAAAATCATTCATGCCTTCAACAATAACAGTGAGGAATACACCACTTGCCGATACTTCTCAAATTCGACGGTATAATACGAAACGTGAGCTATGATTCACGGACGCGATTCACAAAACTGAAAACATATCATAGTAATGACTTCAACATCAATGAAGTAGGTACAACAGGTATTGTTCAATTTGATGAAGATACATCTATCGGCTATGCGCGTTGGACTTCTCCCAAAAGGACACGAACATACCCATTTCCTCGTGTCTATAACATTTATCACCTGCCTAAAAAGGTTGCCATTATCCCTATCATCAAAGATGAGGGATATAAAACAAACAATGATAGAATTAACTATATCACCTACTCATGGATGAACTTATCAAATGTCTATATCATTTTGGCATGGTATGAAAGTGCATTAAAACATCCTTCTAAATGGGGGCGTATCACGAAGCAAATTTTGAATGCAGGGTTTGTGAATGAGCGATTAACAGAATTGAGAACTTATCAACAAACGGCGCTTCATTGGAATACGATGCACTTTGAGCGTGATTTTGAATCTGTTTTTCGTAATGCTGTGACGAGTTATGAAAAGGTTGTACAGAAAACAGGGGGTGTATTGGTCTCATCTGCAACACATTTGGCTGAATTGGAAAAATACATAGATGACGGTCTTTTCAACTTAGAGCAATTCAAAGCAGTATCATTGCCCCAGTCATTTGCGGCGGCACAAAGAGAAACACAAACGTCTCATAAGTCTGAATATCTTCAAGAGACAAGTAAGGCATACTTTTTCATAACAAATTGGCTGGGTGGAGAATATCATTTGACCTGCGATGAGATTCTTTTTGAAAAAAACACAGTCATTATCCAAGAATCGAAAAACACAACAAATGATAAGCTACCGAAACTATCAGATATTCAAGATGGCTTGTTTAAGCTGATTCTGTTTTCAAATATGGATAGTCTCAAATTGGATAAGCAATCCGTTAAATTTAGAGTCCGCCTAAAATTGACAGGCAATCTTGACAGTCAGTTAATGCTGCCAGCCGATAGCAATGCTATTGAAACCTATATCAAAAGAAACAGCTTGAAGCCGCGTGACCAGCAATATATTAGAATGCTCAATGAAGAGGTTAAGGCAAATCCGAAGCTAGAAATAGAATTGAATCAAAATGCCAAAAGCTAAGAGTCCCTTGCGTTATCCCGGTGGCAAATCACGGGCTATAAAATCTATCATGAAGCATGTGCCTGTCGATTTTCAAGAATATCGTGAACCATTCTTGGGCGGTGGCTCCGTCTATTTTGCCATCAAAGAGGCTTTTGGGTCACGCATTAAATCATATTGGGTGAACGATATTTATACGGACTTATTCCACTTTTGGAGTTTTGCACGCGATGATATCAAGAACCTTGTCGAATCTGTAACGACAATGCGCGATGCTTACCCTAATGGACGTGAACTCTATACTGAACTAAAAAAAGAAGAGGTCTATTTATCAGGCTTTGAACTTGCAGCCCGTTTCTTCATCATGAATCGTATCACTTTTTCGGGTGTCATGGATGCTGGTGGTTACTCACAACAAGCATTTGAACGTCGGTTTACAATCTCCTCTATTGAACGGCTACAGAACATTAATTACTGGCTACAAGAGACAAAGATTACCAATGAGGATTACGCTTTACTCTTAGAATCTGAGGGCGACGATGTCTTCATTTTCCTTGACCCACCCTATCTTTCAAAAACACACTCACGGCTCTATGGCAAAAAAGGGAAACTTCATACGTCATTTGACCATCAACGTTTGGCTGATGCCTTAAAAAAGTGTCCCCATCGCTGGTTATTGACCTACGACGACTCAGAAGAAGTCCGAGAATTATTCCAGTTTGCCAATATCATTGAATGGGAATTGCAATACGGCATGAATAATTACAAACAAAAAACTGCCGCAAAGGGCAAAGAACTATTCATCAAGAATTATTAACGCACTAAGCGATTCAAACGCAAGAATCCGTTAGCGCCGGATAGTAGACTCCGTTTATGCTATTGGCATGAATGGTGCTAAAAATCGTTCACCATTCTCTATAAAATGCACACTAGAGGCGCGATAATTTTTGCGCCTTTAGTTTTGCCAATCAAACAGCCACTAGAGAAGGTGTTTAGCTGATGAAACCTATTCATGTCGGGGCGTTGGTGCTGCTGGGTGCTATTTGGGGTGCCTCATTCTTATTCATTCGTGTGGCAGTTCACGATTTTGGTCCTATGCCCTTGATGTTTATGCGCGTCACGCTGGGTGGATTGGTCTTATTAGCTTATGCGACATTTTTGCGCCAAACGCCCGACTTAGGGTCTCGTTGGCGCAAATTCCTGATTATGGGGTCGCTCAATGCTGCGATTCCCTTTGTGCTGATTGCATGGTCAGAATTAACAATCAATGCCTCACTTGCCGCCATCATTAATTCAATGACACCGTTATTCACGGCAGTAATTGCAGCTTTCTTGGGCAATGAAGACCTCACATGGCAGAAGGTTAGCGGTGTGATGCTCGGTATTATCGGGGTATCTGTTTTAGTGGGTGGTAGTCCAATGGAACTTAATCAAGAGGTGATTGTGGCAGTCTTGGCATCTGTGGTAGCCGCCCTATTTTATGGTATTGGGGCAAATTACGCCTCACGTCACTTTACAGGAAAACACCCCTTGCATACCTCTATCGGGCAACTCTTAGGCGCAAGTTTGATACTATTGATTCCGGCAGGTGCGACAATTCCGTCTGCAACACCGTCTACGGCTGCCATCATAGCGATGTTAGCCTTGGTCTTGGTCTCAACCACTTTTGCCTATATGTTGTACTTTTTCCTCTTGAACAATGTAGGTCCAACTCGTACTGTGTCGGTGACATTCCTTGTCCCTGTTTTTGGCACAATCTGGGGCATCATATTCCTTGATGAGACGTTCAATATGAGTATGTTGCTGGGGATGGCTATTATCTTAACCAGCGTCGGTCTCGTTATTGGTACACGCTATCGCAAGGCGAAAGTAGTTGAAGCATAGCGCCCTAGTCCGAAAACTAAAGAATTTGGCTAAATTTTGCCTTAAAGTAACCTTCGGTATATTTTTACAAAATGCGTAACGCAGAGGCGCAGAGAATCAGAGATGCAGAGCTTTATTTTGAATAGAAATCTTGGCGCTTTGGCGCTTCATCTTTTTTTGAAGTTCTTTCCAGACCTTACTTCTTGTTTAACAAAGTAGCTTTGTTAAACCTTTAGACGTTATCTCACCATGTTATTTTGTGTGAGGCGCGATGAAACCCCGAAAGGGGCTTTTTAATATCTCGTCCGCTATATTTATTCACCAATACTAATTCACCACATACAATCTTGCATTTTGCGTTACAATCACGGTAGAGTCATCATATATCACACAAAATTAAGGATATTTCTGATGAGAAAACTATCGTTGCTGCTTTTTCTATTGTTGTTCACAATTCTTCCTACATTGGCACAAGATATGGATAGTGCCTTTATTCGTGTTGCCCATTTCTCGGCAGATGCGTCTACTGTCGATGTTTTCGTTAATGGTGAATCGACGGTAACGGGGGTGGATTTTGCCGAACTATCGGATTGGATGGAAGTTACAGCCGGGTCGTATACGATTGATATTGTCGCGCAGGGTGGCACTCTATCCGATGCCGTATTGTCGCAGACTTTTACAGTGGCTAGCCAAGATTGGGCGACGATTGCCCTTATTGGCGAAGTGACAAATAGCACATTGGCTTTCCAAGCAATTATCGAGAATCTTGCGACCTTGCCCGACGAGTTGACGCGGATTGGTATGTTCCATGTGGTATCGGAATTAGCACCGATTACCGTCTCGGATGATAGTGGGCGTAACCTTGTCATTGGATTAGGTTATCCGGGGACATTTGAAGGTAGTGATGGTTATACCGCAGTCGATGTTGCGCCGCGCGAGTACACGCTGACAATGACTGATAGTGATGGGGCTAATCTGAGCGAAATCGGACCAACTGTGCTTGGCGCAGGTCGCTATTACTTTTATGCCGCAATTGGCACGGCAGAATCGAGCGCATTTGTTTTTGATGTGACGGATATTGAAGCTGTGGTGGGTGTTGACAGTGAGCCAATAACCACATCTGATGATACCGGCACAGGCAATCTGTTCATGCGAGTCGCGCACTTAGCCTCTGATGCCCCAGAAGTTGATATGTATCTCAACGGCAATCTAGCAATTTCTAACCTTAGCTATGCTGACATGACCGATTTCATTGCTATGGAGGGTGGGGTTTACGACGTTGCCCTTGTGCCAACAGGCGCGGCACTAGAAGATGCCATTTTTAGTGGTGAAGTGGCGCTCTTTGAAGAGACTCTCACCCTAGTTGCTGTGATTGGGCTGGTCGGTGACGAATCGCTTGATGTCGCCACAGTACAAGAAGAGGGTGGTCGCACAGGGATTGGCGAGGGGCGCATTGCTTTCTTCCAATCTATCCCAACCACAGCATTGTTCAATTTGACAGTAGATGGCAATATTCTTTTACAAGGCTTGGCATTCCCAGAAGCATTTGTAGGGGCAGGCGATGGTTATGTCGCAGTTGATATTGTGGCAGCAGAATACGATTTTGCTATCGAGTCGCCAACTGTAGGTATTGAATTGGATACTGGCAGTATCACAATGGGTGCTGGACGCTATTATCTTTTCGTCGCAGTCGGCACAGTGGATGCTCCGAATTATCTCTTGTTGCCGAGTGGTTTTCCGGAGTGACATAGTTCCACAGGTAAACCTAGTATAAAAGATGGCATCCTTATCAATAAGAATAAGATAAGGATGCCATAAGTTAACTCATCCTGCAAAATCAATTTAACAATATCTTAAAGTGCTTCGACCAAAACAGCCGTTCCGCCACCTGTGCCATGACATAATGAGGCGATACCGTAACGCCCCCCTGTCTGCTTTAATCCGGTCAGTAACGTGACAATCAAGCGTGCGCCCGTCGCCCCAATCGGATGCCCTAATGCAATAGCCCCCCCATAAATATTGAGTTTTTCGTAGGGAATGTTCAATACTTGCTTAAACAGAACGCTGTTTGTGGCAAAAGCCTCGTTATTTTCAAACAAATCAATATCGTCAACGGTGAGTCCCTGTTTATCAAGCAATTTCTGTACGGCAGGTATCGGGGCTTCGGCAAAACGCCAACTAGGACCGGCTGCCAATGTGCTTTTGATAACACGGGCAATCGGTTTTAGATTATGTTTCTCGACAGCCGCTTCACTAGCAAGTAATAATGCCGCCGCACCATCACTGATTTGGCTAGAATTTCCGGCAGTGAGGATGCCATTATCTGTATAAGCAGGTCGGAGGCGCTGTAAAATTTCTGGTGTTGTATCAGTACGGATGCCTTCATCTTGTGTCAGCATGGTGGTGTTTTTGCGCTGTTGCACCTCGATTGGCACAATTTCACTCGTAAATATCCCTTCTTCGCTTGCCTTCGCTGCTCGCATATGAGATTGATAGGCAACGTCATCGACTTGTTCACGAGTGACTTCATATTCGTTCGAGAGGCGGTCAGTCTCGCACCCCATATTATCATCTTCAAGGGGGTCAGTGAGTCCATCATGCAGCAAGACATCTTTCAATTGTTCCGGCTTTCCCAGCAAGAATTTATATCCCCATCGGGCGCGGTGCGAGACGAAAAAGCCCGCTTGTGACATCGATTCCATGCCACCTGCCAAGACCAAATCAGCCTCTCCAGCTTTGATGTTTAAGGCAGCATTCGTAACAGCCATCATGCCCGATGAACAAACCATATCTATGGCATAGCCATCAATCGTTTGTGGGATTCCAGCTTTGACGGCGGCTTGGCGCGGTAATAATTGCCCGTGTCCGGCACGAATTACATTGCCCATGATATATAAATCGAGTTGCTCGCCTTTGATTGCGGCACGTTCTAAAGCCGCTTTCATCGCATGAGCGCCGAGGTCAACCGGAGCAAAATCTTTGAGCGCCCCACCAAATTTGCCAATTGGTGTGCGGACTGCGGATACGATATAAACATTTTCCATTGTGGCTTGTCACTTTCTGTTTTTAATCATGATGCGTTAAATTTATTCCGTTATCCGTGCAACCTGTTACATCGCGGACGTGAAAAATCGCGCCTTTACGGTTCAAAAATAATGCGTCGTAGGGACTGGCTTCTGCCTGTCCGAAAAAATCGCACGGAAGGTGAATAGATACCGTGTACCTGACCGCGACAACAGGTGATTTTTACTAATTCTATCGTATCCATTTATGATGATGCGAGAGGCAAATCGTCTTAGCCGCTTTGCAACAACTTCGGCAGCATCTCATCCATGAGCATGATGGTATCTTCCATTGAGGTAAAGTCATCAGCATAAGAAATGATATTCAGTTGTGGGTCAAAACTCCAAAAAGCCGCCGCATCGTACAAATAGCGAATATAAGTATAGCAAATTCCTAGTACGACTCGTGAATAGATGCTATAAGCCATATAGGGGAAGAAGAGGATGATGCCTCTTTCGTGGATGTATAGGACGATGCCTAATTGCTCATTGGGATAATGGAGTTCGACATCTCCGGCGGGTCCCTGTATGGGAACAAGTGTCGGGTCGAGGCGTAACATATGACGAGCAAGCGCCTTACGCCGTAATTTTTTCACAGGCCAAAACGCTTCTGGTTGCTTAGAATTTTGCCCATTTTCGTATAACCAATCCATCATGGACGGTTTGAGCTTTCCGGTTTTCGGTACATACAGGTGAATTTCGTAATTATTCATCGTTTCCGCATGTTTCTCAAATTATTTGTGTTTTAGCACTGCCAATAGCAGCACCGGATTATTCAATTCAGCAATGGGGACACGCGCCCATTCATCGTTATTTTGTGTGCGTAGAATGAGATTCCCATCTTTGATATTGCGCTTACCCACATCTTGCCACAAAAGTTCGCGCCCCTCATAATTCAATCCGCTCTTGCTCAGACGCAAACCAGCGCCTACATCCACAGTTTCGCCTTTATCTAACGCTTGTTGAATAATCAGCAAGCGGTCACGGGCGATATAGCCCTCTAAGCGCGTGACGAGTTTACGAATATCCGAAAAAAGGTTCGTGATTCGCAAGACTTCATCATCGATTGTTATCAGTGTGTAGTTAAAATTTGTGAACTGGAAAACATTAACTAAGCCGAGGCGTTGAACAGCCGGTTGTAATATCGCAATATCGGCATAGCGAAACTGCCCTTGTTGTGACCCCTGCTGATAGGTAAAGCCCTGTTCATAGAGAATAACCTCACGATTCCAGAAGTGCGCTGTATACCACACTGCGCCTAATGCGATAGCTGCAAACATCGCCGGCAAAAACCGACTCGCCGCCCCATCACTGACATCCCAGAAGAGTGCCTGCAATATCAGCACGGGTATTGCGTAAAAAATAGCGGCTCTCATCACCAAGCGAATACGGTTACTCGGATGGTGGGAGACGTATTTTCCCAGCGTCGGATGCGGCTCAAAAATAGATTGTGAACTCTCGATTTCGATTTCGTCTGTTGTCATCGCACACAATTTTTCAATCGGCAAGTGCTATCACTGTACCACAACTTATAAAATTAGGGCATGTGCCGATGGTGTGGGCTTATCCTGCCGCGATACCATACAAAACAACTTTGTTCGGTTCAATTGTGACTGCCAGCAGAGTGCCATCCGGCGAGAAAGCAACATCATGCACAGCAATTGCCCCTAATTCGATAATAGCGATATTGGCATCGGATTGTGTATTCCACAAACGTAACGTGCCATCGACAGAGACACTCGCCAACAAACTGCTATCAGGGCTAAAACTAATGCTTGTCACCGCACGTAGATGTCCGCTAAGTGTCGAAACGAGGTTCAACGTCGTGGCATCAAATAAGGTGACACTGCCATCTTGCCCCCCGACTGCGATAAATTGCCCATTACGGCTCATGTCAACAGACGTATATGCGCCGTTTGTTTGTGGCACAAAATCTGTCCTTGTCGCTATATCCCAAACATGGAGTCCACTATTATTTTCGACAACAGCTAACCTTGCGCCATCAGGTGAAAAAGCGAGGTCGGCAACGGCTGCGGCTTGTTCAAAGACTCGTTCTTGTTGCACGGTATCGTAATTCGCCACAATGACTGCATTCTCACGGTTAATATCGGCATTTGTCGCTGCATTGAAGCCAGCACTCGCAAATACTGTTTGTCCGGGATGTGCGGCAACAGCATAAATATTAGCAGCATGAGTCTGTAAAGATAGCGATTCGACAAAAGGTGTATCAACAGTCGTGACAATGTTCCAGATATGCACGCTGCCTGTATCTGTCCCGACGACTAGCTGTTGATTGTTAGGGATGAAGTCAATCGCAGAAACCCTTTCATCGCGTTCAATGACGAACGGTTGCGATAAATCACTCATCGTATAGACAAAGACTCCGTTCGCGCCATTTCCGCCGGGGACAGCTAACAAGCCATTTTGTGACCACGCCAGTGTCGGCAAAATATTCGCCTCAATGCTCGAAAGCAGAGTCAATTGAGTCACATTATCGACAGCAATCTGACTGCGCTGTGGCAGTGGATTCGGGGGTTGCGGCACAATATAACGCTCATCGCCGAGTGATTCGGCAGTCCAGCCGACCACACCATCATAATCAATTTGCCACCAGACAATACCCTCTGCATCACATTCGGGGCCCGTTGTCACGACAAAGACTGCCCCGTTAGGAATTTCCATCAAAATCGTGCCATCGGTTGATGGAGATTGTCGTAAGCGATTGACTGCCAATGTCCCCACAACAGCCATTTCAGGACGAACATAGCTGCGAGCATAAGCACCGCTTTCTTCTGTGGGAGTAGGACATAGCGGATTGCTGAATTGTTCGTCTAATGGCGGTGGGGGAGTCGGTTCACTGTTTGAACGCTGATTACACAAACGCACATTATTCGCATCTTGCGACACACGATATTCATAGATGACTCCGGCATATTCTAAGATGAAGATATAGCCGGGTGTGATGACTTGCGCGTAAAATTCACCCTCTACAGGACAGCCCAAACTAGAATCATTGAAGGTATCCTGACTCCATTGCCAATTTGTGAGCGTATTATTGCTAATTGTAATCTCGCGCCCAATGCGGCTGCTAAGGTCGGCTAAGGCAGCATCCATTTGTGACGGTGCGCCCTGTGCCAGTGTCAGCGATGCTAGCCATAACAGAACAAGCATAGTCCAGAAGCGTTTTTGCATGTGCATTTTCCTCTCCTACAATTGCGAATCCGAAGCATTGTAATCGGCTAAGTGTAAAATTGCGATTGACTTCTGGTAGACAATAGGGAAAACCAGTTGAATCGCCAATGCGCCAAAACGCCAAAATAATGGATGAATGAACGAGATATCATCCTACCCATAAGCTGAAATGCTAACCTGCTGACTTGCTGAATCACTCTCATGAGTCCAATATAACAAAAGGCACTGGACATTTTATTTAGACCAGCCTAAGATATAGATAAGCAAAGGCAAATCAAAAAGTGATTATACAATGACTTTGACACTAGACCAACTTAAAATCGGACAAGAGGCGGTCATCACCAAACTCGTTTGCACAGGAATCACTCGCCGCCGTATGATGGATTTAGGTATTCTACCCGGAACACATCTTCAGGCAGAGTTCATAAGTCCTCTGGGTGATCCAATTGCATATCGTGTGCGTGAAGCGTTAATCGCCCTGCGACACGAACAGGCAAGCCAGATTGAAATGATATTGGTGGAGGAAAGCGAAGTATGACAACGGATATAGCAGTAGATTGTAGAACTTGTCCAGCTTATAACGCTGCGGCATTGAAAAAACTGGGCATGAATGTTGAAGAGGCGGATTACATCATCGCATTGGCAGGCAATCCCAACACAGGGAAGAGTACGGTTTTTAATGCACTGACTGGCTTACGACAGCATGTGGGCAATTGGCCCGGAAAAACTGTCGCTCGTGCAGAAGGCGGACTTATTTTCAATGATAATCAATACAAATTAGTCGATTTGCCCGGAACGTATTCATTGCTTTCAACGAGTACTGACGAAGAAATAGCCCGTGATTTCCTCTTGTTTGGTCAGCCCAGTGTAACAGTCGTGGTGGTTGATGCCACTCGCCTTGAGCGTAATCTCAACCTGACACTGCAAATTCTCGAAATCACTGAGAGCGTTGTTGTTGCCCTTAACCTGATTGATGAGGCACAGCGGCACGGCATAGAGGTCAATGAGCGCCAATTATCGCGCCAACTCGGTGTTCCGGTTATCCCGATGGTCGCACGGCGCAAGCAAGGCATCCCAGAACTTTTGCAAGCGATTGAAGCGGTTGCCAAAGGCGATTATGTCACGCGCCCACATCGCACCCGACAATACGATACACGGCTGGAGAAAGCTCTTGAAGCAATGGTGCAGACGATAGAGCAAACTTACCCTGACTTGCCGAATCCGCGTTGGGTAGCATTGCGTTTGCTGGATGGCGATGCCAGCATTGAAGAAGCGATACGGGAACATCGTCTCGGTGATTTATCACGAGGGAAAAGTGTCGTTCCGATTGCAGATACTATCTCGCTGGAGGTCGTTTCATGAACGCACAAACGGACATCTTGCAAACCGCGAAACACTTCCAAAAAGAATTAGGGGAAGAGTATCACGATAAAGTCGTAGAAGCTATTTATGCCGATGCTGCCCGAATTGCTGACAATTGTGTGAGTCGGGATGCACAGAAGGCGAAGCTGAATTTCGACACGGCATTGGATAAGGCACTGACGCATCCCATCGGCGGTTTTCTAGTCATGGGTTTGATGTTTTTCATCGTGTTCTGGCTGACGATTAGTGGGGCAAACATCCCGTCACAGATACTCGCAGACCTACTCTTGGACAAAGCCTATTACGGGCTGCACGGTATTGCTACGGCACTCAGCGCACCGGACTGGCTCTCTGGATTCCTAATTGATGGAGTCTATTTGGCGACAGCTTGGGTCGTTGCGGTGATGCTGCCACCGATGGCTATTTTCTTTCCCCTTTTCACCTTACTAGAAGATTTCGGCTATTTGCCACGAGTTGCCTTTAATCTTGATAAATTATTCGCCAGAACAGGGGCGCACGGCAAACAATCGCTGTCGATGATGATGGGCTTTGGTTGCAATGCTGCCGGTGTGATTTCTACCCGCATTATTGATAGCCCACGCGAACGCCTGATTGCAATTATCACCAATAACTTCAGCATTTGTAATGGGCGCTGGCCGACCTTGATTCTAATTGGGACGATTTTCATCAGTTCCACTGCGCCGCCCATACTCGCTAGTTTTGTCGCCGCGCTGAGTGTCGTCGCTATAGCGGTATTGGGTATCGTGACGACTTTATTGGTCTCATGGGGCTTGTCAAAAACTTGGTTGAAGGGCGAAACATCGGTCTTTAGTCTGGAATTACCGCCGTACCGTCCGCCACAGATTCTTCAAACATTATATACATCGGTCATTGACCGTACTGCGATTGTTCTTTGGCGAGCCGTACAGATGGCAGCTCCTGCTGGGGCGGTTATCTGGCTGATAAGTAATATCTATTTGGGCGATGTGAGTATCGCCGGATATTTGGTCAATTTCCTCAATCCGTTGGGCTTGCTACTGGGCATGAACGGTGTCATTCTGCTTGCCTACATTGTGGCGATTCCTGCCAATGAGATTGTTATTCCCACCATTTTGATGCTCACACTCACACTAGGAAGCAATATTGTAGGCGCTCAGTCGGGTGTCATATTGGAACTTGAAAATACGCAAGTCTATACGGTTCTAACCCAAGTTGGCGGATGGACACTGCTCACAGCCGTCAATTTGATGCTATTCACCTTGCTGCATAACCCATGCAGTACAACCATACTGACGATATGGAATGAAACCAAAAACCGTAAGTGGACACTCATCGCATCGCTGTTACCTGTCGCCCTCGGCTTGATTGTGACTTTCTCTACAGCAACGCTATACCGTCTCTTTATGTAACGCCAATAGCCTAGAGAACAACTCTAAAATAGCCCTTTCAGCGAGAGGGCTATTTTGATTTATTTCTGTTGTAGAATAGAGAAAACAAACGATTGAACTGCCAAAGCGCCAAGAATGTCAAGAAAAATGTTGGGGCGAATGGCAATACGCCCAAACAATTATGAGCAAGAGGAAAAATAATGGCAACCTTAACTTATGGCATGGCAACAGCTATCGGACAAGGACGCAAAATCAATCACGATGCGGTTTTTGCTAATGATGGTATTTTCATGATAGTGGATGGCATAGGTACAGATGGGCAAGAAATCGCACAACTCGTCATCCAAGAAATCAGTACCCATCTACAAGCAAAATCTATCATAAATGCCAATGGTACAATTAACGCCCTTGCCGAAGCCTATACAAAGGCAACAGCCGCTATTCATCAGCAGGGCAACGAGGGTGGTGGTGCCAGTGCCACAACAGTTGTTATCAAAGGCGAAATGGCTTATTTGGGGCATGTCGGTAATACTCGTGCTTATAGTGTCGCACGGCAAAGTTTTGAACTGCTGACAATCGACCATACAATGGAAGAAAAATCGCTGGAATTTGGCATGAATTTTGGCGGAGACCCCTATTCCCCTGTTCTCTATCGGGCAGTTGGCGTATCGGATGAAGCACCGGATACCCTTATTCATCCCATAACGACGGGAACAGGTATTTTGCTCATCAGCGACGGCATTTATCGCAGCGGCGCACATATGATTGAATTTGATGGTGGCGAAGAGGTGATTCTGCCACTTGATGATGAGGCGATGTCAAAGATTATTCGTGAGGCGGAGTCTGCTCAAACTGCTTGTGATGCTTTGATAAATGCCGCAAATGAACACGGTGGCAATGATAATCTATCAGCCGTTTTCATCTCGAACGAATTTGTCTTTAATGCTCAATAATGAACCATTGCATTCGGATGTAAGCCTAACGCTTCAGCACCCTGACTTATACTCACCAAACACCGAAAGGGCTTTTTGCAAATATAGCCAAAGTCTGGGACAGCATGTATGCCGTCCGCTATAATCTCGCAGATAGGTCAACAAATGCCCTTTTTAATGATTACATGATTTACGGGCAAGTCGGTAAGGACACCGTATTTCCGGCAGCATTGCTCACGGTGATAGGACCCAAACCCATATAATCACTTGTCCCTAATATCAAAGACCCTGAATCGCCTTGCCCCGTTGCTGATTCGCTATAGCTAGTGGGTAAAGAGATAGCGGATGCCGTAATCGTATCACCGCTGTTGCCATTCTGCCATGTGATGGTCGCATCATAACCCACGCCGTTAAGTTTGCAATCACTCAGGCGTGCCGAGAAAGTACCCTGCACAGGCGGGTTGGGGTCTGGAAGGCGCGTAATCACCCCTGTACGCTGTGTCACACAAAGATAGGCATTATCTTGATAGGCACGCACCTCCCATGATAATTCACTACCTGTCGGGATTTGCCCCACATTGAGTTCAATCGACGTACTAGGGGTGAAGAATGACTGTGCAAAAGCGCCCGTAAAATCATAGAAGACGATTTCATAGTCTGTCGCATTAGGCGCAGGTGTCCAAGAAAAGGTATGGTTGCGTGGCGTAATACCCTCAAAGGGACCTAAAAGCCGAAAAGCCGAACACACATCGACAATGACTTCTTCTTCTGTGACCACGATATCAATTAGTGGTACAACGACTACAGGCGGTGGTGGCAAGGGTGTCGCTGTCGGTGGTGGGATAGGAGTAGGCAGCATCTCGCCGGGACAGAATAAATCGACAGGATAATTCAATAGTGACGATGGGATATTTTGCAACATACACCAGTCTGTCCCAATTTCATCCATAGAGACCCATTGTGCCGCCGTAAAATCACAACTGACAATTTGGTCATTGCTTTTACCATCTAAACCACGATTAGCGGCTTCGCTGAGACAAGCGACACTGCGTTGTCCGGTTTGAATCACAAGACCTGTTGGATTCATATCGTCATCTAGCACGTCAACCTTGCCATCAATCACAAAGACTTCCATCAAATCATTCGCCAGCAAACGGAAAGAAACAGTTGAACCGATACGGAAATTCGCGCCATTCACAGTCAACTCAACCTCGAATCCTTCGGGTCCTTGAATGAGGAGCATATCATCGGGGGCTTCTTGACAGCTTGGTTGCCCGATACCAGTTCGCAGATAAACAGCTTGCATCGGGGTACGACTTCTCTCTTGTTGTGCCGAAAGTGTGTCCAAATCTGGGTTATCGCGCAAGCGGCTCCGCCTGACCCAACCATCACGGTCATCTAAACGCACTTGCACCCACGCGCCATCAGAACTGAGACCGATTGCTATAAAATTAGACCCCTGTGCAAAACCTGCCAGTGCATTGAAATTATCGCCAGCACCGCTTCGGACTGTCACAAAATCGTTGCTAATGACCTGCACAGTCATTGTTGTTGCGACCTCACTGGGTTCAACCGCATTTTCGACTTCCGTATCTCCCAGTAAGATAAAGGTCACATTTTGACCCGGTAATGTATCGGGCAGATTAGCCTGCACATTCATCACGGCGACACCCCATGTATCATTATCTTCATCAAGTGGCGAGGTGGTAATCGTTTGCAGTTCAATAATGCTCGTGACATCGGCTGGTTGTGCAAAAAAATCATCTGCCACAGGTGTTTGAAACTCGGCACGAACTAAATCATAGCCATAACAGGCTTGATTGTGGTCAATGCTGTCACAATTTGCATCCACTTCGCTAAGAGCTTGCTCCACCAATAAAGTGCATGTATTTTGTGCTGTAGTGACAGTGATAGAACTGATAGAGAGCAGCATGAGTAAAAGGATAAACACAGACCCGAATAGTATTCTTCGCATGACAACCATCCCCTGAAACATTATCTTGTCATACTTATTGTAGGTTAGTTTCAGATTTTCGCTGGCAGTTCAGGGTGATTGTTATCGGTTTTCTACAAAACAAAATGATTACACTTAATTTCTAAAGTTATGCAGTTTCTGTTTTGAACCTAATTTTAGTCCAAATGACTATGATAATTAGGTTTGTAAAAGGTCTTTAAGGGTTAAGTTTTGCCTAAAGACCGCTAAATTTCAAAAGTGCATAACTTCAGTTACTGTGTAGGAGAATTCGCGGTAGCTCTCCAAAACTGAATTAAGACTGTTCCATATCTTGAACCTGCTTGAAGCGCCGCATGTAACGGTCTGGTTCGGTGAGGAAGGTTGCGCTGATGAAAGCATCCGCTAGGCGCTCTGCAACAGCGACACCGACTATTTTTGAGCCTAATGCCATGATATTCATATTGTCATGCTCAACACCTTGCGCGGCACTATAAGCGTCGTGGGTGATGGCACAATAGACTCCCTTGATTTTATTCGCCGCAATCGACGCACCGACTCCACTACCACAAACCAAAATACCCCGTTCGGCTTTCCTATCCACAACTGCCTGACCAACTTTTTTTGCTGCATCGCTATAATCGACACGGACAGCATCGGTATCGACCCCTAAATCAATAATATCGTGACCGTGTTTACGCAAATAATCGACAAGATGTTGTTTCAACGGGTATCCGGCATGGTCAGATGCAAGTGCTAATTTCATGATATGTCCTCTTTCATCGTCATTATACCGCCATTCTAACCAATCTGAGCCTGTACGGTAATAGTCGGTTCGGACACATTTCCTGAACACGGTACAATAGGGCGCGAATAGCAACTGTTTACATGGGAGATTTTTTAATGAGCGAAAAAGTGGGCTTTGTGGGTATTGGCATTATGGGCAGGGGCATGAGTGCAAATTTACTCAAAGCTGGATTTGATGTCGTGGTTTGGAATCGCACCAAGAGCAAAACAGACGCATTGGTTGAACAAGGGGCGACAGTAGCCGAGAGTCCATCTGCTGTTGCCGCGCAATGTGACATGATT
Organism: Anaerolineae bacterium; assembly: GCA_030950085.1. Taxonomy (GTDB): domain Bacteria; phylum Chloroflexota; class Anaerolineae; order Aggregatilineales; family Phototrophicaceae; genus JAUZRW01. Next base: position 21,081 of record JAUZRW010000013.1, read on the forward strand.
ATCGTCTGTGTCAGTGATACCCCCGATGTTGAAGCGGTGATTTTGGGCGAAAATGGGATTATTCAGGGTGTTAAAGCAGGCGCACTCGTGATTGATTGCTCAACGATTAGTCCTCATGCCACTCGTGAGATTGCCGATAAACTCAACGCAAAAGGTGTCAAAATGCTCGATGCGCCGATTAGTGGCGGTAGTGAAGGCGCAGCGAACGGCACACTGAGCATCATGGTAGGCGGCGATGCTGTGCAATTTGAACGCGCTCAAGCTATTTTTGCGGCGATGGGCAAAACAATTACCCATGTTGGCGGTCAAGGGGCTGGTCAGACTGTGAAACTTGTGAATCAGATTCTGGTTGTCGGCAATATGATGGCAACCGCAGAGGCACTATTATTCGCGGCGGCTGGCGGACTCGATTTGCAAAAGACATTGGATGCCGTCACAGGTGGGGCGGCTGGTAGTTGGATGCTGGCGAATCGTGGGTCACAATGTATCGTCCGCGATTGGCGACCCGGTTTCACGATTGATTTGCAACAGAAAGATTTGCGGCTTGTCTTAGAAGCGGCTGACCAAATGGGCGTGCCAACGATGACGACGAGTCTCATTTTTAATATGTATCGCACCTTACAACAACAGGGCTTAGGTGGCGATGGCAATCATGCGCTCATCAAGGCACTAGAAAAAATGACCAATATCACTGTTGGCGAGGCACACTAGCACTTGACCAATTTAATTCTTGAAGATTGGGCGCAGCACGCTGTCTCCCCTACGAAACCTTAAAAACTTTTTTGGTCGTGTACTAGCAAAATCACCAATGAGCGTATACGCAATACGTCCACCAATTCACATTATGATATACTATTGTCAAACTGTGTGATATGAGGACACAACCATGCCGCCGATACTTGAATTACTGTTGTTATTTATCATTGGATTGGTGGCACCAATACTGCTTTTTCGTTGGCTTCTGCGGAAATATGTCGGCAGCGACGAAGGCACACTTGATAGGGTGGAAGGTTATGCGCGTGGTTGGGGGGATGCCCATTGGCAACAGTTGAATAATCGCCAACAAGGGGAAGCCGAAAAGCCCAAACATAGTCATGCTTTTGAAGGCGCACGCATCCGAGCCGAACCTAGCCCGATGCACATGCCACAACCCTCACGTTTGTCAGTATCAGAGGATGCTGACCCAATACCCTTGTCTGATTTACTGCCGGATTTGCTACTGGACGAAGACTCTCAGCAAAACCGCCAATAATCCGACTTTACACTTGCGCTTTATCCCCATAATATACTCGCGCTATTCACACAAAAATCGTGTAGAATGGCGCGTTGGTATTTATTACGAAATGCCTTTCTAAGTCAAAATACAAATGAGGAGCTAACATGGGTGATAAGAAAGTCAGAGTCGCAATTATTGGAGTTGGCAACTGCGCGAATTCATTGGTGCAGGGAGTCGAATATTATAAGAACGCCAAAAACGATGAATTTGTACCCGGTGTGATGCACGCTTTATTAGGCGACTATCACATTGGCGATGTTGAATTTAGTGCTGCTATCGACATTGACAAAGAAAAAGTCGGTAAAGACCTCAGTGATGCGATTTGGGCTGGGCAAAATAATACCATCAAGTTTGCGGATGTCCCACGCAAAAAAGTCAAAGTAGAGCGCGGCATGACACATGATGGTTTGGGTCCGTATTTATCACAGAAAATCACCAAAGCATCGGGTTCAACCACAAATATTGTGGAATTGCTCAAAGACACAAAAACGGATGTCGTCGTGAACTATCTACCTGTCGGGAGTGAGCAAGCGACAAAATGGTATGTGGAGCAAGTGCTGAATGCGGGTTGTGCCTTTGTGAATGCGATTCCGGTATTTATCGCTCGTGAACCCTATTGGCAAAATCGCTTTGCTGAGCGTGGTTTGCCCGTGATTGGCGACGACATTAAATCGCAAGTCGGCGCGACGATTGTTCACCGTGTTTTAACCAACCTCTATAACGATAGAGGGGTTCGTTTGGAACGCACCAGCCAACTTAATGTCGGTGGCAATATGGACTTTTACAATATGCTGGATAGGTCGCGCTTGGAAAGCAAGAAAATTAGCAAAACCAATTCTGTCACCAGCCAACTGCCGTATGAATTTGATGCGGATAATGTCCATATTGGACCCAGCGACTATATCCCATGGTTAACTGACCGCAAATGGGCGCATATTCGCCTAGAAGGGCGCAGCTTCGGGGATGTGCCATTAAATATCGAACTGAAACTCGAAGTGTGGGATAGCCCGAATAGTGCCGGTGTCATCATTGATGCCGTGCGTTGTGCTAAAATTGCAAGAGATAGAGGGTTAAAAGGGGCTATTGAAGCACCGAGTAGTTACTTCTTCAAGTCACCGCCGATTCAACCGAATGACAATGTTGCGCGTGCCATGATGGAGGCTTACATTGTTGGGCAACCCTATGAATGGATGGGGCAAGACCGCACCAATGGGACGAGCGCACACAAGAAGTAAAACCAGAATTTGATATAACAAGGTGTGACAGAATCTTTTTTGAGGAGCGTATAAAAACGCTCCTTTTAGAGTCAGGGATCTGTTTTAGGCTTTGCGACAGGGTTGGATTTTGGGTCATTCTCGCGTTGTTGTAGGCTTTTCTCGACCTTATCCATATTTTCGCCCTTGAGTAAGCGTTGGGTGATTTCATGGTATTGTGCGCCGAGTTCGGGCGATGTGCCGCCGATTTGGTCAAACATTTTCCCGACTTCCCGACTATCACCACTTTCAAAGACTCCTAGCATGTCGTTGCTATCCATTTTGCTGTAATCGCGTGATGGACTCGCAACATTAATACGATTGATTACTCGCGCCAAATCAGCCGATTGGCAGTTGCTACATTGCGGAGTCGCCTCATCATAGGCTTTGAAAGATTTATAATGCAATGTGAATTCTGTCTGACAATTTTTGCAGCGAAAATCATAAGCGTGCATCAGCCCAACCTCAATCTTGTATTTCGATTATAGACCTATCCTAGCAGAGCGACATTAGAGAAAAAATAGATAATAATCTGACTTATAGTACATGACCAAAAAAGTTTTTATGTAGGGGCGCAAGGCATTGCGCCCAAAAAACACATAATCTAATTTTCAAAGATTAAATTGGTCATGTAATAGTACTTGACCAAAAAAGTTTTTGAGGTTTCGTAGGGGCGACAGCGTGCTGCGCCCAATCTTCAAGAATTAAATTGGTCAAGTAGTATGTTATGAAGCGTATTCTACGTATTGTTGGAATTATTGTTGCTGTTTTGCTTGTCCTTGTGCTTGTTGGTGTGGGATATATCTTCGCTGAAAATGCAGGCGTGGATTGGTCGCTGGACGACTTCATAATAGCTCTGCGTACGGGTGTCCATCCTAATGGTACACAAATCAATCCTGACCAGATGCCGTGGACTTCATTCTTGTTTAACAAACTATCTGCGATAACGCTCTAATGCCTGTCTGACTTTGTAACTTTGTGTGAGGCGCAGTGAAACCCCGAAAGGGGCTTACTGTCCTTGCCCTAATGAAAAAGCAGGTTCGCCATCAAAGGTATAGAGATTTTCTGTTTTGATGAAGTCCAATCCGGCAGCATCAAACTTTTGCAGCAAATCGAGAATCTGCTTATGTGATATCACACCATTATTTTTTTGTTGGAAGCGACAACGCCAATGGTCTGTCGAGAAAGTTTTAATCTCGTTAGCTGGATACACTTTTAAGCCGCGATTGGTAATCATGACCAACTTCATCTCGCCACTGTTGACCTTATCTTCTAGCAATTTTCCAAGCACAGAGGGGTCACGTCCTTGTTCGTCCCAATCTAAGAAGACATCTATACCCACCAACTCTTTATGCACATTAACTTGTGTCGGCGGCATACTGAGTTGGGTAATGATATCGCCTTGATAATTCACCGCTTCTAAGATTTCCGGCTTGTAACCGAGCCTCTGTTGCACCTCAAAGGCAAATTCAGTTGTGCCAACACGGACTTTACTACGGTCTGCCTTGTAGATATCGGGTGTATGAATGCCTTCTTCTAAAGTGCGTTTCCATGCGTTATGAATACGTTCGGCAACATCAGCCTTACCAAGATGAATCAGCATCGGGACAGCTGCCAGTAGCAAGCCGGATGGATTGGCAATACCACGTCCAGCAATATCGGGGGCGCTACCGTGAACCGCTTCAAACATCGCGTATCTATCCCCAATATTGGATGAAACACCCAGCCCGACAGAACCCGTTAACTGCGAAGCGACATCCGAGAGAATATCGCCATACAAATTCGGGGCAACAATCACATCAAATATTTCTGGTTGGGCAGCCAGTTTCGCCGTACCAATATCAATAATCATATGCTCGGCTTCAATAGTGGGATATTCTGTTGCAATTTCATCGAAAACTTTGTGGAACAAGCCATCACTCAATTTGAGGATATTATCTTTGGTCAAACAGGTGACTTTCTTGCGTCCTGTGCGTTTGGTGAACTCAAAGGCATAACGCACGATTTTTTCTGTCCCCGGACGAGTAATCAGCTTAAGGGCTTGGTAGACTTCGGCAGTCTGGCGATGTTCAATACCTGCATAGAGGTCTTCTTCGTTTTCGCGCACAATGACCAAATCCATCATCGGGTGATTAGTATCTACAACCGGATAATAACTCGCGGACGGACGCACATTGGCATATAAACCGAGTGAATTGCGAATCGTCACATTGAGGCTTTTGTAGCCGCCGCCTTGTGGTGTCGTAATAGGAGCTTTATAGAGAACATGGGTATGCTGCAAAATATCCCACGTATCTGGTCTAATGCCCGACGAAAACCCTTCCCGATAGACCTTCTCCCCGACTTCAATTTCGGTAATCTCCAAATCTGCCCCAGCCGCATCCAAAATTCGCAGACAAGCGGACATAATCTCTGGTCCAATACCATCTCCATATGCGACTGCTATCGGTACTTTCGCCATTATTGCTCCTTGAGTGTTCACCAAAAAACCCGCGACAGTGCATCGGGTGTGGATATTCGATATGCGACCCGTTGAGTAAGAGGTCATTCCTTCAATCATACCAGCAAGCAGTTTTTTTGGGTGGGTGATTTTCAAGCTATTAAGAATATTGATGGATTAGCAAAGATAATCGTAGGCTAGGCGAGAAAACTCGATGGCTACCCTACGATTACTCAACGAAAAGATAACACTCGCCGCCATTGATGAAATTGCGAAGCCAGCCTATCTTAATCTGACGGGCGCACACGCGGGTACGCCCCTACAATTCCATGTTGTTGAGGCTACGCTTCAATCGACAAGCCGCGATTAATCCAACCCTTTGTTCCTTCTAGCAGGTTATACAAATTATTATAGCCGTTGGCACTTAATGCCTGTGCCGCCATCTCACTGCGAACCCCTGTATGACAGACCAGCACAATATGTTTAGTCTTATCGACTTCATCCATGCGAAGGTTCAATTCGCTGAGAGGTAAATGAATAGCATTCGGCAGATGCCCTGCCACAAATTCCTTTTGTTCGCGCACATCAATGAGGACATAATCTGCATCCTGATTGTTGACAAAGTGTGCCTGATAATCTTCGATGTTGAGTTGCTCGTACATAGATAACTGTCCTTAACGACTTATGGTTGGATACCCTCATTATGAAATGAAACGGCTTTATTTTCCATATTTGAGTTTTGTACTTTTCGTGATTTTGCAGATTCTAATCCACTACAGAAAGTAACTTTCGATATATTTTTACAAAATGCGTAACGCAGAGACACAGAGAATCAGAGAATCAGAGCATTATTTTGAATAGAAATCTTGGCGTTTTGGTGGTTCATCTTTTTTTGCAATTATTTACCGAAGGTTATTTTTGATGATAAGGATGGAGTCAAAGAATGGGCAAAGAGAAAGAATCAGCATCCAGCAATACTTTTGTTGAGGGTTGTATGCGAGCGATTGGTAATGTCTTTGGCAAAGTATTGGGGTGGGTAATTATTGGCTTGCTCTTAGGGGGCGGTCTCTATATCGCCGTTGATATGCTGATAGGTCGTCCGGCAGCTTATTTTTGCAATGCCACTGGCTTATGTTCAGTCGCCCGTTTACCTGTTCCGAAAAATGTCTATGTCCCAACCGTTGAGCGTGTCCAAGCCTTATCGCAGTTGACAACCACGCGCTATAACTACGCCAACATTATCACCGGACAAACAGATATACCGTCTTTTCTCAATAGACTATATGGTGAAAGTCTCGTGATGGTGGCAGTTGTTCACATCAACGCCGGAATTGATATTGGTGAGATTACAGAAGAAGACATCGTTTATGATGAGGTGAACGACATGGTAACAATTACACTACCTGCCCCTACTCTGCAAGATTGTTTCTTAGATGAAGGTCAATCGCATATTGCAGACCGTTCATCCGGCATTTTCGCACAACCCTCAACCGACCTTGATACCGCCACACGCCGCTTTGCCCTCGCGCAATTCCGTGACCAAGCTCTCGAAGAGGGTATTCTCACGGATGCGGCGCTCGAAGCCCAAGCCGTCGTATCAGAGTTTTTCGCAGTCGCTAGTGATATTGACATCACGGTTATTGTTGAGCCGATTAATCCTGATGCTCCGTTGCCAGAAACGTGTTCATAATATAGAGTCCAAGCATTTTCTGGAAAAAGCGTAACCCAGAGAAACTGAGAAGCAGAGGCATAATTGCGCCTGTTATTTAGGTGACTGTAACCATAAAATGTATCTTGTCATACGAGGAACTTCATCCGATGAATACTAAATTTACCTTATCTCATACTGAGGCAATGACCATTATTAAGGCGATTCGTGAACGGGCTGAGGCTGAAAATGTGGGACTCGCGGCGGCTGTCGTTGATGAACACGGCGAACTCATCGCTTTTTTACGAACAGATGGCTGCCGTTTGCCTTCGATTCAAATTGCACAAAACAAAGCCTATACTGCCGTTCGTGAGCAAATCGAATCGAAAGAATTAGGCAATCGCGCTCAGTCGCTACAAGACGGTTTCCCAATGACAAATTTCGGTGAATTGCGCTACGTGACATGGGGTGGCGGTGTGCCGATTCGTTATCAAGGGCAAGTCGTCGGCGCAGTCGGTGTGAGTGGTTTGCCAGAAAGTGTCGATATAGACTATGCCAAACACGGGGTTGCCGCACTATTAGCCTGATGCTCAGTCAAGATTAGATAATGTCAGACCGTTATTGCTGGTTCGGATTAAGCGCCCACTTTTCGATTTCCAACTGAGGGTATTTGCCGCCGTAGTCAGGGCATCCCATGTGCCATCCAGCGCCACTAGAACAGATTCGCCAGCCGTCGCATTCTCGGCAGGCTCACCGTCGATGATAATGCTCTCAATAGTGAGGTTGATTATTCCTCGTTGCTGCCGTGATTTTGCCTTTTTGCCATCTTCAAAAACAACACTAAACGTATCACCGACAGCAATATCAGCAAGGCAGGTACCTGCAATGAAAAGTAGCGTGCCTTTGGCTTCTATTAAATCAATTGTTAGGCTCATTAAAAAAGTAACCTTCGCTATGTTTTTTGAAAATGCTTCATCTTGTTTAACAAAGTATCTGCGATAATGCGACTTGTCTCACAATGTTATTTTGTGTGAGGCGCGGTAAAACCCCGAAAAGGTCTTTCGATAGATTAATTCCTAGATATCCCTAAAGAACATCTTACAACACGATGCTGTCATCTAAAATATTGATGCTGGAATTTCAGGACATAAATTGCGGTCTCACGGATTATCGTTTATCATAGGGGACAGATAGTCCTTATACTGATTTTAACTAATTCGGAGGTGTGCCGTGAGTCGTTGGCCCAACAAATACGTTATCGGCCTCACGGGGAACATTGCAACTGGGAAAAGTGTCGTGCGAAAGATGCTGCAACATGCAGGCGCTTACACGATTGATGCCGATCAATTGGCACATCAAACCATGATGCCCGGTGCACCCGCTTATAAACCCATTATTGATACATTCGGTCAATTTGTTATTGGGTCGGATAAACGTATCAATCGTGAACTGCTCGGTAAGATGGTATTTGGTAATCCCGATGCCATGAAAAAGTTAGAAGCGATTACCCATCCTATTGTGCGACAAGGGATTGATGTCCTCGTGAAACGTTCCAAACAACCGATTGTCGTGGTTGAGGCAATAAAATTGCTAGAAGGCGATTTGAAAGATTGGGTCGATAGCATTTGGGTTGTGAATGCCAGTAAAAAAACGCAATATATTCGGCTTGTCAAACAACGCAAAATGAGTGAGGACGATGCCAAACGGCGTATCCTCTCACAGAATAAGCAAGGAGATAAGCTGAAGGCTGCTCATGTCATTATTGATAATGATGGTGATGTTGAAAAAACTTGGAAGCAAATTCAAACCCAATGGGCTGAGATTCGCAAGCAATTAAGCAAATCAGCAGGCGGAGACACAACGTCTGCCAGCGCGAGTATGGATGAGCCACAAGCTGTTTCGATTGCTGGCTTAAATGTGCGGCGTGGAATGCCTAACAATGCACAGAGTATCGCTGATTTTATCACGGCACATGGCAATGGTGGGCAAGTAAGTCGCATGGATGTGATGATGTCCTTTGGGCAGAAAAGTTATCTTATCGCCCAAGATGATAAAGAAGATGTGCTGGCACTGATTGGTTGGACAGTCGAAAACCTTGTCACCCGTATGGATGATTTCTATATTAAACAAGGTGTTCCCGTTGATAAGGCTGTTCATGCGATTTTGACGGCGGTTGAAGATGCGTCCAGCGACTTGTCGAGTGAAGCAGCGTTTGTCTTCCTAGCGACAAGTGCATCGGATGCCATATTCAATGCGTTTACGGCTCATGACTACGCCACCATCACACTCAAGGAAATTAAAATTCCGGTGTGGCGTGAGGCTGTAGAAGAGGCTCTGCGCGACAATGACCGCATTGTCTTGTGGAAGCAATTACGCAAAGACCGTGTTTTACAACCGATTTAAGCAACGACACTTGTGGACGGCAAAAATGCCGTCCCTACAAAATAATTGGATATCATAGGACGCGATTTTTCGTGTCCGTTTTGTATTCAGACCGCCTCAGCTTTCAATTGATTGAAAAACTTCTTGCGGAACTTCGCTACCTTCGGCGCAACCACTACCTGACAGTACGGCTGGTTCGGATTATTGGCGAAATATGCCTGATGCACATCTTCTGCCACATAAAATTTATCGAATGCCGTCACTTCGGTCACAATCGAGTCTGACCATACTGTATTGTTGAATTCTTTGATTTTCTCATCGGCAATGCGTTTTTGTTCATCGCTATGATAATAAATCGCGCTGCGATATTGTGGACCCACATCATTGCCTTGACGATTGAGGGTTGTTGGATCATGGATGGTGAAGAAAATATCGAGAATATCCGCAAAGCTAATGACCTCGTTATCAAATTCCACTTGAACCACTTCAGCATGTCCAGTCGTTTTGTTACATACTTCACCATAAGTCGGATTACCGACATGCCCACCACTATAACCAGACAAGGCACTGTTCACGCCTTTCAGTTGATTATAAACCGCTTCGATGCACCAGAAGCATCCACCACCAAGAGTTGCAATTTCTGTCGCCATAGAGATATTCCTTTAACTGATATAACTCTTGTTCAATAGTAACCTTCGGTATATTTTTACAAAAAGCGTAACGCAGAGGCACAGAGAATCAGAGGCGCAGAGCATCATTTTGAATGAGTTTCTTTGCGTTTTTCGCGCCATTGCGGTTCATCTTTTTGTGATTTCTTTCCAGATGTTACTAATGCTGCCCATATTAGATAGAAAATGTGTCATCGGTCTTACTCAAGCATCATAGTTTTATTGGATTTTGTTTGCTTCATTTCCTTGTTGGCGTGCGAACATAAAACTACCAATTGCAACAATAAACATCCCAATCGCATATGCCAAACTATCACCGCCGAATACAAGACTGCCTAAAAGCAATAGTATACCTCCGATAGCATAAGCTCCAGCGACGAAATACGTATTTTTGCTATTCGCTTGCGTTGGATTCTGTAATCCATTGCGTTTTTGATAAGCGAGATAGATGCCTAAGCAAAGAAAAGTTAATCCAGCAAATGTCATCGCAATATTGACAATCATTTAACGCCTCACTTCAGTAACACAGATACAAGAATTCTTGCCTAATCTTCATAGCCGATGAGTTCGCCATCGTCGCCTAACCATGAGGGGTGTTCGTCCTCGTCATAATCAAAATCACCATTGTCATAGCGGTCATAGATATCGGCATAATCGCGTTTACGTTTGACCACCTTGTTAATTTCAGCTTCGACTTCTTGCTCAATCGCTTGTTCGAGGTTGTTGAGGTAATTATTGTATAGCCAGTGACCCACCCATGCCCCAACCCATATCAAGAACAATACAGGCGAACCCAAACTGCCAACAACAGCAATCCCCAACACGAAAACTAATGAATGGGCATAAAAGCGATAGCGACGTTGCACACGGTCACGCACACGGCGTTGAATTTCATCATAATTAATCGGGTCTTGTGACATGGATGCTTACTCACCTATCTTACTACTACATGACCAATTTAATTCTTGATGATTAGATTTGTGTTTTCGGGCGCAATGCCTTGCGCCCCTACATAAAAACTTTTTTGGTCGTGTACTACTGATGACGACGTTGTTCACCAATGAAACTATCGGTCAATTCACCTTCATCGTTTAAGCGCACACGGTCTTGCTTGGCATCTAAATCTTCTAGGCTGAGACGCTGTTCGCCTTGCTTTGCTTTTGCGGCAATTTTTGATTTTTCTTGACGCTTGTTCCGCAGCATCTCACGCTGAACTTCGGCTTCAAACTGTGCTTCTGTCCGTTGTGCGCCGGGTCCATATTTGGAATAATACTCACTGCCGCGCTTGATAACCGCTATCCCCCAGAAAAATAATGAGAAGAAAGGCCAGAAAAACCCTGCTCCGGTGAAGAACCAAATCGCCAATAAGATGCTGTTCACCGTGAGATAAGATGTTAAGTTGGCAATAAATTCTTGACGTGCTTTCATCCGTTTCGCCACTTTGCGCCGCACCAACTCTTCTTCGGTGAGGGCGAGACCGAGTCGTTGACGTAATTCTGTATCAATACGGTCTTCAATCATCTCAGCGAGGTTAGCAACCCCCGTCTTAAAACGTTTACCTAATTGAGAAAAATTAATCTCACCCAGATTCACCTCAAATTCAGATTGTCGAGATGTGCGCGGTATCGCACTTGGGATAGCGACTTCTTGCGGTGGTGCTGTGCCTAAATCATTAAAACGAGGACGTGCTGCAAGTGGCTGTTCATTGGCAGGCTTTGGAAATACTTTAGAATCGGTATTGGCAATCGCATCCGCAAATGCTTGTATCAGTATCTTGGCTGTCGGGAAGCGGTCACTGGGTTTCTTCGCTAAGGCTCTATCCATCATATCATCCACTTCGGGCGATAAGTCAGGATTGATATCAGACGGTGTGGTAGGGGTCGCGTTGATATGTCCATTAACGATAATATAAGGTGTATCGCCTTCAAATGGTACGCGCCCGGTGATGAACTCATACAGAATCACGCCGAGCGAGTAAATATCCGTTCGACTATCGAGGTCTTTGCTACCTTGTGCTTGTTCGGGTGAAATATAAAAGGGCGTACCGAGCATCATATCGGTACTAATCGTTGATGCCCCCATTTCTGCCATGCGTGCCAGTCCAAAATCGGTAATGAAAGGCTGATTGCCGCTATTAATCAAAATATTTGAGGGCTTCATATCACGGTGCAGAATCCCCTTTTCGTGGGCATAATCTAAGCCTTCGGCAATACTCATCAGAAAATCGCGAGTGTCTTCGAGCGTCAAGCCTGTTTTGATAGCGTAGCGCTTGAGTGTCATGCCATCGACATATTTCATCACGAGAAAAGGAATCCCCTCGTGTTCGTTATAATCGTAAATTGGCACAATATTGGGATGTTCTAACTTGGCAACAATCTGTGCCTCACGTTGAAACCGTGTGCGAAAGTCTTCATCTTGCAAGAATGTTTCGTGCATCAGTTTAATCGCTACGTAGCGGTCAAGTTTTTCGTGATGTGCTTTGAAGACGGTTGCCATCCCACCCTGCCCCAGATGATTCTCAATTTTATAGGAGCCAATCAAGTCTCCTGTTTGCAATCTCATCGCAATGCCTGTTTATACTGTGTGTCGCCCCTATTGTACGGTGGACAAGCAGTAAAACACAAGTTTTAGTCATCGCAAATGAGAAATTGCACACAATAGCAACGAATCATGGGGCATTTGTGAGGGTTTTATTTCGGTTTAGGGTAGGGTGATTTTTGGCAATTCAGAGGTGGGGACGTTATTTTTCTGAATTGCGCCGATGTGTTCTACATGCTCGATGGCAGCTTCAAGACTTACTTGCATCCGTGCAAGATGCTTTTTATCTTCATCACAAGAGGCTTTTTGTAGCATGTGCATCGACAAATTGAGCGAGGTAATCGGACTACGCAGGTCGTGTAAGGCAGCGCGTAAGGCTTTGGTTTTGTGGATTGCCTTCGCCTCTCGTTTGCGTTGATATTGCAACTGAGACTGCATGTCTAGTATTTGTTGCTGCATTTTGTGGTTGCGCCATGCGAGATGCAGGACACAAGTGACAATAGCGATGGCGGCTATTCCACGAATGGCATAGTACAAACTCGCTTGAGGGAAAAATTCGGTGGGCAATAAGCTGAAAAAGACACTCAGTGTAACAATTGCCAGCGTCACCATCGAGATAGGCAAAGATGGGATATGCTTGTGGCTTTTGTGTGCTTTTATGGTAATCATTTTTACAAACCATTCAAAACTACAGACCGCACAATAACGTTGTACCTCTTAGCCATAGGATACGCGATTTGCTGCGAAAATGTATCACGAAATGCTTACGTTAACTTGCCATTTATCCACCTTTGGGGTCAGCGAGCAAATTCATTGGGGTTGATTGTCGAAATCCAATATCCTACGCCTTGTGACCCTTCTGCCATCCAACCTGTGACTGTCACACTGCTCAAAACTTCGATTTGCCACCAATTGAGGTTATTACGACAGACAGGACCCCCAACGACAATGAAGGGCACACCATCAACCAATTGGAACATAATCGGCGACTCTATGCCCGGTGCAATCCGCATGTTACGCGGTATTTCTTCTAGCGAGTGAACGTAAGCGCGTTGTCCAAAGGGTAAATCGAGCGCTACGCCGCACAATGTCCCGTCATCTGAATCAGGGAGATTAGTTGGCAACAACCAAACCAGCCCATCGACTCCTTCCGCCATCCAACCCTCGTAAATAACATCCACGACTTCTACTCGCACGAGCCACCAACGAATACCGTCAACACATTCTGAGCCACCAACGACAAAAACAGGACTCCCTGCCGCCGCAACGGTTCGTACTCGCGCATTGAGACTCGGCTCTGTGCGGACTCGTGCGTCAAGCATCAAATCTGCTAATTGACCAGCTTGCAATTCAAAATATGAGGCACAGTCACGCGCAATAACACTAGAATGGATGAGATAGCCGCCGCTACTAAAGGGACGACCCTCCGATACCCAGCCGTCATTACCCGGTAACGTCACGCGCCACCAATTTGTCCCTGTATCGCAGACCGGACCCTCAAGCACTGTGGCGATAATTTGCAGGGGATTGGCAATCACATTACCATCTTCATCACGATTGTTCACGACAGTATTCCATACAATCGGGCTAGACCCACTAGGCGCAGAGCGAATATTGACACCCGATTCGATATAAATCACCTGCCCGACTTCAATCGGCAAGGGGGCATAACAGTCTGTATACGGTAAAGTTGGTTGAATACTTTGTCCAGATAGGGGTTGCCCCGGCGTTAGCGGAACAGGGGGAGTCCCGACATCGGCATCTTGCGCTGTCACAACTGTTGGTAGCGTGACAACAAATGCCAGTATGGGAAGCATCAATAAGACTGTGATAAATACAAGAATCCGTGCTTTAAGCATCGTGACATGTCTCCTTACGTGATGTGCTTATTGTAGCCGACGTTAGCAAATAGCGCATGGGTTAGGGTCTGCTATAATTCATCTCAATAGCGATTGTTAAACAGGAGAGTTTTGATGCACGATAATTTCCCCTCGGATTATACGGTCTGTCTCGATTGGCAATGGGCAGATTGGCAAGCGCATTATCAAAGGCTGATTGAGACCGATTTGAACGCTGATACGATAGTTACGTGGCTCAAAGCGTGGGATATTGTAGTACGGATGAATAGCGAAGTTCGCTGGCGTTTGGAATTACAAGCCGACCTTGATACCACGAATGAAATTGCCGAGAAGACATTCACCAATTTTATTGAAAGCATCGTGCCAGAAGTCGATAAGGCGACTTTTATACTCAACAAGAAATTAGTTGCCAGTGGATTAGCCCCTGCTGCTTTGAAAATTCCTATGCGCCTAATTGAGGCACAGATTAAATTATTCAACGAAGAGAATTTGCCGATTCTCACGCAATTAAGCGATGCAGATATGCGCTATCGTAAGCTGCGAGGTTCGCAAACAGTGGCGTGGGATGGTGAAGAAATCACATTGAATCGCCTCAGAGCAGTTTTTGAAGAACCAGACCGTGAGCGCCGTGAAAAAGCGTGGCATCTACTCCAAGAGTGCATCAGCCAAGACCGTGAGAAAATAGACGAGATTTGGCGCGATATGATGCAACTTCGCAAGCAAATTTATCAAAATGCTGGATTAGAGACGTATCGGGATTATCGCTGGCTAGAATTAGGGCGTTTCGATTATTCGCCCGAAGATGCCTTATCGTTCGTCGAAGCGATTGAAAAAACGATTGTGCCTGTTGCAAAACGTTTGCGCGAAGATGCCTTGTCTGAACTCGGTTATGATAGCTTGCGCCCGTGGGATTTGGGCTTATTTTCTCACGAAATCGTCTTTGACCTCAAGGGTCGTCCGCCATTAAAGCCCTACGACAAAATGGGTGATTTCATTGCGACAAGTGAGACAATCTTTAACCAAGTCGATACTGAATTAGGGAGCTTCTTTCGTACCATGAAAGAAGAAAAGTTACTCGATTTGGATAATCGTAAAGGCAAGGCACCCGGCGGCTATTGCACGATGTTCCCTTATAGTAAACGCCCCTTCATCTTTATGAATGCTGTCGAAACAGCCGGCGATGTCACAACACTGCTGCATGAGGCAGGTCACGCCTTCCATGTCTTTAGCATGTCGCGCCAAGAATATATTTGGCAATGGGATTTCGATATGATTCCGATTGAATTTGCCGAAGTGGGGTCAATGGCAATGGAATTATTGGCGACTCCTTATCTGACGAAAGATAAGGGCGGTTACTTCACACCAGAAGAAGTCGTTCGCTACCGCAGTGACCATCTCAAAGGTATTGTCTTTGCCTTGCCCTATATGGCAGTTGTCGTCGCCTTCCAACATTGGATTTATACGAATCATGACATGGCGACAGATGCCACAAAATGCGATGAAAAATGGGTTGAACTCTGGAATCGTTTTATCCCCGGTGTGGATTGGTCAGGCTATGAAGAAAAGATGTGCAATCGTTGGCGTTTACAGGGGCATATTTACGGCTCGCCCTTCTATTATATCGAATATGCCTTAGCACAATTAGGCGCAGTGCAAGTGTGGGCAAATTCACTCGACGACGAAAAATCTGCCATTGCTGCTTATAAACAGGCACTCAATCTCGGCGGAACAGCGACTCTGCCGCAATTGTTTGAAGCGGCTGGCGCAAAATTAGCCTTCGATACAGAGACATTGCAAAAAGTCGTTGACTTGATAAATCGCACACTGGCTGAACTGGAAAGCTAATCGAAATAGTTTTAGTGTGGGTAAGCCACGCAGAATTACCCACCCTATTTGCTTTGGTCTGATATAATGACGCTATATTTATAGGACAAATGCCATGACTAAACTAGAAATAAGTAGCCAAGCAGCAAAGAAACTCAAAGAGGCATCAGAGATGGCTCAAAAAACCATTGATGAGTTTATTTTGTCATTTGTAGATAGCTATGTGGCTACCATCGATTCTGATGTGCAAACGCCTCTCGAAAATGATGTGGCTTGGACTGAAGAAGAAGTTCAAGAACTCATAAAACCAGTGCCGCTTACAGGTAAGGAGATGGTAGAAGGTGGCTTTGTTGGTGGATGGGAAGACAAAGGCATTAGTGATCCTGTCGCTTTTTTAGAACAACAAAGAGTTAACCGTAAGTGGAATAAGTTTTCATGGTAGTCTCTCTTGTTGATAGTTCTATTGTAATTGATATTCTTCGTAGCTATCCTGCCTCATTGACATGGTTACAGTCTCAAAATCAGAAGGTGGGACTTACTCGCTATGTATGGCTTGAGGTACTTGAGGGATGTCGCAATAAGCAAGAACAAAAAGCTGCCATCCGTGTTCTGGATAAATTTGATTTAGTGTCTATTACAAATAACGACATTGAGTGGGCAGTAGCGGCTTTTCTCCAACACTATCTAAAATCAAACACTGACCCTTTTGACTGCTTAATAGCCGCCACAAATCATAGGTTACAAGTCCCACTCTACACAAGAAATCTCAAACATTTCAAACCCTTGCTGGGAGTGCTTGCTCAAAAACCATATTAATATTTTGTCGTCGTTCCTCATGATAATGATAGTTGAATCCTGCGCGTAGAAAACGATTCTAACTATATCGACAATTGCATGAAAATCATCTTAGCATGACAATACAAGTCTATCAAATCGACCAAATAATACTTGAAATTGACCATGACGAAACCCAGCGATATTAGCCATGACCCCAGCGCACCGTTTAGCCAAGAGGCAGAAGAGGCTGTACTCGGCTCTGTTTTGCTAGACCCAGCACAATTTATTTCTTTGACGAGTTTCCTGAAAGCCGATGATTTTTTTCTGTTGCGCCATAATTACATCTGGAAAGCATTCGAGCGCCTGAATGAACGCGGCGACTCGGTTGATTATATTACTGTCGGCGAAGAACTGGAAAATATGGAAGTTCTCGACAATATCGGCGGACGGGCGTATCTGTTGCAATTGGTGAATAATACGGGTACAGCGATATATGCCGAAGTCTATGGGCGTTTGGTGGAGCGCACGGCTATTCGGCGGCGTTTGATGATTGCCTCTGATGAAATCAAGAAAATAGCACTCGATGAATCGCTCAATATTGAGCATGTCATCGGTGAGGTCGAGAGCAAACTATTCAGCGTGACCGAAGCACAGGTCAAGCGCGAATTTGTCCCGATGTGGGATGCCCTCAGTGCCTATTATGACCGTATGGAGTATATGCTCCAACATCCGCAAGAAGCCTCTGGCACACCGACAGGCTTCCGTGACCTTGACCAACTACTTGGCGGTTTCCAGAAATCGGATTTGCTCATTTTCGCTGGGCGGCCGGGAATGGGCAAGACGTCATGGCTGTTGACCACTGCGATGAATGTGGCGCGATTTGGGGCGCGAGTTGCCATTTTCACAATGGAAATGGGGGTTGAGCAAATGGTACAGCGTATGATGGCAATGGAAACCGGAATCAATGTGCAGAAGTTACGCCTCGCCCGTTTGAATCCACAAGAAGCTGCGCGTTTTACAGAAGCTGTCGGGCGCATCAGTGAATTTTATATTTTCATTGATGATACGCCCGCAATGTCACCAATGGAGATTCGCACTAAAAGCCGCCGTCTCAAGCATGAATATGGACTTGATTTGGTGATTATCGATTATATGCAATTGATGAATGCCGGCGGCAATTACGAAAACAACCGTGTCCAAGAAATCAGCTATATCAGCCGTGCGCTGAAAGAACTCGCTCGTGAATTGAATGTACCTGTCATCAGTGCCGCGCAGTTATCGCGTGCTGTCGAACAACGCCAAGATAAGCGTCCTGTATTGAGTGATTTGCGTGAATCGGGTTGTATCACAGGCGAATCACAAGTCTATTTGCCAGATTGTGGTTACAGTGTTCCGATTAAAGACCTCATTGGCAAAACAGGTTTTCGTGTGATGAGTGTGAATACTGAAACATGGAAAGCTGAACCTGCGATTGTGACAAATTCATTTTGTACAGGGGTGAAGCCTGTCTATAAAATGACAACAGCACTTGGGCGTTCGATTCGGGCAACAGGCAATCATAAATTCTTGACGATTGACGGCTGGAAACGGCTTGACGAATTATCGCCTGATGACCATATTGCGATACCAACAGCAGCAGCATTTGTTGTACAAGAAACTATTGAAAGCAAACTCCACCCCCTAACCCCCACCCCGAATTCAAGGAAGGGGGATTTAACCTCTCCTGAACTTGAGGGAAGTGTTATTTTAGCGATGGTGGAGGATACAGTAAAATATTGTTTTGCGAAAAAGCCCCTTTCGGGGTTTCATCACGCCTCACACAAAATTGCAAAATTAGACAAGCACGAGGACATTATCACAGACAGTTTGTTAAACAAGAAGTATCACACCCCTACAAATGACAATGTTTCTGTAGGGACTGCATCTATGCTGTCTGAAACAAAAGTCGAAGAACACATTTATTGGGACAAAATCAAGTCGATAGATCCCGATGGCGAAGAAGAGGTGTTTGACCTTACTGTAGAACTTAATCAGAGCTTTGTTTCCAATGCAATATTACTTCATAATTCTATCGAGCAGGACGCAGACATAGTTATGTTCCTCTATCGTGATGAAGTTTATAATGATGCAACAGAATTTCCCAATCAGGCTGATGTGATTGTGGCGAAGCATCGTAACGGACCCACAGGTGTCGTTTCATTGTATTTTGAGAAAGCTCTAACCAAATTCATGGATGCAAGTGTCCACCGAGTTGACTTAAGTGATTTAGAATAGTAGCAAAATTGGAGTCTATAGGTCGTGAATCATGGAACAATACATTCAGATTGATTTGCCAATTGAAGCAATACAAACATACTGCGAAAAGCAGCCGATACAACGTTTGTCACTCTTCGGGTCAGTATTGCGTGATGATTTTACACGCGCCTCCGATATTGATATGCTGGTGGACTATATGCCAAATTCTGGTATGACACTTTTTGATATGGCACAGCAAGAATATGACTTAACAGATATTATCGGGCGCAAGGTTGATTTACGCACACCCAATGAACTGAGCAAGTATTTTCGGCAAAAGGTTATTAATTTAGCGGTATTGATTTATGACACATAAATTCAACGGATTTTCAAACGGCAAAGTGCATAGCATCCCGATTCACGCTCAATTTTTTAGCGATGTCTTGCCGCTTGTCGATGACTTGGCAGAGATGAAAGTGATTCTGTTTTGTTATTGGGCATTGCAGCAAAAACAGGGTAATTATCGCTATTTGTGCCGCAACGATTTTGCCAACAGTGACTCGCTGATGCAAGGATTGGCAACCATTGATAGCAATAGCGACACTCTACTCGATAGCGCACTCGCACGCGCCGTTGAACAGGGTATATTGTTGCTGATTGATATCGAACTGGACACGGGGCAAGAAAAATTGTATTTTGTAAATACCGATAGAGGGCGCACAGCAATTGAGCAAATAAAAGCGGGTAACTGGCATCCGAGCGATGAAGCGCCTATCGAAATCTTGCCAGAACGCCCGACAATTTATAAATTATACGAAGAAAATATCGGACCACTCACCTCTGGGATTGCCGAACGCCTCAAAATGGCAGAAAACGATTATCAGTACGAGTGGATTGTCGATGCTATCAATATCGCCATCGAAAACAATGTGCGCCGTTGGAAGTATATCAGTGTCATACTTGAACAATGGCAGCAGGAAGGACGCAGTGATGAAGCGAATACAGCGTTTAAGCGAAATCGCAGCCAAGATGGAAGGGACTATACAACTGGGGAATACGCAGACTTCATCGAGTCTTGATGATGCGTTGATGCAACCCCTCACGATTAGCTGCTACGACCCTGAATATCCTGATAAACCGTGTCCGATTTGTCGTGGCTTGGGTGTGATTAAATATGCAGTAACACCCGATGACCGCCGCTTCGGTAAGTTATTTCGCTGCCCCAACAATCCCATTGAAGACGATACAGACCGCCAATCTCGCTTGCGCCAAATCAGCAATTTAGAGGCTTTCAAAGACAAAACTTTTCGTAACTTTGAAGTCGATAACCCCACCTATTCTCCATCAGAACTCGAATCATTAACGACGGCACGCGGTACTGTTGAATCATATTCGAAAGATATGCAAGGCTGGTTATTATTGCAGGGGTCATTTGGGACAGGCAAAACGCATCTCGCGGCGGCTGTTGGCAATGAACGCTTACGGCATGGGGATGTTGTTATCTTCATTACAACGCCGGATTTGCTTGACCATCTGCGCGGAACATATGCGCCTAATAGTAGTGTTGCTTATGACGAACTATTTGACCGTGTCCGCAATGCCGAACTGCTCATTTTAGATGATATCGGCACTGAAAATCCGAGCGAATGGGCGCGAGAAAAATTGTTCCAAATTTTGAATCATCGCTATACTCATCAACTACCCACCGTGATTACAACCAATATTCCAGTTGAAGACCTAGACCCACGAATTGCAAGCCGCATGATGGACAATAACGTGATTCGGCGAGCGATTATCAATGCGCCGGATTATCGCAGTACAGGGGTACAAGGTGGCAAAGGTCGAAATGCGGAAAGAGCCTTAAATTATTCTAAGATGACATTTGATAATTTTGATTTTGAGACCCATACGACAAAGGATGTGCGCGAGAATCTATTACGGGCAGTCGAAACAGCTTATCGTTATGCAGAGAATCCGCGCCGCGAAAATGTCTGGTTACTCTTGATGGGTTTATATGGTTGTGGGAAAACGCATCTTGCGGCGGCGATTACCAATTATCGTCTCGAACAATATGGCGAAGCGAGTATGTTAATCACCGTGCCGGATTTGCTTGACCACTTGCGAACAGCCTTTGACCCCAAAGTAGACGCTACATTTGATAAATTGTTTCATCAAGTACGGAATGTGCCGTTATTGGTGCTGGATGATTTAGGCACGGAAAGCACGAAACCTTGGGCGCAAGAAAAGTTGTTTCAGATTATTGACCATCGCTATGTCAGTCGTTTACCCACTGTGATTACCACCGCGAAAAAAATGGACGAACTGAACGCCCGAATCGTGAGTCGCTTACTTGACCATCGGGTTTGTCGCAATATCGCCATTACTGCTAAAAGTTATGCCTTACGAATGAAACGCAAATGATGACCACGCCGCTACTTGTCGATTATGAACGGAAACATCGTCATGATGTTTTATCGTTGTTATTTTATAGTCGGCGCACGCACACACACCTCGATTGGTATAAAACCGGACACTGGCTCGATTTACAAGGCAATATGATTCAACTTGCTTATGATGGCAAAGGCAAACTCATTGGCGTGTTAGGATTATCCGCAGTCTTAAATGAGGGGTGTTGGCTGCGTTTATTGGCTATCGCACAGGGGGCTGATATTCGCCATATCCTCACTGTCTTGTGGCAATCGCTGTGTCCGCGGTTTGAAAATGCAGGGGTACGAACTGTCGCTATTCTCGTGATTAATAATTGGTTGACTGCTTATCTGCCACTAATGGACTTTCGCTACATTGAAGATGTGGTAACGATGCACCGCACAGGGGTCGATTTGCCCACAGCGCCCACTCACCCCCTTCTGCTCAGGAATGGCTATAGCGAAGATATTGCCGATATGATGCGTGTTGACCATGCGGCTTTTCCGTCTCCGTGGCAAATGACACGCGCCGATTTTTTCAATTCACAACGACAGGCTGCTTCCTGTACGCTGGCTGAATACAAGGGGCGTGTAGTGGGCTACGAAGTCAGTACCCGTCATCATACCAGTGGACATCTAGCACGCTTGGCTGTCATACCACAGCTACAAGGCAAGCGTGTTGGCTCTGTGTTACTGCATAACCTCCTCAGTAAATTCAATCGGCGCGGCGTTCGCAGTATGACGGTCAACACCCAACAAAGCAATATTCGCTCACAGCGATTGTATGCCCGTTATGGTTTCCGGCGCAATGGCTTCGATATTCCGATTTGGCAGTGGGGCGTATAAAAAGTGCTGAGTGCCTAGATTGCGTTAAATGACCCTTTTTAGCGTTTTGGCGGTTCATTTTCCGTATTTGTACCCTTATCCGAAACTTAGGTTATAATTATAATATGCCGAAATGAAGGATAAGCTGATGCCTACTATTCATCCGATTGATACAATTGTATCTGACCCTGATATCTCTTATGGACAACCTGTGATTATAGGAAGTCGTGTTCGTGTGGTTGATTTGGTTGCCAGCCATCTTTATCGACAATTGACGGCTGATGAGCTTGCAACCAATTTCAATCTCGACCTTGGGCAAGTTTATGCGGCGCTTGCCTATTATTATCAACATAAAACTGAGCTTGATGCCACACTACGGTCAGAGGCACAACAAGCAAAAAAATATCTCCAGCAACTTGATGAACAAGGAAAGCTAATTCATCGTGGTTGACCTGCGTTTTTACTTCGATGAAAGTGTCGAACTTGCTGTGAGTCTTCAGCTTGAGCGAGCTGGCATTGATGTTGTATCCGCACATAGTTTAGCACGACTTGGAGATAGTGACGATAATCATTTACAACGCGCTACAGACCTTGAACGTGTCCTCTGCACATATGACCAAGATTTCTTGCGCTTGGCAGCAGAAGGCACAAGCCATCATGGTATTATCTTCGCGCAACAGCAAAGTGCCTCTATTGGTGGATGGGTGCGAGAAATTAAAGTGATTCATACACAAATGGAAGCCGATGACCTGCTTGAACAAGTTTTGTATTTATCCATGAAATCTTGATGATTTCAACTACGGTTAAAGAATGTCTCGAATGACCGTAGCTGGATTACCTGCCGCAATGACACCGGCTGGAATATCGCGTGTGACGACACTGCCGGCTCCGATAACACTGCCTGCGCCGATTGTCACGCCTTTGAGAATAAGCGATTGCATCCCGATAAAAACATCATCTTCAATGACAACAGGGGCTGTTTGACCATCAAGTGGTGTCGTATGGCGTTGTTGTGCATCAAGTGGATGAAAATCAGTATCAGTAATGATGCTATTTGCTCCCATAAAAACCCGATTCCCGATAGTGACGTGTTCTTCACAGATGATGCTGCCACCTGTCATGCCGAAATTATCGCCAATTGTGAGGATAGCCCCACGTTGACGAGTCGTGAGGATACACGGGCGATTCGGACCCAATGGATTACTACGGGCGCTACTCCGCAGATTGGCATTTGAACCGATTGTTAGCTGACTATCGCGGTGTTTTTGTAAAATCGGCAAACCGTAACATTTCCACCCCTTGTCAATCTGTACGCCTATGACACGAAAACCGAGCCACGCAAACGGAATCAACAGTAAGCGTTCGATTTCATTGCGTGCCTTCCAAGGAGTCTCGAAAGCCAAGCGGATTGCTTGCCACGACAACAGTGAATCAGGGGGTGTTTTGTCTCTATCAGTCATAGAAACAGCATAATGGGGACAGGGATTGATTGCAATGTGAGATATTCAAGCACAGGGCGGACAATCTGACTATTTTCTTATCGCGCAGGACTAAAGTATCTAGGCTATAATAGCAAAATATGTCCACGTCAATTATTGAGGAGAGCCTAGCCTGTGCATCGCCTACCTTATGTTTTGATTGCCTTAGTCCTATTACTTCCCCTGACCATAGTGGCGCAGGATTTACCAGTAAGCGACCCTAGTACCGTGCGTGGCAATTTTTCAGTTGGCAGCGCCCCTGTGCTTTTAGAACCCACTCAGAACTTGAGCCTCCGTTTTGCTATAGATGGCTTTGTGGGAAATGCTCCCGTTGATGTTTATACCTCTGCGGATGGGATTCAACGCTTTTGCAGTGGTGAACTGGATATTGTCCTCACAGACCGTCAGATTAACCCTCAAGAAGTCGATAATTGTGTCGCAAATGGGCGCAATCCGGCGGTCTTTCGCATTGGGACAAAATCTATCACAGTCGCTATCAGTCCGTCGAACGACTTTATTGATAGTTTAAGCACGGCTGAATTGCAAGTCATTTTTAGAGATGCGCCGCGTTGGAGCGACATTCGCCCAGAGTGGTCACAAGAAATCATTGAACGGTATGGAACGGGTGTCACATCATTAGAAGTGACTTATTTCGCGCAAGCTGTCTTTGGTGGCGATAGCAACATCTTAACGACGGCTCTCGGCGCACAATATAATGATGACCCCGATGTCGCCTTGAATGGCGTAGCGGTTTCTCCAAATGCGATTGGCATTTTTGACTCCGGTTATGTGAATGAGAATCGTGATTTTGTACGCCCCGTCATCATTGATGGCGTTGAACCGCGTTTCGATACGATTTCTAGTGGGGCTTATCCCCTATCACGTCCCTTGTACTTGTATTCATCATCCGCCATCATGCAAGAAAAACGACACGTTGCCGAGTTCATCAACTACTATTTGCAAAATCTTGAACTTGAATTTTCGGCTGTTAACCTGTTTCCGGCTGATGTTGCAACACAGCAGATTGCCATCAATACGTGGTTTGCAGCACTCGGACAATCGGTTGTTGAGCCAACATCAGAAGCACCACCGCCAACCGCCACAGAAGAAATCGCGGTGATAGACCCACTTCCCGAACCGACAGCGATTGCCCCAGACAGTCGTGAACCTGTATTACCATTTGCGGCTGATGTCATCCCCTTGCTGATTGCCACACGGACTGATTTGGAAGTCATGGCAACCGAAGTTTTAGGGATTCAGCGCACGCCGGGCTGGAGTGGGAGTCTCGATATTAATGACCCCCAATTAGCCTTGTTGGTCAGGCTAGATTTAGAGTTGTTATCGGCTGTTGTCTATGGTGATAGTCGTCCGGAGTCTTGGTTTGGAGCAGTTGGGAGTACACAACTCGCCATTGTGCGCGATATTCGCCACGATTTAGAGGTGATAGCGGATACGGTCTATACAGGGCAACGACCCACTGATTGGGTAGGTGGCGACCCACTTTATCGCTGCAATCGTGCCACACAAGCTCTTGTCGCTGTCTTACAACGCACGGGTCTCTATAGTGTCACAGCGAACTCCGAAGCGTCTGATTATTGCCAGCAGGTTGAAAATGATGTATCGCGTTATGCCGAACTCAACCTAGTGGGAGAAAGTGGACTTGTGATGGGTGAAGGGGGTGAGGTGCTGGATATTAACCGCGAAGCAGAAATTGTCACTGAATATGCAGTCGCATTTTTGACCCGTAATGCAGAACCTTCTGTCGGCATTATGCCAGTCGCTACACAATTAACGCCTATTGGACGCAGCTATGTGACAGGTTCCAATATGACCCTTATTGAAGGGTTGGATTACCTCGTCTTTGTCGAATATATCAATACTGACCTGACAGGCGACGAGTGGGAACGCTTGCCCAATATTGACGACATTGAGGCTTACGAGACTTATTGTCAGGCGATTTGGTGTCGATAATCGCCACTTTCAGTAAATCACGGTTTTGTATTTTGCGGCGAACAGCATAGATGCTGTCCCTACAAATGACCCCATTGCGAACTGTTGGGACACAATAGATTGTGTCCGTAGTACATGACCAAAAAAGTTTTTATGTAGGGGCGCAATGCCTTGCGCCCAAAAAACACACAATCTAATTTTCAAAGATTAAATTGGTCGAGTAGTACCTATTCAGCTATCCGTGAGATTTTTCGGACAGGCAGAAGCCAGTCCCTACGAATAATGATTGTTGAACTGTAGGGACGGGATTTTTACATCCGCGATAGCACAAGTTCATGGGTAGGTGAACTGTTGCTGTCATTCATGCCACAGTCTAAACTATTACGTTACGTGAGAGTCAAGCGATTGGGTAGAGTCTGTAATTTTTTGACTTTAGCGCCCGACTATCCATTGCTGCACAGCGAGGATTGCTTGTAAATTACGATTGAACTCGGTTTCAGAAGAGCTTGCCAGTTCAACATCAACAGCCGGAATGCCCAAGCCATCAATCCATGAGACCGCTGTTCCCGTCACGCGATAAGCAGAAAAAGCCTCACCATAGGGATAGCGCGAGGCTTCACCATAGATTTGGGCGAGTTCATCTGAAACGCCGCCTGTTTCACAATCGCCAGCAAAAATACCATTGGCTGCCGCATGATAAAACATCACGGCTGCTGGCTGCACACGCTGAATCAAACTGCCAAGCGCCGTTGTTTCCGGCTCAGAGAAAGGTTCTGCGCCGGGGTCAACAGCCCCATTGTTAAATTCAGCATTTTCTGACCAATCACAGCCCCAATTGCGATTCAAATCGACCTGATTGCCATTGAAGCGCCCGCGTATCACACGCCCAAATGTGAGACCATCAGGATTGAAGGCTGGCACAATCAATAGCGTCACATCGCGCTCAATCGCTTGTGGATTCAATGCAAAGTGTGAGCGCAGTTCATTCATTAAATCGACTGTATTCGCTTCAAAGCCAGCATGAATCCCACCCGCCAGCAAAATAATGTGTTGTCCTGTGCCGAAACGATAAGCGAGTAAATCGCGTCCCTGTGCCGAATGCCCGAATGTAAAGGCTTCCGGTAGCGGCGTTGCGGTCTGTGTCGGCGGTGGTGGGATAGGGGTATCGCTCGGCGTGAGTGAAATTTGGATAATGACTCCGGGTGTATCGGTAATCGTTGGCGAGGGCGTTAGCGTTGCAGTTGCGGCTTCTGTAACAGTTGATGTCGGCGTAAAAGTAGCTGTCATTGTTGGGGTAATTTGTGTCGGTACTGGAGTCGATAATTGTGCCAATGTCGGAACAATCACATCCGATTGGCAGGAAACCAGTGTCAACATAGCAAATAGCGATATAATTAGAGTAAATCGTTGTATCATAGGTACTATCGTCAATATTGCGATTTATATTAAAATGAAAAGTGCGATACACTATTGTACCGACACTTAAGGTTGGGGACTAATGGTCAAAATTAAATTCTTACCCTTGATATTCATGTTGTTATTGGCAGCTTGTCAACAAGAAGATATCGTTATTCCAACATTGCGCGTCTTGCCGACCGCGACAAATACTGCCACATTAACAGCCACGCCCACCGCGACACAGACGTTGACTCCAACAGTTACGCCTTCGCCGACCCTAACATTGACACCGACAGCGACACAGACAAATACCCCTCTGCCGACCTCATCACCAACCAATACTTTGACCCCTTTTCCCACAAGGACAAATACAGCGACACCCAGCCTGACACCACTCCCGACGCGAACCTTAGAGACATTAGCTATCGCTCTGTACCAATCCAATATTCGCGTTGGCAATTATGGCGACCCAGTACGTTTCCGTTGGGAGACAAACGGCGATTCAGCACGGATTGAACGTCTCGATACGAATGGCAATCTCGTTGAAACTATCGCAGTTAACCCCATTGGCTCTTATCAAACCAACTTGCCAACATCGGGCGCTGTTGCAATTTATCGGCTAGTGACAATGCGTGAAGGTCAAGAAGTTCGTAGTTCTATTTCTTTTGATTTTCGTGCCGCTTGCACCATCACATGGTATTTTAGCACTGCCGATGACATTGGTTGCCCGTCGAGTGGTGCGAGTAGTGGGCAATTGAGTTATCAACAATTTGAACAAGGTTTCATGATTCGCTTGCGTTCAGCCGGAACAGACCGTGTATGTGGTATCCAGAATAGCACGCAAATTTATACATGCTTTGTATTTGCAGCCTTTACAGGGACAGCACCTGCAACGCCCGTCCCGAATCGCTTTGAGCCGGGTGATAGCTTTGCCGATGCCTATTACAATCAATTGGCAATTGGTGGTTTTTGGTATGAGCAAATTGGTTGGGGAACATCGCAAGAAATCTCAACGATAGCGAGTGTGCAAAGCAGCGACAGGGGCTTCATCTATATAGATACGCCACAAGGGATTATCGGCTTTGACCAGAATTTGAATGGTGGGCAAACCATCATTCGGGTCATAGAGCAAGAATAACGAAACACAACCGTTAAACGAAACGATATGCTTATAGTAAGAACAGGTAAATAATTAAAAATAAAATCTCGGTTTTGTAGGGGCATAGCGCGCTATGCCCTTACCTAGACTTTGGCACATTAAAGTAGCCTACGGCGATATGTCGAGAGCTACTTTTCGTTATAAAGTGTTATAAAAAG
>JAUZRW010000130.1 GCA_030950085.1 Anaerolineae bacterium
TTTTCCAGTAGCAAATAGTCGTCAATAAGCCTTTCTTTATTCAGTTGTTCCAGTTCTTCTCGTTTTGTCAGCATGACTTTAGTATACTTCTTTTATTCACTTTCGCTCTCCACAATCTCATGGATAGCTGAATAGATACGACTCTGTTTAATCTATCTCGACTTCGCCTTCAATTTCAACAGTCATACCAAAGGGTAGTGAGGACATACCGACTGCCGAACGCGAGTGAGCGCCGATATCTGCACCATAAAGGGCGATAATGAGGTCAGAGCAGCCATTGATGACAGCAGGTTGTTTGTCAAAATCGGGCGTGCAATTAACCATACCAAACAAACGTAGCCACGCAGTCACACGGTCAAGGTCGCCTAATTCGTGTTTGAGACTTCCCAATATCGACAAGGCGGTCAGTTTTGCCGCTTCGTAACCTTGTTCAATCGTGATATCTGCGCCGAGTTTGCCAAAGGGAGTTGCTAATGAGCCATCCGCATTTTGCGCTCCATGCCCAGAAATATAGGCGCGATTACCCCGTACTCTCACAAACGAAAATGGCAATACCAAGCCCTCTGGTATTTTTATCGGTTCGGGCAGCACGAGTCCCATTTCACTTAATTTTGCTTCGATTTTCATGAAATTATTCCAATAATATTCGGTCAAAAGGGCGCATTGCCATACGCCCCTACAACTATAGCGCGTTAATTGAGACTCTGCATGACAGAGCGCAAAATCGGGAAGGTGACATAGGTTTCGAGCAATGCGGCAATGATGAGCATCGGCAGTATCACCCCGACAGCAATTTTGATTGTATCGCCCCATGCTATCATCCATGCGTGACCGACAGTTTGACCTTTTGGCGGTTTTGTCACAATTGAGCCGAGTCGGAAAGCGACGGCTGCTCCAAGAATAATCATCGGGATTTCGACAATGCCATGTGGGATAACGGCAGCTACAAGGAGCGTGCTATAACCTGCTGGGATGAGTTGACTTGCCAGATAACCCAAAATCACGAAGACCGATGGGACAATGATATATGTGGCAACACCAAAACTAATCGCTGCAAAAACCAGTGCCAGCAGCAAGACGCGGCTATTTTGCATAAAAATGAAGAAAACAGCTTGCTCTTCACTGAGACCGCCGAAGCCGCCTGTGGTGATATTGTCTACTGTGATAACATCGCTATCCAATGGCAAACGATAGCCGTCTAACTGTCCGATGTAGTAACCGACTGCAAAATAGACAATGAAAACAGCAATTGTCACCAAAACAGGCGCTTTCATCTTTCGCAAGGAATATGGCACGGCTCGCCGATACCAGTCAAGCGGATCTTGGGCGCGTGTGCCATCATCATCAACGGCATGGATATAACGCCAAATTTTCTTGAGGATACCGAGAATGTTCAAACTATCAATTGCCCGTCCGAGCAATTCTTCCCGATTGAAAATACTGTTGCCGACACGCAAGAGTAAAATCGCTGCAACAACCATGCCTAATGCAATCCACCACAGCGCAAAAATACCATATTGCGATTGACCATCCGGCGCGAGAAAAATAATCACACTTTCAACATTCACAATCATCGTCATCGGGACAATGATGAAACTCGCCAGCAGATTAGCTGCACGCGCACTTGTCGTCTGCGAAGAAACGACGACTGCTCCTGCTACCATGACCAATGCTTGTACAATCGTCAAGATAAACATCTGAATCACCAGCATAAGCGGCGGTTGCCAGATTGCCCCACGCCAATAGAGCGTAATCAGATAGAAGGTCATGCCGCCGAAACTCGCTGTTAGGGGTGGAATCATGGCGGCGAGAGTTTTGCCAACATAGAGTTCGGTATTGGTCAGGGGTGTACTGAGGAGCGGTTCGAGACTGCGGCGTTCTTTTTCACCAACGAAGGTTTCTAGGGCAATAACCAGTGAAATCGAGATTGGGAAGAAACCGACTACCATTAGAAAGAAGGGGATAAATTGCTCTCCGATGTATTCCGCGCCATATTGTGTCAAGAAGCCACTGATACGTCCGGCTGTGAATTGTGCCAAAAATGGAAAAAAGAAGGTCAATACCATAATTGGGATGATAATGCGCCAATCACGGAAGCTATCTTGTACTTCGCGGCGTGTAATCACCAGCGCATTACTCAGCGTTGTTTGCCAAGATGCACCCGCGCCACGATTGCTGCTATAGAGGCTTTGTGCTTCTGTTGTCGTCATTGAGATTTGCTCTTTCGCTCTTGTACTTCGTCTTCTTCTACCACTTGTAGATAAATATCTTCCAGTGTTTTTGTCACCTGTGATAGTGTGACGACTTCAATACCGAGTTCGACACACTTTTTCAGCACCTGTGGATTCGTACTATTCGGTTCAGGCGTGCGATATTGCACCCAATTCAAACCATGATTATCAACGCGCACCATATTGGCTAAATCATTGTGCAAGCCGTTGATTTCGCCATTGACGCGCAATTCCATCAAGGGTTCACCGACAATTTGTTGTGAGAGTTGGTCAATCGTGCCGTTGGCAATAATACGTCCATGCCGAATAATCACGATGCGGTCTGCAAGCAATTGAGCTTCGGTCAGGTTATGCGTCGTAATCATGAACGTGCGTTCATCGCGTCGCAGTTCAATGATGGCATCCCGAACCTGCTTTGCACTTTGCGGATCCATTGCCGAAGTCGGTTCGTCAAGCAGCAAAACTGGCGGATTATGCAGCATCGCTCGTACCAGTGCCAATTTTTGTTTCATACCCTTACTATACTCGCCCATGCGCTTATCGAGGACATCGCCTAGTCCAAATCGTTCCATCAGTTGCCGAGCGCGTTTCTGGCGTGTTGGCTTATCAATGCGATAAATTTGCCCGAAAAAGTCAAGATACTCTAACCCTTTCATACGCTCATAGAGTCCATGTTGTTCGGTCAGTACGCCGACATGAGCGCGAACCATTTCGGGATTTTGTATCACATCATAACCTGCAATGGTCGCCGAACCAGACGTGGGCGGCAGAATACTGGTCATCATACGAACCGTCGTTGTTTTTCCGGCACCGTTGGGTCCCAGCATTGCCAATACCTCACCCGGCTCTACCTTGAGCGTTACGCTGTCAACCGCACGGAAATCATCAAAATACTTGGTCAAATTCTGTGTTTCTATCATTAATCGAGTGCCATCCTCTCATTTTCCGTTTTTATTATGACACATACCATCGCAAACCTTCGTAAACATTTGCAAAGCAGTACCAAGTGCCTGTTTATCACCCTCCATTTAGAAGAAGAGACGCTCAGACTCGACAAAATCTTATAGATGCCGTTCATTCAATCCAAAGTGGGTTTTTGTTGAAAATCAATTATCAGTACAAGTCGCCTGAATTATCTATGATAATTGTTCCATATTTCACAAAGTCAATATTTCTACCCAAAATCTCAATTATAATAGGCATAAGTAGACACATACCAGAAGGGTAGGAGCGATGGATTACATCGAATATATGATAATGTCGGCGTACAAAAGTGAAGCAAAATTGCTCGATAAAAAAATCAATGAACACCATCAGCGTAATCGAGAAGATGAAAATGAAAGACCCAAGCGGTCACGTCCACGACGCTTTTGGTGGCATTTTGAACACGGAAAATCAGAACAAACGCGATAACTATGGCGAGGCTAAAGTTTCCAATTTTCGACAATTGACGTGAGATACATAAGGAAGTCACCCATTTTGGCATTACTTTCTTCTGGAGACCACGATGCAAATTGCCTTTGCCCTTCTTCGATAGCAACGCCTTGTATGATTTGGAGTATGATGGATGACTCTAATGGAATTAACGTGTAATAAGTGTAGGGCGCGATATCAACAATTTTTGTATCGCCTTGGGCTTCCAATTTGATAATCTCCTCTACTTTACCCAGTTCATCAAAATGCAAGACTGCAATCGTCCCACGCAAGATAGTCAACAAAACAACATCATCATGCTTTTGTGGTCGGAGATATGTTCCTGACAGTAAGGCGGTCAATGTCCGTTGAAGCACCTCTTCTGGCTTATGGATGAACAAATTCGCTCGTTTGTTTTCTGCTTTTCTAGCTTCGCGCAGCAAAATATCAATGTCAATACCTGTAATTGTCCGCAGCATTTATGAGGCTCTCTCGTGTTGTTTGCGACGTTGCCATCATTATATGTGGGGAAGCGATTTTGTCATAGCTTAAGTGGAATCATAAAGGGAAGCACCTATGGCACTTCCCTTGTGATTATGGCTAGTGGGTCAGATAGTGCAATACTACTTAATCACTATCGTCCTCATAGCCTCCATGCTTTAGCCAAAACTCAGGAACACGGGCGGATAAGTCAGTATCACACCTAGCAATGTCAAAGCGATGCTGATTATAAAGCTGGTCATCAGTTTGATGTTCTTATCGCGCATTGCATAGTGCAGGATGACCCAGCTTACGAGAAAGGCGATAACTGCGACAGTTGTCTTACCACTTAATGCGCCGACACTTGAATTGAATGTCAGGAATTCCTTGATGCCAGAACTGACTTCTGTGCCAATCAGCGCGATGCCGAGTGTTGCGCTGCCGATACCGCTTGCAATGAAACTTGCACCAACTGCTGCTTCAACTTCACTTACTTTGTTCTCAGTGACCGCTTGGGCTTCATTATCGTATTCTTTAACTTGAGTTGCCATGTGATTTTCCTCCTTTGATATTGTCACGAGCTAGTCCATCAGGTTAATGGCGCGGCTTTTGTGACTAATGCGCCAAGAACCCCCCCGACACCCGCGATGGTAAACGAGAGAATGAAGAAGGCGACAATCATCCAGCGTGCCTGTTTATTCTGTGCGAGTTCTTCACGGTAGCGGAAGATAGCGTAAGCTATGACCGTTGCCAACATAGGTGCAATCCATATAACGTGTTCTTTCCATTCCATACCAAATTCATGCAGCGGCGCTGTGTCCTCACCCGCTTTCAACCACGAACGCGGATAGTCTCTGAGTTCCTCACTCTGGACAGTCGCATCAATATCGGCGGGTGGTTTTGCACGATATTCTGGATAGACAACATAGGTGCCAACAATGACAGTGAGCCAAACAAGCACTGCCATCAAAACCGCACCCCAGCGCAGTCGGACGAGACGCTCTTTGATACCGACTATCGTCAGCAGTTCAGGGCGTAAGCTATAGAGACCGGCAACACCGCCTGCAAAAGCTAGCAGATACAATGCTCCGAAGCCCATACCATGTACGAGAGTCCAAAACTCTCTATCGGTGAAACTTAACATATGACCTCCTACTTCAGTTCGTTAATTGTTCTCTGTCTTCAAACTATCAATCTTCAGCTACAATGTGCATTTATAGCAGCAGTCATGTGTCCTTATGTCACTCTGTTAATTAGCCAACTATATTTACTTATGGTAAATCTAATCATCAGATTATATGAATTATTAGGAGATGTGATGTGCCAAGTGTCGGGCTTTTAGTAGTAGAATGTCATAGGTCTCAAGGTTTTTATCAAGATTTCGGGTGTTAAATATTGGGGAAAACTGCTCGAAAGCGACTAATTTCCCCAAATTCTGTTCAATTTTTTGTATCTATTCAGCTATCCGAGAGATTCCTTTCGGACAGGTAGAAGCCTGTCCCTACGAATAATGTTTTTGAACCGTAGGGGCGTGATTCTTCACGTCCCGATAGCACAAGTTCATGGATAGGTGAACTGTTACGATTTTTTCCACGCTTTATGTAGAATCTGGAAAAAACTTAGAAAAAAAGATGAACTGCCAAAGCGCCAAGATTTCTATTCAAAACCTTTCTTTGCGCCTTTCACCCTTTGCCTCTTTGCGTTAAGCATTTTCAAAAGACTTCTCGGACTCTACAATTACTCCGGTAAGACGAAAACGGCGGTTGTCCATGCCGGAACAGTGAAAATGCCATTATCGAATGTAGCGGATTGTGCTACTTCATCAAAGCTATTCTGTTGTACAGGATGACGTTCAAAACCCATGTCTGCGAAGTCAGTGACAGCATAGTCAAGTGCCTCTGGTCTGGCATTAAAAATCACCACAATACGCTGATAATTTTCATCAAGATTATTGCCAACTGTGTCATCTAAGAGCATGACAATCACGCCTGCTATTTGCTCTGTGCCTGTATTGAGGAAAGAGACACGCGCCTGAATATCATCGGCTGTTTGTAAGCGGAAAAGGGGCGAACTATAGCGAATTTGCAGTATTTCACGGAAGGCATTCACACTCAAAAGAATGTCATCGGGAGTCGGCGTGAGAGCCTCATTTTCTAGCACCGGAAGAATCAAGTCATATTGACCTTCATTTTTATCGGCAGGCGGTAAGCCGACACGGAAGTTATTCGTTTGGTATGTCCAATCCAGTCGGTTGAACCAATCGCCACTATCGTAACTGTCTCTATCCAATGACTTACTACGGAGCATATCTGTACCGGCTTGGAAGAATGGCACACCCTGACTGTACATCACAAAGCTGTTGCTGACGATTTGCATCCGTGTAATGTCATAAGCAGTTACGCCTGTAGACCAGCGATAGGCAATATTATCGAAGAGCGTTTCGTTATCATGCTTATCGACATAGATGATATTTTCTTGTGGGTCGAGTGTATAGCCTGTCGGACTGCCGTTATAATCAATATCGAGACCGGATGCTGTATCGCCATTGCGGTCTGTGAACGTATAATCGCGCAAATTACCGGCTAAACCAATGCGAATCTGGTCTGCGAATAATAATGCGCGGTCAAGGTCTTCATTAAGTGGCAGCAAGCCATTCGGTTGCACATAAGCGCCGTTACCAAAGCCTTGTTCGTTACGTCCACCAAAGGGACTGCCACCACGCACTGCATCCCGCAAACGGTCATTGAATGTGCCGATGCCTGTGCCGGCTACATTAAATTGTGTCGCATTAACTCCGCGAGCATTATCTTGGACTTCGCCAAAATTCCAACCTTCGCCATAGAGATAGATACTTGTTCCATCAACACCATCCGCTTCTACTGTTAGGCTATCGAGCGCCTCACGGACGGCGAGCATATCTGCCAGCATATGATGTCCCATGAGGTCAAAACGAAAGCCGTCAATCTTATATTGCACAGCATTTAGCACAATCGTATCAATCATCAGGCGGCGCATCATATTATGCTCGGTAGCTGTGTTTTCGCAGCACGTCGAGCGGGTGACATTGCCAGCCGCATCTAGGCGATGATAATAACCCGGCACAACTTTATCCAAGACAGAACGGGCATTTTGCCCACTGGCGTTGGTATGATTAAAAACCACGTCTTGGATGACGCGCAAACCTGCAATATTGTTGATACCTTGCACCATTTGGCGGTATTCCAAAATACGTGACGCACCGTTACCCTCTGTCGCATAGCTGCCTTCCGGTGTCATATAGTGATACGGGTCGTAGCCCCAATTGAAGCCATCTAAGCCCGTTATCTGGCGCACTGCGGCTTGTTGGTCAAGTCCTGTAGGGTCAGCCACCGCAAGTTCTTCGTAATCGGGCGAAAAATGACGGGCGCGATTCTCGTTAATCGTCGCAATATCGAAAGAAGGCAACAAATGGAGATGCGTTAAACCAGCTTCACTTAAGCCTCTCAAATGTGTCATGCCGTTGCTATCCGGCAGTGTAAAAGCTAGATAAGTCCCGCGCAATTCTTCTGGGACACTCTCATCAAAAATGCTGAAATCACGAATATGCAATTCATAGATAGTGATATCTTCCGGCGCAGCAAATTCGGGTTTTTCGATATCTTGCCAACCATCCGGCAGCAAGGCGCTATCGGTCAAGTCAATGATTTGACTGCGTGTACTATTCAGCGACAGACTCACCGAATAGGGGTCAGTGACTTGATTGTCTACAAATGCGAGTTCAGTAGGGGCGTAGACATCCACATTGAAGGTATAATATTGTGCGTACCAATCCGATTCACCTGTAATGCTCCATGTTCCAGATTCAGCATCTTGTACCATGTCGATAACCGTTGGTTCAGTGCGCGGAGCAGAATCCGCATAGAGGTTGAGCGAAACGTGACGGGCAGTCGGAGACCATATTGTGAGAGTCGGAATCCCATCTGCAAAAGTAATGCCTAAATCGCCATCATAGGTATAGAGGTCATCCAGAACACCCGCAATTTGCAAACCTGCCATATTGCTTAAGTTATCACCGCGATACGCTGCAATAACAAATTGTCCTGTGAGGATTTCGCCCACACGCTCAAGGGCATCAGCGTCCAACGTGAAGGCAGCAAAGTCGGCTAAGTGTGGAAATTTATCCGTTACAGCAGCCGCTAAACCATCGTCATTGACAGTCACATCGAAAGATTCAAAATTGCCACTCAAGCCAAAAACACTGACTTCCAGACTCGCATCGGCACTATAGAGCAAACGATAACTTTCATCTGTGTTGGTTTCGATATTCCATGCGATTGTATCAGCCAATACCCAATGCGCCCGCCGTTCGCGCAAGTTTGCCCCTGTCACGCCGACTCCTCCAATATTGATGACCATGGTGGTCAAGTTTGAATCATAGGTAAAGGTGATTGTTTCACCATCAGTTGGCACAGTGAAGCTGATATTTGCGCCATCTGCCTCACCATCTGCACCATAATTTTCATCCCAACTACGCCCAATCGTGATTTTCGTTTCATAGTCGCCTGCTGGAATCTCGCTGGTGCTATAAGTATAAATACCATCACCATCAATATCTTGTAGCCACGTAATCATACAATCCGGTTGCCATTCGCCACTGCATCCAACCTCATCTTGATAATTGCCCGGTGCAGTCACAATTTGCTGGCGAACGGTATCCATAATCCAATTTGTTTCGTGGTCATAGACGAAGGTTACGGGCATATCCTCTGCTATTGCCAGCGAAATATTGGGTCCATCACGGTCAGCAAATCCACCGTAATTTTCGCCCCATGTGCCATCAATCGCTACCTTATATTCATAGCCGCCTGCTGGAACATCAAATGTGCCTTCCCAGATATTGTAATCGGCATTGTATGCAAGCAAGGTCGCTTCACAATCTGGTGCCCATTCACCATTACAGCCTAAAGCAGCTTGAATTGTCCCCGGAATATTGACTATATCTGGGTTATCTTGTGCCACAATCACTAAGCCACCAATTGGCACAAGCATCGCAAAAATGAGCCATAACATTTTCGATATTTTCATTCAAAAAACTCCATCAGATATTTACTTCATCATGAGGCAGAATGTAACGTATGATGCAAGATTTCACCAGTACATTTGATTAAGACTTATTGTGTTGGCTGAGGAAGGTATCAACCTCAGCACGTTGGGGCATACTGGAAGCTGCGCCGCGTTTTGTGACGGCTAGTGCGGCAACAGCATTAGCAAAGCGCACAGCATCATCTAATGACTTGCCTTCTGCCAAAGCAACAGCTAACCCACCATTAAAGGCATCGCCACCACCAACTGTATCCACAACATCAACTGAAAATGATGGAATCGTGTGTCGCTCATCGCCCTTGCGCCATTTAGCCCCTTTTGCGCCGAGTGTTGTCACAATAGTTTGGTCAGGTGAGGTGAGTTTTGCTTTGAGCATCGCGGATTCGCCTTCATTGGGAGTGACGATATCAGCCAGTAAAAGTAGCGAGTCTAAATCTCCGCGCACAGGTGCTGGATTTAATAAGGTTGTGGTGTGATGTTGTCGGGCTAAGTTAAAAGCATATTCGACCACATCTAGCGAAATCTCCAATTGTGCCATAACGATATCTGCGTTGGCAATCACATCAGAAACAGCGTCCACATGAGTAATGGAAAGGTTACGATTTGCACCCGGCGCAACAGCAATTAAATTTTCGCCTTTGGCATCCACTAGAATTAGTGCCGTGCCAGTTGCTGTATTTTTCGCTTGAATGACATAGTTCGTTCGAATGCCGCAATCGCGCCACAAATCAAAGCCAATTTGTGCAAAGCGGTCATCACCCACACAAGCAACAAAGGTAACATCAGCGCCTAAACGGGCGGCAGCTACTGCTTGATTACTACCTTTGCCACCGGGCATCGTCTGGAATTCGCCATCGGTGACGGTTTCGCCAATATTGGGGATACGCTCAACATAAGTAATTAAATCCAAGTTAAAACTACCCACAACAACTATTTTTGCCATTATCAAATCCTTATACTTCCATAGCTAATGTAGAGTCCGAGTATTTTGGGAAAAAAGCGTAACACAGAGAAGCGGAGAATCAGAGGCACAGAGTATGACTGAGGTTTTGAATGTGGTACAGAGAATCAAAAACCCCCGCAAAAAAACGGGGGTCGAATAATCATTCTTCTGTATCTTATTTAGCGAGATGAACTGTTGGTAATCCGTAAAATCCGACGAACTTGAGTACCAAACTCTTCGCGGAGACCACGAACATTACGTTCTTGCTCTGCTTTTTGACGCATCTCCTGCATCCGTGCTTCATACATCATAATTGCGGCGTAATCGTTTCCAAGATTATTCATGGTAGCTTGCTCCTGTGATATTGGGCTTTTGCCTTATTTGTGAAAGTATACACAATAGATGCACTATGCACAGTTGAGATTACGGATTCATCGGATATTTTATACAATTTTTACACTGTTACACGCCATTAGAAGCCCATTGCCCGTCCGATGATTTCCTTCATGATTTCGTTTGTGCCGCCATAAATCGACTGTACCCGTGAATCCATCCATGCTTTCGCAATCGGATATTCGAGCATGTATCCATAACCACCATGCAATTGTAAGCATTGGTCAGCGACACGATTCTGTAAATCTGTTGTCCACCATTTTGCCATTGCCGCTTCTTCTGCGGTGAGATTATTGTCGTTCAATTCCATGATGCAACGGTCAATAAAAACCTGACCAATCGTGATTTCGGTTTTCATCTCGGCTAATTTGAAGCGGCTATTCTGGAATTTGCCGATGGGTCGCCCAAAAGCCTCGCGTTCTTGACAATAGTTAATCGTCATTTCAAGCATACTTTGGCAAGCAGCCATCGCACCGACAGCAATCGCAAGTCGTTCTTGTGGCAATTGCATCATCAGGTAATAGAAGCCCATACCCTCATCACCGAGTAAATTTTCGCTTGGGACTTTGACATTATCGAAGAATAATTCAGAGGTATCTTGTGCCTTGAGACCCACTTTTTCCAGATTACGTCCGCGTGTGAAGCCTTCCATGCCGCGTTCAATCGCAATTAAGCTGATACCTTTGTGACCTGCTTCGGGGTCAGTTTTGCAGACCGCTAAGACAAAATCACTGTTGATGCCGTTGGTGATAAAAGTTTTACTGCCGTGTACAGTGTAATGTCCGTTTGAGCTATCTTTAACAGCAGTTGTACGAATACCTTGCAAATCACTGCCTGCGCTGGGTTCACTCATCGCAATTGCGGTAATCATCTCGCCGGAAACCATCTTGGGCAACCAACGCTGTTTTTGTTCGTCGCTGCCATAGGCGAGAATATAAGGAATCACAATGTCGCTATGGAGACCAAAACCGACTCCACTAGCACCAACTCGTATCAATTCCTCACCGACAATCGCGTTATAACGAAAATCCTTGATGCCGCCGCCACCGTATTCTTCCGGCACATCCATCCCCAAAAAGCCATATTGTCCAGCTTTTTCCCATAATTCACGCGGGACAATACCCTCTTTTTCCCATTTTTCGTGATGTGGCGCTACTTCTTGCTCGGCAAATTTGCGGAAAGAGCTACGAAACATCTTGTGTTCTTCTTCAAAAATTGTGCGTTCCATCTGTACCCTACTTTACAATAATTAATCTAACGGTGATTCAATTATCGCATGAAATGGCTACAGATAGCAAATTAATGTGGCATGACTTCCCACGCATAAACCCCGTTGCGCGTCAGATGAATCGGCACATGCTGAAAAAGCGGATTAGCAGCTTCAATGGTTGCTATCATATTACGTTGCTGCGTGGTTGAATCGCCGCACAACAAAGTAATTGAGCCACCATCACCCCCGGCTCCGTTCACTTTCCAACCGAGTGCGCCATGATGTTTGGCAATGTCGATGATATGGTCAGCATCGTGGCTGATGAGAGCCGGATGTAAGTCGCGCTGCATTTCGCTGTTATCAATCATCACCTGACCAAGTGCGGTATAATTGCCACACACGAGAGCATCTCGCGCCCGTTCTGGTGTTGTCTGCAATGCTTTAAGCGGTGCGGCTTCTGACCCTGCATTTTCTAATCCTTCAATGACTTGTTCATGTACTTGTGATGAATCATGCGATTTACCTAGATAAATCAGCACCAAACGCCGATTTAGTTCCCACCAAATACGGTTCGGAAGTTTGATATGGCTAACACTGGCATAGGGATATTTGAACATATCAATATAGTTGATATTGCCATAAGCCGCCGCCAGTTGGTCTTGAATACCCGATTGGCGACCTAACATATCGACTTCTACAGATTGGGCAGCATAGGCGATTTCATGCTGAGTTAAACGTCCGGGGGTGAGCAAATCTAGCGCCCCAACAAGGGCTACTGTCACTGATGCCGATGTGCCGATAGATGCCCCAGCCGGCGCGTCAGAATAGAGAGTGATATCGACAGCAATATCGTCAGGGATACCCATGCGTTCTACGGTTGCTTCTAATAGTGGATGGGTGTTCCAATCGCCATTGCCCAATGTCACAACAAAGCGTTCACCATAATTTTCGGCAAAGAGTGTCACCATATTCTCTCGACTCGCACGCGGATAAACATCAATTTGCACTTCAGCATGAGGTGAAACCCCGATATTGAGGATTTTGCCGTATTTTGCAAACCATGTATCCGTCCAACCGCCAAGGTCACAAATACGAATCGGGGCAATACTATAAATAATTTTTGAGGGTTTTTGATTACTATCAACCATAATTTTCCTAATCCTCCATGTAACAAAGTGAATCCAAGTTATCATAAATTGCGCCTTCTTGGACATCTACCATATGACGAACATTGAGGCGCTCTTGCCAACTCTCAAAATCATCACGATGCAACATCAAATAACGCGCTTTTAACACCTCTGGTATCGTGAAACGCTCACTTTCTTCCCAATTAAACAACCACGAAATTCCGATTCCTGATGGTGTTGCCAATA
This sequence comes from Anaerolineae bacterium, assembly GCA_030950085.1. Taxonomy (GTDB): domain Bacteria; phylum Chloroflexota; class Anaerolineae; order Aggregatilineales; family Phototrophicaceae; genus JAUZRW01. The sequence goes on from JAUZRW010000130.1 coordinate 13,126, forward strand.
TTAATCCGGCATCACCAGCAAAGGGGCGCGTATAATACTCAGAAACACTCAGCGTATTGCACCACGCATTCGGCACGTCGGGGTCATAGACCAGCACATCTGCAAGAATCGGTTGCCATTCTATAAATTGTGTCTGTGCAATGCCATTATAATTAGGGTCTTTAACGGCGAGCAATGTCCACAATGCAGGGAAAGTAGCGAGACTTGCAAGCACCATTATCAATACAAGCACTCTTCGGCGCATCGCAACCAACACAGTCAGGGAGATAAATAGGTGAGGTGCCATCACGCGATAATCATGTCCCCCTAATACTTCATGGAAAAGAATCGTGAGGGCATAAAATCCAAGTAAGTTAAAGAGATGAAAGGCAATTTCCCACAAAACAGGGCTTGTATCCTGTGCCTTGCGTTGTCCCCGTCGCCGTTGCCATAGCAGATAAGCCCCCCATCCTAATAGCAGCGCCAACAAGAACAGAATTTGATAACGCATAGCAAATGTCAGTGTATCGCCTTCTGTTCTGAGCCAAATACTACTCAAGCGAAGGTATTCAATGATGCCTGCTATTTTTTCGCCAATTGTACCCGCCTCAAGAAATAGACGTGTTCGCAAAAATGGATAGGGCGCAGAAGTCAGCGAAAATATCGTAGCACTCAACGCAGTCAACGGCACAGAAATAGCAACGGCGCGTAACACCGTTTTCCAGTTGCGCTCTTTAGAGGCTAGAACATACAAGGGAAATAGAAAAACAGCAAATGTCGGGCGCGATAATCCGGCAAGCAGCAGTAATACTGTCGCGCTGATGACAAATCGTGTCGAAACTTGGCGTGTGAATAGGTGATAAAACCCACCCGATATCAGTATCGCTATAGATAATTGAAAGACAAGCGGCATGTTACTCGGTATATATTGAAGCAATGGCACGAAGGTTGCTAAGACTGCCCCTAGCAACAGCAATTTCTCAAATGATGGTCGTACTAGCCCAATGAATAAGGCTGTGGCTGCCAGAAATGTGCCGATGTTGATGAACATGAAAGACGTAAGGTTAGTGTCGAGAAAACGCGCAACCGAGCCATAGTAGACGTAAAGCCATGCCCCCCATGTGTAATAATGCGAAAAATCAAAAACTGGGATTTGCTCATCAAGTGTGTAATAACCCCCATTGAATCCCACTTCGGCAAATGTCGCTGTCTGATGCCAATGCCATAATTCGTCATACCAAAATGGGACAAAATTTGTCAAAGACACACCTAGCTTGGCATAAATCAGTGTCGCAGCTACGATAATGGGGGCTGCAATCACGATGATAGATAAGGCAAATAAGGCAATTTTTCGGCGCATCAAGACTTTCCATTTTTCACACCACCACACTATCGCATAAAATGGTGCTTAACGCAAAGAAAGTTTTGGGCTTAAGTCTCTGTGCTTCATTTTTTGTAATTGCTTTGGAGACCTTGCGATTGCTTCTAATGTTTACGGCACATCAGTCGGTTATTAGATAATCTGCAATGGCAGCCGATATGATATTGGCACCGGTAGCGAGAGCCTCTTCATCAAAATCGAAACGTGGGTGGTGATGTCCATATTGAGGGTCGGCGCTGCTACTGCGACACCCTACGAGGAAAAACATACCCGGAATATCATCCAAAAAGTATGACATATCTTCAGAAGCCATGGTGCGTGCTGTATCATCTAGCCCTTTTTCGCCCACAATCGGCGCAACAATACGACGCATACGATTAACCACTTCGGAATCATTGATAAGTGGGATGGTCAGGTGCTTGACTTTGACTTCGGCAACACAGCCTACCGACTCACAGACTGAGCGACTCACATCACGGATATGTTGTTCCAGCATTTCAGAGGTATAGGCATTAAAGGTGCGAAATGTCCCCATAATTTCAACTGTTTCTGGGATGATGTTATGGCGCATCGAACTGGAATGTAATCCTGTCACAGATAAGACGACTGCACCGTCCATAGCATTCATGCGTCGCCCAACAATGGTGTGCAAGGCTGAAATTAATTGACCGGTACAAGCAACCGAGTCGATTGTCGTATGGGGGAGTGCAGCATGTCCACCTTTGCCGCGTACTGTAATCTGAAATGTAGAAGACCCCGACATAATAGCGCCTTTTGCCATACCGACCGTACCAAGTGCTAAGGGTTGCCACAAATGAATCCCTAATGTCACATCCGGCATCGGGTCATCATCTAAGATACCCTCTTTAATCATAGCGAGTGCGCCGCCTGCCCCTTCCTCACCGGGTTGGAAGACAAATTTAATGCGCCCTTTGAGGCGATGACGGTACTTTGTCATGATTTTGGCAACACCCAAGGCAATTGCCATATGCCCATCATGACCGCAAGCGTGCATTTTACGCGCTACCGTTGAGACAAATTCGTGGTCGTTTGCCTCTTGGATAGGCAAGGCATCCATATCGGCGCGATACATAACAGTAGGTCCATCTTCATCGCCTTCAAGGATTGCCACAATACCTGTTTTTGCGATTCCAGTCTGCACTTCCATACCGAGATTGCGAAGTTCATTAGCGATAATGCCGGATGTCCGCACTTCTTCAAACGCTAATTCGGGATGCTGATGAAAGTCACGCCGCCGCGCAATCATCTCATCGTGTAGTGCTTTTACTTCGGCTTGAAAATCAATATCAGCAACAGTAGATTCCATGAAAATCATTCCTATCCAAAAGCCCTTTTCGGGGTCTCATCGCGCCTCACACAAAATTGTACCGTGAACAAGAGTCCGTAGGGGTAAAACGGCTACTTCGTTAAATATAGAGATGATATTGTGAAATATCACTTCTTGCCTAACTTGTGCTTTCAGCTTGTGCAAGCCGTTCTGCATATTGTTTTTTGTAATATTCCAGATATTCGCCTGTTTTGATTTTGCGCCACCACCACTCATTATCGAGATACCATTGCACAGTCTGTTTCAGACCCGCTTCAAAAGTATGCTGACGTTCCCAGCCCAGTTCTTTTTCGGCTTTTTGGGCAGACATAGCATAACGGCGGTCATGTCCTTCACGGTCTCGCACATATTTGATAAGCGATTGCGGCTTATCCATAATATCCAGCAATAGCTTAATCACATCAATATTATGGCGAATATCTTCTCCTGCAATATTATATACCTCGCCCGATTTGCCGTTTTCCAACACTTTCAACACACCGCTTGCATGGTCATCAACATGCAGCCAATCGCGCACCTGCATTCCATCACCATAGACAGGCAGCGAACGGTCATCCGCCGCTTCGGTGATGAAGAACGGAATTAACTTTTCGGGATATTGATAGGGTCCATAAGTATTACTGCCGCGAGAAGTCACGGTATCCATACCATATGTCACATGATAACTCCGCACCATCAATTCACCACTAGCTTTGCTGGCGGCATAGGGGCTATTGGGCAAAAAATTATCGTCTTCTGTGCTAAAACCCGACTCGACATCGCCATAGACTTCATCAGTGGAAACTTGCATAAAGCGCCCGATACCATGCTGATGAGCCGCTTCTAGTAGGCGATAGACACCAAATACATCAGTGCGGATGAAAGCCTCTGGGTCAAGGATGCTGCGGTCTACATGGCTTTCTGCGGCGAAGTTCACTACTGTATCAATATCATGTTCCTCAAGAACGCCGCGTACCCCTTCTAAATCAGCAATATCTCCCTGCACAAAAGTATGATTCTGCGCGCCTTTTAGTGGTTGCAAATTATCGAGATTACCCGCATAGGTTAACTTATCAAAGGTGACAATATGATAGTTGGGATAGTCATTGACAATTAATCGCACAAAGGCACTCCCAATAAAACCTGCACCCCCTGTGACGAGAATATTTTTCATTCCTTGCTTCCTTCTGCCTTGCTCTCAGACGGTGCTTCCGTTGTTGTTGTTGCGGGCTTTGCGATAGATTCAGCTTTTGTTGTTTCAGCAGGTGCTATTGGCTCAGGTTTAGCTTCTTCTTTTGGCTCTTCTTTGGGCAGTGCGAATTTTGTGATAGCCTCAGCAACGCCATGATTGTTATTGTTGCTCACGACCTCATTGGCTGCTGCTTTAACAGCCTCCGTCGCGTTACCCATCGCAACCCCTAAACCAACCATTTTCAGCATATCAGCGTCATTTTCGCCATCACCAATCGCCATCACATTTTCTAGGGCGACACCCAAATCTTTGAGCAACACCCGCACCCCATTAGCTTTACTTCCGCCTTTGGGCAGCACTTCTAACGATGTGAGAACGGCGGCAGTTGTGAATGAAACTTGCTGTCCCACTTGTTGATTCAATTGCCAGCGCAGTGCCTTCAACTTGCGCGGACTGTTACTGAGTACGACCACTTTATGAATTTGTGTTGAATCAAGATTATTGACCAGCGACCCGACAGCTACGGGTGCCGGTTCGCCATATTTTGTGATTTCACTAAATGGTTCTTCGGCATGTTTGGCGAGTAACCGATTACCACTGTAAAGCATGACTTCAAAACCATTATTTTCGGCGTAATTAATCACTTTTCGCGCCGCTGCTTTGTCCATAGTGGTTTGCTTGCGAATCGTTCCGTCGGCATTGCAAATCATCAAGCCCTGAACATAGACACCGGGTGTATCCAAGCCTAAGTCTTTGATAATGCCTTCTGCTGATGTGCGCGTTTTGCCAGTTGCCAATACGACACGTATATCATTGGTAATCGCTTTTTTGATAGCATCACGATTACGCTTAGTCATTTTATGTTGGTCATTGAGCAATGTCCCGTCAAGGTCAATCACAATGAGTTTAATGTCGCGCTGCATGGGTTTAATATCCATAAATTTTCCTCAATTTTGACTTTGGTTAAATCCAGATTCGGCTGTGGTCGGCAACATTCATTACGAGACCACGCGGTTTTTTGTTTTTGTCACTCTTCACAACAGCATTACGCCCGATGAGGCTGTCACGCAGTATCATGTCTAAATCTTCGACTCGGCTGTCTTCCAGCAAAATCGAATGTTCAATCTCGCTATTTTGTACGACGACACCATGATACACACTGGTAAAGGGCCCGATATAGCTATTCTCGATAATCGCATTTTCGCCAATGATTGTAGGTCCACGCACGACGCTATTGATGATTTTCGCCCCAGCTTGCACTGTGACACGTCCATCAACTTCTGAATCTGCATCAATTGTAGCTGTTTCAGCAATATGGGGGACAAGTTCTTCTAAGACATAACTGTTGGCGACCAGTAAATCGGGCGCTTTGCCCGTATCAACCCACCAACCGTCATGAACATGCGGGAAAACACGATAATCATTATCGACAAGCCATTGAATCGCATCAGTGATTTCTAGCTCCCCACGCGACGAGGGTTTAATCGCATTGACCGCTTTGAAAATATGCTTATCAAACATATAAATCCCGACCAATGCCAAATTACTCGGTGGGTCTTGCGGTTTTTCTATCAGATAGTCGATACTCTGGTCTTCGCGCAGTTTCGCTACCCCATAAAATTGCGGATAATCGACAGCTTTCAGCACAATCTGACTGTTCCAATCATTATCATCAAAATCCCGAATTAGGTCGCGGATGCCGCCTTCAATCGCATTATCACCTAGAAACATGACAAACGAATCGTCACCCAGAAAATCTTCTGAGATTTTGACAGCATGTGCCAGACCATCGGGGCTTGCTTGTTCGATGAATGTGATTTTGACGTTCCATTGGCTCCCATCGCCAATCGTTGTTTGAATCTCGGCAGCCGTATCACCGCCGACAACAATGCCAATATCCGATACGCCAGCATCCCGAATCGTTTCAATCACGCGAATCAGAATCGGGGTATTGGCAATCGGTACTAATTGCTTTGCACGAGTGTATGTCAACGGACGAAGACGAGTCCCTTTGCCACCACTGAGGATGAGTCCCTTCATAAGTTTTCGACTTTGCTCCTAGTTATTGTGCATCAACACGCCATATTGTGAGGCAAGGGTCATGATTTTGCTAGGTTATATTGTGGGTCAAGGGTTATAATTTTTCAAGCGTGCTAATATTTATTCATCCGAACGATTGGTTACGATTGATATGCCTAACCTAATTTTGATACGCCACTCACAGACCAAGCAGCAACCGGATGTCGATTCGCATTTGTGGCAATTAACCGAAGAAGGCAGAAAACGCTGTCAAACACTGGCAGAAGCATTGCGCCCCTATGCCATTGACCGTATTATCACCAGCGAAGAAGCAAAAGCCTATCTCACGGGACAATTAATTGCGGATGTACTAGAAATCGACTGTGAGACTGCGCCAAATCTGCATGAAACGAGGCGTGAGACTGTGCCTTATTTTGAGAATATCGCGGATTTTAGGGCGGCTGTACAAGCGGCAATGCTGCAACCTGATAAAATGCTTTTTGGTGAAGAGGCATTTACTGGTGCGCTGAATCGTTTTTCGCAGCAAATTGACTCCTTGCTTGAACAATATCCTGATGACAGGCTGGCGATTGTGACTCACGGTACGGTCATGTCATTATATTTGGCACATCTTTCAGGGCAGAATGTCGTGACTCTCTGGAATTCGCTAGATATGCCGGCTTATGCTGTGCTATCGTTACCTCAAAAGACAATCACAAAAATTTTCACAAGCATCACACAAGGGAATAATGATGATTCGCAAAGCAAGCGAAAATGACATTGAGGGTATTCGCGCATTAGCACAGGCGACATTGCGTCAAACGATGGCAGCGACAAAAATTGAAAATCCGAATTATGTAGACCGCATGATGGAACGTATCTACTCAGAGGAGAGTTTACGTCGTTCAATCGCCAATGATAGTACGACACTCTTGCTTGCCGAAGTGGATGAAAAAATCGTTGGTTTGTGTCAATTTGGTTCGCCACTAATGGATGATTGCGAAGACCTGAAAGAGATTCATCGTTTGCTGGTTCATCCTGACTATTATCGGCGTGGGATTGGCACACAATTTATCGAAACAGTTGAAGATGACCTCAGCGAAGATGCTGATATCGCCCGAATTTCGGTTTATGTGTCGCCATCGGATATGGCACGGATTCGATTTTATGCAACACTCGGTTTTCATCACGAAATGACCGAAGATAAAGACGGCGAGTGGTATATGGAACTCGATTTGTAAATGTCGTACCTTTCTATCCTGCGCTATACTCCAATTACGATAATTTGATTTCTTATGAGGCGAGATGATGCAAATTTTGGTGGTTGGTTCAACGGGGAAACTCGGCAGCAAATTGGTTGAGGTGCTGAGTCAGGGTTACAACGTGGTTGGCATTGGCTCAATCGAATTAGATATTAAAAATTTCAATGAAGTGATGACGGTTATCCGCAGAGAAAAGCCCGATTTAGTTGTGAATGCGGCAGCATGGACAGATGTAGATGCTTGTGCCTTAGACCCCGATAAAGCGGTGACGATTAATGGCTTCGGCGCACAGAATCTCGCTATTGCGGCTCACGAAGTCGGCGCGGCAATTTTGTATATCAGCAGCAACGAAGTCTTTGATGGTCAATCACGCCAACCCTATCATGAATATGACCAAAGCAATCCTGCAAATGCTTATGGCTATAGTAAATATGTTGGCGAACGCGGCGTTATAGAAAGCAATCCGCGTCATTATGTTGTGCGGACATCGTGGATTTTCGCGCATAAAGGGAAAAACTTTGTCCATGCGATTATTGATGCTGCACGCCTGAAAAAACAATTGCGCGTCGTGACCGATGAAGTGGCGAATCCGACTTATAATGATGACCTTGCCGCAGCGATTGGTCTCTTAGTCGATACAGGACGTTATGGCACCTATCACCTCTGTAATGAAGGTAGTGTCTCGCGCTATCAATTTGCCCGTTATATTCTGGATAAAGCTGGATATGCTGAAACGCCAATCGAAAAGATTAGCCGACATGAATGGAAACGCCCCTCTCTACCCCCTGCATATAGCGGCTTAGCGAATACGCTAGGTCGTCATATCGGCATTCGGATGCGTGATTGGCAAGATGCAGTCGATGAATTCCTATTGAGAGAAGGGCTCATCACTACAGCATGATTTAATCGGCGCGTTGCAGTGGTGTCTCGCTGGGTGGTTGCTGCGGTGTGCTACGTAGCGAAGTATCACTGTATTTTAGCAAGCGCGTTGCCTCTGCAAAACCATTAACATTGCGCCATCGGAGTCCAAATGAACGATTGAGGGCGTTGAATTGTAGTTCCACTTTTAGATTGCGCGTCACTGCCATCACTTTGCCAATACGAGTGTTTTTAGCCAGTTTATTAAAGGCTTCGCGGGCATCATGACTGGGATGGTCAAGCTGATGGATACCACCAGCATCCAGAATAATATGGATTTTTTGATTATTGCTCTGGCTGGCTTGTTTGCTGATGAAACGAGACATCGCACACAATTCTTCTGCGGGAATAGAACCTGACAACTTCCAATAGAGTACATGGTCTGGCACAAGCCAGAAAAGTTGAGACTTCATCGTTGACAATATCCTTCAGTTAATCATTTATCAATTAGTCTTATTTCAGACTACTTTAACACCTTACGATATTGACAATTCCCTAACAATAGCCCTATCGTCATGGTGAACGTAAGGCTTGATACGACTTAAGTACTATCGCCAAACGATAGATAACCTGTTGATTGCTAACACTGGTAAATTCACACCTTTTTGAGACAATAGCCGCCATGTTGTGTAAAAATAGTAAGTTTGGTCAATGAGTAAGCCACTTTTTAGCATTGTCATCCCACATTGGAACGGCAAAGATTTTTTGAAGCCGTGCTTAGATGCGCTAGGTAAGCAATCTTATCAAACGATTGAAATTATTGTTGTCGATAATGCGTCGGAAGATGGCTCACAGCAAGTTATCAAAGACCATTATCCCGATGTGTGCTTGATTGAATTGCCCGAAAATCGCGGTTTTACAGGGGCGTGCAATGCTGGGATGGAAGCTGCAAACGGTGACATTATCGCCTTACTCAATAACGATACCGAAGTTCATCCTGAATGGGTGCAAGCGGTTGTTGATGTCTTTGAAAATCATGCTGATGTGGGCATTGTCGCCAGTAAAATGCTGCTTTTTTCTCAGCGCGACCATATCCATACCGCAGGCGACGGCTTCACAACTGATGGGCGACCTTTCAATCGTGGTGTCTGGCAAAAGGATGACGGACAATTCGATAATGAAGAGTACGTTTTTAGTGCCTGTGGAGGCTCTTCTGCTTACCGACGGGCAGTCTTAGATGACATCGGCTTGCTCGATAATGACTTCTTCTTTTTGATGGAAGATGTTGATATCAGTTGGCGAGCGCAGTTAGTCGGTTGGCGGACACTTTACACGCCCCATGCTATCGTTTATCATCATTTGTCGGCTACAGGTGGTGGAGTCACAGCCAGTTATTATGATGGGCGTAACTCGCTTTATGTGCTGGTGAAAAACCTGCCGACTGAGTTATGGTTAAAATATGGCTGGCAAATTATCGGGCGGCAATGGTCGATTTTCTGGGATGCGCTCAAGGCATGGCGAGGGACAGCAGCCCGCGCCCGTATGTGTGGTATGATGGTGGCTTTGTTGCATCTACCGAAATTGCTCAACAAGCGACGTGTTGTACAAGCAAAACGCACGGTCTCGATTGATTATCTGGATTCGATGTTATCGCCACCACAAAACTGAATCGTGTTTAGGGAGAGTTCCCGTTGAAAGCGGACACACCTTTTCTATCTATTATTATTCCGGCACTCAATGAAGAGCAGCGTTTACCGCCCACGTTGGCGAAAATTGATGCCTTCCTGCAAACTCAAGATTATGCGGCGGAAGTCATCGTTGTTGATAATGGCAGCACAGACCAAACGCAAGCTGTGGTACGGGATTATGCAAAGACTCATCCCTATGTACGCCTGATTCAATTGGCAGAGCGCGGTAAAGGACGTGCCGTTAAAGCTGGCATGTTGGATGCAAGCGGAGACTATCGCTTCATTTGTGATGCGGATTTGTCGATGCGAATCGAAGATATAGTGGATTTTTTGCCGCCGAATCATGATGGCGCAGATGTGATTATTGCCAGCCGCGAGGGTGATGGTGCTAAACGGGTTGATGAACCTGAATATCGCCACCTTATGGGACGCATTTTAACATTCATTGTCAAACTGACTGCCGTTAGCGAGTTTGAAGATACACAATGCGGCTTTAAGATGTTCAAAGGCGATGTTGCCGAAGACTTATTCAGTGTGCAGCGTATGAATGGTATCGGCTTTGATGTCGAACTGATTTTTGTGGCATTGCGCCGCGACTACAAAGTCGTTGACCAACCGATAACGTGGTACTACGACCCCGATTCCAGAATGCGTCTGGTGCAAGATTCCTTGAATATCTTGCGAGAAATTTGGGAAATCCGTAAAAATTGGCGCAATGGTCTTTATGTTAAAAAAAACGATTTGACTCCGACTTATGACGACTCACAAGAACAAAACCGCCAGCCTACGACATGAAAAAGAGTATTTCCGACACGGCTATCGCTATATTTTTGGCTTAGATGAAGTCGGACGGGGTCCTTGGGCGGGTCCTGTTGCAGCCGGGGCGGTCTGCTTACCGCTTGATAATCGACAACTTTCGATTCGATTACGCGGCGTGCGTGATAGTAAAGAGATGTCGGCGATGCAGCGCGACGATGTAGTTGCCGCGATTCAAGAAACGGCTCTTGCATGGGGTATTGGTCATGCTACAGTCGAAGAAATCAACGCCACAGGCAATCTCGTAAAATCGACGCGCCTTGCCATGCAACGGGCACTTGATATGGCAATCGAGAATAGCGACATTCAGCCATCCTGCCTATTCCTTGATTACAACCTCTGGCCCGAAATGGGGCATATCCCACAAGTCAGTATTCTCGGCGGCGACCAACTTTCGCTGACGATTGCGGCTGCTTCTGTGTTAGCGAAAACATGGCGCGATACCTATATGGAAGATGTTGCTGTGGAATTTCCACAATATGGTTTCGAGTCGCACAAGGGTTATGGCACAGAAAAACATCGTGAGGCACTCAAAAAATACGGTGTCACCAGTGTTCATCGCACCAACTATGCCCCTATCATCAAAATCATGAACGGCGAATTTTGACGCTTACCCGACTAGGCAGACTATGACTTTTCCGAAACATATCATCAACGGGACGTTATGCTATATCCTCCATGATGAACGGGTTTTGTTACTCAGGCGTCACTTCAAACCGTATATTGGCTTATGGACTGCACCGGGCGGCAAAACAGAACATGGTGAATCGCCACAAGAAACTGTTCATCGTGAAATATACGAAGAAACAGGACTCACCATCAAAAATCCAGTATTACGAGCATTGCAAACATCGGTTGATATTCATTACCCTGTTCATTGGATGCTCTATATTTTCGTCGCAACTGACTTTTCGGGTCAGCTTATGACGACAACAGAAGGCATTCTACAATGGCACGCGCTTCAAGATGTGCCACAACTCAAAAGACCGTATCCTGACACCTTGCATTGGGAGGGTATCATCAATGAAAAACAGGGTTTATGGCAAGGAAAGTTTGTTTATGATACACCCGAAAAATTGTTAGAAGAGACTATCTATTGAATCTTGCACTTGTTCATGATTGGCTTAATCAAATTGGCGGCGCAGAAGATGTGCTAGTAGACTTGGTCAATCTGTACCCTGAAAGTCCTCTATATACCAGTTTATATGCCCTCGATATCATGCCGAGTTTTTATCGAGATTGGGATATCCGCACCCTTTGGACAGATAAGCTACCCACCATTTATCAACATCACCAACCCTATTTGCCACTCTATCCGCTTGCATGGCAGGGTTTGAATCTCAGTGATTATGATGTGATTCTCAGCAACAAAAGTGGCTTCTGTCATGGGCTACAATTTGACGCAAAAAACACGATTCATATTTGCTACTGTCTCGCGCCAACACGCTATGTCTGGCAACTCGATTCGTATATCAAACGTGAAGGTATCGGTAAAATCGCTGAAATAGCCTTGCGTCCTCTGATTAATATGATGAAAAATTGGGATTATGCTGCCGCGCAACGGGTGACACATTTCATCGCCATTAGCACCGAGATTCAAGAACGTATCCAAACATACTATAGCCGTGAGTCTGCCATTATCTATCCGCCTGTGGATACGACGCGCTTTACGCCTGTTGCATCATCCGAAGTCGAAGATTACTTCTTGATTGTCTCGCGTCTGATACCCTACAAGCGCATTGACCTTGCCGTAGAAGCAGCGACTCGTCTCGGCTTGCCTCTGAAAATTGGCGGAAAAGGGCGTGATATGCAACGTTTACAGGCGATGGCAGGGGAGACTGTTGAATTTTTGGGTTATGTGCCAGATGACGATTTGCCGCAATTAATGGCGAAGGCGAAGGCATTTATCTTCCCGGGTTTAGAAGATTTCGGCATTACCCCTGTGCAAGCCGAAGCCGCCGGACGACCTGTGATTGCTTATAAAGGCGGCGGCGCACTCGATACTGTGATTTCAGGAGTCACAGGTGAATACTTTGCAGAACAGACCGTTGATAGTCTCGCGGCTGTGATGCAATCCATTGATGCGACACAATACGCCCCTGACACTATTCGCAACCATGCCCTGAAATTCGATACGGCTATTTTCAAGCAACAAATCGCCTCATTCGTCCAGCAAGCATGGCAGGCACATCAATTGCAGCAATCGTTCGTATGGCATGACCCGATAACTCAGAAAATTTGAATTGAAAAATGCTTAACGCAAAGATGCAAAGGGTGGAAGGCGCAAAGAAAAATCCTGCACTTGACTCTCTGCGTTCTCCGTGTTCTCTGTGGTTCAAATCGCCTTGAGTTCATGAATAGGCAAACAATTATGTATATCCAGCAAAAAAGAGCCGCGACGGTTCATAGTATACGAATTGAAGGCTATAAAGTATCATCTATAGCCTGTGATTGACAAATTATTTCGGTTGAAAATATGACAGTACGTTTACTAACAGCAACAGAAGAAATAAATAGCTTTATTGCTGCATTGGATGAAAAACCCGAACATACAGTCTCTATTCATCAACTGCGGAACGGCGTAGCCAAAGTATGGATTATTGGCAAGCCCGATAATTTTCAGGCAGCAGTTGTGCAATGGTTAGGGCTATTAGAAGAACCGATTGCTTTTGGTGAAGATGCTGCTGCAATCTGGAAAATCCTCAAAATCGTAGAGGGTTGGGATGTGTTTGAAGTATCAATGTCCGTTGCACGAGAATTGAGTCTATTGGTGTATGGCGAATTACGATGCGAAATCCGTCATTATGAGGATGTCTTTTACTTGCTAGATAATCCCCCAAAAAACATGCCATCGTATGATATCAGCATCACCGTTCGACTATTGAATGAAGCCGATGTTGACATGGTTAAGGCGAGAGAATCGACGGCGACCCCCATTATTCTCAAGTCAATTGAAGATACATTGCGCCATGCTGTGGTTGCAGGTGCAGTGCTTGATGGCAAATTGCTTGGTTTCGCAGAAAGTCGGGCTGCCGATAAATACGTTGAACTCGGTGTGCATGTCGATGAAGAATGGCGTAAAAAAGGCTTGGCAACAGCGATGGCTGGCTTACTGATTCGGCACTATCAAACACGAGACTTGAAAGTTACTTGGTCAACAGGTGATGATAATATCGCATCACAGCGCGTCGCAGAAAAACTGGGTTTTCATGAGATTTTTCGCCGTGTATACGTGATTCCACGACGCGATAAAAAGGTGTGATGATGAGTGGCTATTTCTGGGAAACTGAACACATCCGCTTGCGCCAAATTGAACCCGATGATTGGGAAACTTTTCAACAGTGGGATATGGATAGCGAGACAGCCCGTAATCTTGATAGTTTACCATTGCCGAGAAGCAAAGAATGGTATCGAACATGGGCGCAGGACGAAGCGAAAAAAACTCACAAAGATGATAATTTCTCATTGGTTATTGAGGATATTGAATCGGGCGACTTTGCAGGGGCAATTAGTTCACATACTACCGATAGGCGCATTGGCACATTCTCCTATGGACTAGCGATTCACCCGAATTTCCAACGATGTGGCTATGCAACCCAAGCGATTTTACTCTTGATG
>JAUZRW010000131.1 GCA_030950085.1 Anaerolineae bacterium
GAAATCGCCGAACGCGCCTTGTCGATTGGCTTTTATCTAGGTTTCACGGGTCCGATTACGTTCAAAAAAGCTGAGGGTTTACGACAGATAGCGCGAAGTATGCCGTTAGATAAAATTCTCGTGGAAACCGATGCCCCGTTCTTGACACCTGAGCCATTTAGAGGCAAATGCCCTAATAAGCCAGAATATATTCCACATATTGTCGATAGATTAGCTGGCTTGAAAAATCTCACAACTGACGAAATGGCGATTATCACCACTGAAAATGCGGTGAGCTTGTTCAATTTGCCGCATTAATACACAAAGGGGCGAAGTGATATCTTCACCCCACCCCTGCATCACTGCGTTTAGCGTCCCCTCCCCAAGACATTAGGGAGGGGATTGTGGAAATTATTCTGTGCCAACTTCTACTGTGCGGTTAAGATAGAAATCGAGTTCTACGCGGAACAAATTCAAACGAGCATCGGCAATTGCCTGATTAATTTGCCCACTTGCGACTTGTTCATTGAGGCGTGCTTCGTGTGTCGCGGCTTGTTCATCAATGAATGTGTTGACAGCAATACCATTATCAGTCAGAACATCAGCTAAGGTTGCGCCATCTCGCAGCTGTGTAGCAACATCTTGTGCTTCTAGTCCAGTCGATTCGGCAACTGCCCCAACCAAACGACGTGCTTGTCCGCCACGCTCACCATCAGGGCGACCACCGCGCTCACCATCAGGGCGACCACCACCCGGCAAATATCCTTCACCATTCACGAAATCTGTCACCTGTTGTTCGAGATTTTCGAGAATCTGTACCGCACTGTCTTCTGGAATATCGCCATTTGCTTGTGCCTCATTGACCCGTTCGGTAATGACTGCGACAGCTTGTGCAACCACATCATCAACATTACCACCATTGGCTGTAATAACGTCTGCCAATGTCGTATCTTCATTGACCTGTTCCCGAATTTCCTGTCGTGTCAGTCCGGTGGCTTCGGTGACAATTTGTGTCAACTCGCGTATCATATCCACACGAGGGCGACCACGGTCATTATCGGGATTATCTTGTGCGCTAACCGCACCAACCATCAGTGCCATAACTAAGGCGATAACCATTGTCATAGTTGCTTTTGTCTTCATTATTATTTCTCCACATTGAATTTGTCTGTGCCTCTACAATGCCAGCACTTTGTAATCGAATCTCTGTGTGAATGTAAAATGATGGTAAACTTCCCCTGTTTTGGAAAATTACTTGAGGTTGTCTGTGATTGATTTGTCTATCATCATTATCAGCTATAATGTCGAAGCATTGCTATCGGCTTGCTTGGATAGCATTATTGCATCGCCTGTTGCTATCAATAAATCTGATACTGGCAAACCCATCGTCGAAATCATCGTAGTTGATTCTGCTAGTAGCGATAATAGCGTGTCGATGGTGCGCGAGAAGTATCCGCAGGTGAAATTATTTGCTTATGAGGAAAACATCGGCTTTGTGAAAGGCAACAATATTGGCTTTGAAGCCGCACAAGGACGATACTTATTGATGCTCAATCCAGATACAGAAGTTATCGGGGATGCCATTCCACAAATGATAGCTTATTTGGATGCCAACCCCGATGTCGGCATTGTGGGTTCGCATACACTCAATAGCGATGGCAGTCACCAATCGACACGTCGCCGTTTCCCTACAAAAACACTCGCATTTTTTGAGAGTACATGGTTACAATCCTTCGCACCGCAGCAGATGCTCGATAATTATTATGTGGAAGAAAAACCTAATGAGGGTGTCTATGAGGTCGATTGGGTGCAGGGGTCAGCATTGATGGCACGCCGCGCAGTGTATGACAAAATCGGCGGACTCGATACAGGTTATGTGATGTATTCCGAAGAGATGGATTGGTGTAAACGCGCAAAAGATAGCGGCTGGAAGGTCGTCTATCTGGGAACAGCAACTATTATCCACCATCTCGGACAAAGCAGTGAACAAGTTGGCGCACATAAGCATATCTGGTTTCAGCAGAGCAAAATTCGCTATTTTCGCAAACATCACGGGGCAGTATTCGCTACAATCTTACGCTTGTTCTTGATAGTCAATTACCTGTTTCAACTGCTTATCGAAGGCACAAAAGGTCTCATCGGGCATAAACGCGAGATACGCCGCGAACGAGTCCGTGCTTATTGGCAAGTCATCCGCAGTGGCTTAAAAGGTTAATCATGCGAATTGGCTTGATTACAGGGGAATATCCCCCATTGCAAGGCGGAGTCGGGGCATATACGGATGTTCTCGCAAGAGTTTTTGCCGAAAGAGGACATCAAGCATTCATCTTTAGCGAACCCCGCGCCCAACAACAGCATGAAAACATCCCTCTGGCACAGCATAGTGGTTGGGGTTTGAGTACAATTCCAGCAATCCGACAATGGATAGCAAGCAATGACCTAGATATTGTGAATCTACAATTTCAAACTGCTGCCTTTAATATGTCACCTATGATTCACTTTCTGCCGCACTTTATTAATAAGCCCTTTGTAACGACTTTCCATGATTTACGTTTCCCCTATTTATTCCCTAAAGCTGGAAAATTGCGCGATTGGATAGTGATGCACCTTGCCAAAGCCTCAAATGGTGTGATAGTCACCAATTACGAAGATTACGAAAAGGTATCTTATCTACCCTGTGTGGACGTGATTCCGATAGGCAGCAACATTCTGGCAGACAGAACATCTGAATATGATAGAACAGCATGGCGCGAAAAAGCAGGCGCAGCACAAGATGATTTTCTATTGGCATATTTCGGTTTCATTAATCACAGCAAAGGTGTCGATATACTCTTACAGGCTCTAGCAGAATTGAATCAATCCACTATCAAATTGGTGCTGATAGGTGGGCGAACCGGTACAGCCGACCCGACGAATGCCACCTATGCTGCTTCGATTGATACCTTAATCGAAAATTTGAATTTGAGCGATAAAATTTCATGGACAGGTTTTGTTGATGATGTCGAGGTCAGTGCTTATTTACGGGCGGCGGATACGATTGTTTTGCCCTTTCGTGATGGAGCTTCTTACCGACGTGGGAGTCTCATGGCGGCGATTCAACATGGTTGTGCGATTATTACTACACAGCCATCACATGAAGATTCACCATTTTCCGATGATACTATGTACCTAGTTGCGCCAGATAACAGCACTGAACTTGCCAATGCCATCCAATCTTTATGCAAAAATGCTCTCTTGAGAACGCAATTACAAGCAGGTGTAACACAGTTAAAACAACTCTTCGACTGGCAATCTATCACCGAAAAATATGAAACGCTGTTTGAGCGTCTGATAGGAGAGTATTCAGCATGACAATAGCCAAAAAACATCCTGCATGGCTCTATGTCATTCTCGCAGGATATTTTCTCATCGGCATAATCTATAGTCTTAGCAATCCACTATGGGAAGCACCCGATGAGATTCATCATTTCTCAATGGTGCAATATTTACAGACACACGGTTTACAACTCCCAATACAAGAAATCGGCACTGTTGGATTATGGCAGCAAGAAGGCAATCAACCGCCTCTCTACTATATTTTGGGCGCACTCCTGATTAGCCCACTTGATACATCCGATATTGATACTGTGATGCGCGTCAATCCTCATGCCGATATTGGCATTATTCGTCCTGATGGCAATGTGAATCGCTTAGTCCATTTGCCAGAAGAACAATTCCCGGCAAGTGGTTCAATGCTGGCAACCTATATTTTGCGCTTCTTTTCGCTGATACTTGGCGCAGGCACAGTCTTTGTAACCTATCTTATCGGGCGTGAACTCTTCCCTGAAAAACCATCATTCGCGCTTACGGCGGCAGGACTCAACGCTTTTTTGCCGATGTACCTCTATATTACTGCCTCTGTGAATAACGATAATCTGTCGAATTTTCTATCAAATCTACTGCTGCTTTTGCTGATTCGCCTCGTGCAAGTCCAAGAATCGCCATCACTCAAACTCTATGTTTTGCTGGGCATTGTCACCGGGGCGGGGTTACTCTCAAAACTGAATATCGGCTTTTTGATTCCGATAGTAGCAGTCGTGCTGTTGATTATCAGTATTCGATTGCGCGATTGGCGACCTGTGATTATCGGCGGTTTAATTTCCGGTAGCCTAACGATTGCGATTGCCGGATGGTGGTATTATCGCAATTGGACACTTTTTGGCGACCCTACTGCCCTCAATCGCTTCCTTGAGATTGTCGGGAAACGCGCCGTTCCAGCAGATTTCGCTCAATTATGGACAGAGCGCACTAGCTTTTTCCGTACATTCTGGGGCTTATTCGGCAGTGTCAATGTGCCGATGAACGAATCGCTGTATATTGCTTTCGGCTGGTTGACAAAATTGAGTTTTCTGAGTCTGATTTTCTTTTTTGCATATACTCTTATACGGCGTTTCTTGTCTTCTAAAACGGGCGCACACACAGGTACGCCCCTACATTGGATAAATTCTCGATATCTCGCGCACGGGCTTTCGCTCTTATTACCTATCATTATATTCATTGCTCTACTGGGCTGGACAAGTATCACCCCGGCTTCACAGGGGCGCTTAGTCTATGGGGCAATTTCATCGCTGATGTTGTGGTTTGCAGTGAGTCTTTTGTGGTGGATTCCTGAAAAATGGCGCGGATGGATTGCCAGTGCATGGGTGATTTTCTTTGCTATCATCGCAGCATTGCAACCTCTCACTACAATCGCACCAGCCTATGCCCTAGCAAATACAATCCAAACGACAGAATCACAAGCAATATTCACATCTGACGATAGCCAAATTGCACTTTACAATGCTGAAATCCGCACGCCGCAGGTATCGCCTGATTCATATGTTGAAATTACTGTCGATTTTGCTGCATTGACAGAATATGACCGTAATTGGAGTATTTTTGTGCATCTTGTTACAGAAGATGAAATTATCGTCGGACAGCGCGATATCTTTCCAGCACGGGGTTTGCTCGCAACCTCTGATTTAGAGACAGGGTATGCGTGGCACAATCCCATTGCTATTTTTGTTCCGCAAACAGCTTATACGCCCAATACAGTTGAAGTACGATTAGGATGGTATGACATAAGAACAGGTCAACGCATGACACTCGAAAATGGGGATGAGATGCTCACACTCGGACAAGTTGACTTAACCTCACGCGATAAGTCAGAAATTCCAAATTCACAAAGTATCAACTTTGGCAATTTGATTGAACTACTTGGCTATGACATCACGACACTCAATCCATCTCTGGGCGACACAATAGACTTGACACTTTACTGGCGAGCCTTGCAACCGATTGAGCGCGACTATGTGGTTTTTGCCAACATCATCGACCCCACCACCTTCACTAAATACGCAGCGAGTAACGCGATGCCTGTACAATGGACACGCCCAACATCGACATGGGAAGTAGGCGAAATTATCCAAGATACACACACATTGACGATTGCTGACAATGCAGTTTCTGGTGTTTATCCAATTGAAGTGGGGCTGTATTTACAACAAGACGGATTTCCAAGATTGGGTATCATGGGGACATATGACAACTTTGCCTATCTAACGCCTATGAGAATCGAAAGTGAGCGCGAATGATGAAATGGCTCAAATCACAGGATACACAGGCTATCGGATTATTGTTTATCGTGTGGTTGATTTTTTTCTGGCGTATCCTGACACCGATAGATGCTGATAAAGCCTCTTTCAAACAAGGGGATTTTTCCGGTCAATTTGTGGCATTTGGCGCGTATCAGTATGAACGATTTGCAGATGGCGAAGTCCCCCTCTGGAATCCCTATAACAACGGCGGTTTACCCTTCATTGCCGATACGCAAGCGGCTGTTTTCTATCCGCCACGTTTGCTGACCATTGCATTGAGCAAACTATCGGGCGGATGGTCGTATAATGCCCTGCAACTAGAAGCTATTTTTCATGTGCTGGCTTATTCTCTGCTGATGTATCTCTTCATTCGCCGCTTAACACTCACACATTCTGGCAGTGTATACGGGGCATTTATTGGGGCAATAGTCGCTGCCTATAGTGGATTCCTGTCTGGCTACCCACCCTTACAAGTCGCTATTTTAGAAGCTGCAATTTGGCTGCCCTTAACTGCTGTTGCTATTCTTGAAGCGACTCGCCATAGCGATTTTCATTGGAAATGGGTCGCCTTAGCAGGGTTTTCTCTCGGCATTTCATGGATGGCAGGTCATCCACAAACGAGCTGGTTTTTGACGTATCTCATGTTGGCATGGCTGGGCTATCGTATTCATGCACAAAAACAGGGTTGGGTGACATTTATCACTGCTGCTGTGCTGATGGGCATTGTCACGATGGGTACAACAGCCGTGACTCTGCTACCCGGCATCGAATATTTACGTCTCACTGCCCGTCCTGATTTAGGCTTTACTGCTAAGGGCAACGGTTTCCCCTTTCAAGATGTGGCACAGTTTATTTTGCCGCGCTCAGTCAGTTTATTTTCGCCACTTTATGTAGGGATTCCGGCACTCATACTCGCTTATGTCGCCATTCGTGACCGTTTATCAAATTCAATTTTCTGGATAATTGTTGCACTGATTGGCTTATTACACAGTTTCGGAGCGAATAGCGCCTTTTATCATAGCCTCTATAATTTCGTCCCCGGACTCAGCTTTTTCAGAGGACAAGAACGGGCGGCATTTTTGGTAGCGAATAGTCTAGCGATACTAGCCGCTATGGGTGCAGCACAAATTACGCTCGGCGCGTATGTCAACAAACGCAACCATATTCTAAAAATTTTACTCGGATTACTAGCCATCTTGAGCCTCATCGCTCTTGAAAGTTTCATCGGCTGGCAAATTAATCAAGCGCCCGAATTCTATCCGATTACAGGAATTGCCTTTTTTAGTTTGATGGTGACAGCAGCTTTTTATGGATTATTGCGTTGGCAATTACAGTCGCCACATCGAATTGCACTTATATTGATAGGTGTACTGGTCATATTTGAGCTATTCACAGTCAGTATGGATGCTGACCATACTTACGATGATATAGCAGCGAGTCAGCAATTGAGCATCGAACCCACACCTATTATTCAAGCTATGCTAGACGACGCGCCACAACAAGAACCCTATCGTGTCGATGGTTTTCGTGGTCTAGGAGCAAATTACGGTAGTCTCTATAACATAATGGATATTCGTGGCATCAGCCCTCTATTTTTGAATAATGCCCAGACTATCATCTATCGAGATTACATCAATAATCCCCTAGCATGGGAACTCTTCGCAGTGCGCTATATTTTCAGTGAGCGCGATTCATTTAACAGCATCGAAACAAGTGTTATTGCCGAAGGGAACGACAGCGACGGTCATATTTTCTTGCATGAGATAAGCAATCCGCGCCCCTTTGCCCAACTTATTTATCGTGTGGATGTTGTCGATAGTGACGAAGCGGCTTTTAATGTGTTGAATGACTCGACTTACCCTCTGCGAGAATCCATTATTCTATTGGACGAAGCAAATATCGAATTACCAGCACAAGCACCCGATACCTATAGCGCCATTGTCACCGAATATCTGCCTGAGTCATTCAATGTTGAAGTTGATACCCCAGAAAACGCGATTTTATCACTCGCCCATGTCGATTATCCCGGCTGGAAAGCGACGTTAGACGGCGAGTCTGTGGATATTTTGCGTGCCTATGGTGTTCTGACAGCGATTGCTATTCCCACAGGGCAACATACTGTACGCTTGACCTATGACCCGTTGAGCTACCGTATTGGCGCGATATTGAGTCTAGTCACATGGGGTATGCTGCTTATACTGGCAAGCGCAATCGGGTATCAAGCGATAAAGCGCAATCAGCAGGAGAATTAACATGCCATCATCGGCTGCACAAGCATTCAAAGAATGGGTGATGACGATTGACCGTCGTATTTTTGCAATAATGGTCGGTTTGACGATAGGCATTCTGGGTGGGATTATCGGTCTCTTGCTAGTCACTATCGGACCCGTTCTGACGATTCCAATAATCATCGGCGTGTTAGTGGCATTATACGTTCTCACAGATGTCACAGTGGCATTGTATGGTGCCATGGCAACCATGATTTTATTGCCCTTCGGCACATTTCCTGTCAAAATCGGTTTGACTCCGACATTGCTTGATTTAGCACTTGGGGCATTCATCGGCGTTTATCTGCTGCAATGGATGACGGGTCATCGGCGCAAAATAACCCTCAGTCCACCCCATGCCTTAATTGCACTGTACCTCATGTGGCTGATTTTCGCTTTCTCAATGGGGATGCGTTACGGAAGTCCACGCCCCACAGTATTACGCCAATTTGCAGAAACACTTCTCAGTATCGGTATGACCTTCATTCTGGTCGATTTATTGCAAGATGAAAAAGCCTTACGCCGGCTTGTGCTGGTGATTATGGCACTGGTGGGTATACAAGCCTTCATCGCCATTGGACTCTATGCCCTACCCGATGGCATTGCTGAACGGTTTCTGATTCGCTTAGGGCGTATCGGCTACCCAACAGGTGGTGTTATTCGTTATATCGAATCGACCCCTGCACTTGGCGAACGGGCAATTGGTACATGGGTTGACCCCAATTCACTTGGCGGCTTATTGGCTGTTGGTGGAGCGATGATAGCGCCGCAAGTATTTGCCCAAAAACCTGTCCTAAAAACACGCTGGCTCACATTTCTTGTTTTCGGATTAGTGACTTTGGGCGTGATTCTGACATCTTCTCGCGCTTCGTTTTTAGCCTTTGCTGCCGGATTAGCAGTGATAACCATTGTGCGCTACCGACGCATTATTCCCTTGCTGGGGGTTGCAGGTATCATTTTTCTCTTTTTGCCACAAACTCAAAATTATATTGACCGTATCTTTCAAGCATTTCGTGGCGAAGACCTTGCCACACAAATGAGAATCGGTGAATGGACTGACTCACTCAATTTAATCCAACAATACCCCTTTGTTGGTATCGGCTTCACAGGCACACCGACAAACGATGTGTATACCGATGTTGCTAATATGTACCTCATTATGGCAAATCAGATTGGTCTCACAGGGGTATTGTTCTTTCTGCTAGCAATGGGGGGCATTTTTGCTTATGGGTATCGCGCATGGCAGCATGTGAAAGATGAGCCGAATATGGCAGCGATTCATCTAGGGTATCAAGTGGCTGTACTGACTGCCCTCATCAACGCTTTTGCCGATTTGTACTTCTTCCGACTAGATTTTCAAGCCTCGATTACATGGTTCTGGCTCATTGTTGCCTTAGCCATTGCAAGTTCGCGCCTGATTTTGCAACAAGCAAGTGAATCAACCATTGCGGTCTCATCGGCTATCAAGTAGACTGTCTGCGGTCTCAAAGTAGACCCATTAACAGATAAACAACAACTTTCCGCTCCAACAACGTGCCAATGTGCAGTGGGGCTATCATTCATGGGAAGGAGATAACAACCCATATGAAACGTCCATACGAAATTCCTGTTGTATTCCGCATTATGCCGGAAGAAGAATTCCAGCAAGCCATTGACCAAGTGGTTTCATGGATTGAAAACAGCGCCGAAACAGACTTAGAAAATCCCGGAACAGTTACAAAAATTGACCGAAATCGCTTAGGTCGTCGTCGCTTGGCATATGAAATCAAGGGTCAGCGTGACGGCTGGTTCGTGTTATTCTATGCAACTGTCGATACACGTCACCTGCCAGAGTTTGAATTAAATCTCAAACTATATGACGGCGTGTTGCGTTACCTCGTCGTACATGACCTACCCGTAAAAGCTAAAAAATCAGCAAAATCTTCTAAAGAAGATGACGCAAAAAATGAGGTGGCAGCAGAAGAACCTAGCGAAGAGCAGCAGACTGAAACTGTTGCAGAAGAACCTAGCGAAGAACAGGGTGAGGCTGTTACAGAAGAACAAGCTGAAGAATCTGCCGAATAAACTTGTGTCTGCGCTATAATATGACCCGATGGTTCTATGGGTAAATAGGTTTAGGTAGAGGGAAGGTCATAATGGGACGCGGATTGAACAAGGTAATGATTATTGGCAATGTCGGACGAGACCCAGAAATGCGCTACACCCCAAGTGGACGCGCTGTGACGAGTTTTAGTGTTGCGACAAGCCGCACATGGACTTCATCCGAAGGCGAACGCCATGAAGAAACAGAATGGTTCAATGTAGTCGCGTGGGGCAATTTGGCAGAAATTTGCAAAAGTCACCTGTCAAAAGGTCTACAAGTTTACGTTGAAGGTCGCCTACAAACACGCGGCTGGGAAGATGAAAATGGCAAAAAACATTTTCGGACTGAGTTAGTCGCTAACGAGATGATTTTGCTCGGAGACCGTTCAGATAATAGCCAAGAACAGCTTGTCGATGATGACACAACAGACAATTACGCATTTTAGTAAAACAACAAGATTGGAGATAAGACGTGTCAGACTACAATAGAAGTGATCGTCCACGTCGGTCACGCCGCGATGACGATAATTCCAGAGGCGGTTTTCGCCCACGTCCACGGCGCAGTCGTCGGGGTCGTAGTGAATATTGCCCTGAAGGTAAATGTTTCGATTATAAAGACGTAGACACACTTATCCGCTATGTTAACGAAGTGGGTAAGATTAAACCACGTCGCCAGACAGGAAATTGTGCGCGTTGCCAGCGTGAACTCGCTCGTGAAGTGAAACGCGCCCGTATCTTGGGTTTACTGCCATACGTCGCTAATTTGGACTAAGTGAGTGTCGGGGAGTGCCTATATGCGCTCCCGATGCCAATCACAATGGGAGACGACACAGGATGCGTCCCTTGCACCTTTGCTCTGGTGCTTCATAATCATTCTGATAGAACAATAGGCTATGATGTAAACTGTTTGACAATTACTTGAAACTGTTTTTTGTATTTTAGGAGACAGAGTATGGCAAAACGGAGGCAAACTACCGGGCAGCCAAAGAAAAATCGTAATAAAGATAACAAGCCCTTAGAAACAACTTTTTTTAATCGCTTGTTGGGAAGCCCCACCAATCGGACTGAATATAATGACGCGCTAAATCAGTTCATTCGGCGTGGTGCATTTGCGATACTGGGGGCGATTACAGCCATTATTGCTTTTGCACTCATTTATAATTTTGTATTTGTACCTTTGCGCCCTGTTGCCACAGTCAATGGCGAGGATATTAGCGTCAGTGAATTTCGGGAACGGATTCGCTTGGAGCAAGCACTTGTCTTACAACAGGCACAATCTCGTTATGCCCAAGTAGCACAATTTGTAGGCGATCAAGGCGACCCCAACCAATTTCTCCGACAAGACCAACAATATCAACAGTGGACTCGTGAATTACAATTGGTTGATATTTTGGGGCAACGTGTCTTAGACGATATGATAAATGATGTCTTAATTCGTCAAGAAGCTGAGGCACGCGGTATCACAATTGATGACGGTGCTGTTCAAAATCAGGTCAATACATACTTTGGCTATGACCCAACAGAAGTCGCATTAATCGGGACTCCAGCAACGGAAACACCGCTACCTGACCCGACGAATACGCCCTTCGTTTCACCGACACCCAGTCCATCACCACTGCCAACATCAACGCCAATGGCAACAGCAACACCAGAGGCAACGGCAGAAGTAGAGGCAACTGATGATGTAGAAGCGACGGCAGAAGTAAGCGCAGAAGCTACCGATGATGTTGGGGCAACTGCAACGCTACCGCCAGTTCCAACACAGAGTCAGGAAGACCGCTTAGACGATTTTGATACAGCCGTTGATTTGTTCCGTCAAAACATACGTGACACTGCCAGCGTTAGCAATGAGGCGATTGATGCCTTGTTTGAACGTCAGGCGTGGCGTAATGCGTTGCTGGAAGCTGTCGTAACAATTGATGATATGGCAACATTTGCTAATGTACGTCATATCCTTGTCGAGACCGAAGAAGAGGCAAACGAACTTATTGCTGCGCTACAAAATGGCGAATCATTTGCCAGTCTTGCACAAGCCCGTTCAATAGATACAGGTTCGGGACAACGTGGCGGTGAACTCGGTTGGGCAGCAGTGAGCAGTTATGTGCCAGAATTTGAAGCGGCTATTCTTAGTGCAGAAATCGGTGAGATTGTGGGTCCTGTCGAATCAGAATTTGGCTTCCACATCCTTCAGATTCGGGCGCGAGAAGAACGCGAAATTGAAGGTACAGAGCGTGACAACTTACGCCAAACGGAATTTGCACGTTGGGTAGAGAATCTCCGGGCTGAAAATGAAGAGAATATCACAACCAACGATAACTGGCCTGATTTCCTGCCAACAAATTAAGCACTCAATTCGTTATACAGAACACCCTAAAGAGTGGAGATGAGACATTTTCTCACTCCACTCTACTGTTGTGGGTTTTTGGGCGCTAATCCTACGCTACACACCTCACATTGCCAGTCTAGTCATCCCCAATTATAATTTGAGGCATGAATGAGAAACATATTGCCCAATTTGAAGCACGTCTCGAACAACTTGTTGAAGGGGCGTTCACGAATCTGATTCGCAAAAAAATTAGCCCTCATGACCTAGCGATGAAACTCGCTCGTAGCATGGAAGGTAATTTGCATTATGCACAGGAGAGCGCCGATAATCGCCCTATTGCTCCCGATAAGTATACGATTCGTGTACACCCAGAAACGTATGACGAACTGCACCCTTCTTGGGCATCGCTCAGTATGGCATTGAATCAACAGATGGTCGAGTTAGCAACACAATCTGAGTATCGTTTATTGGAATCACCGTTTATCAAACTAATTGTAGATAAGCATATGGGGCGCAAAGACATTGCTGTTCGTGCCACCCATACCCAAGCTACAGATGGCAATACCGAGGCGATGCAACCGATTCGTCTAAGCGCATCAAAACTGATTCCGAAAAATCCGCAACTCATTATCGGGGGTGAAGCCACTATCCCTATCACCGAAGCTCTCATCAATATCGGGCGCAGCGACGACAATCACATTATGATTGATGATAAATTCGTCTCGCGCCATCATCTTCAAATACGGCTACGTTTCGGTGTTTATACTCTATTTGATGTCAATAGTCGTATAGGAACGTTTGTCAACAATGTGCGTGTCACCGAACATCAATTACAAACAGGCGATGTTATCCGTATTGGGGATACACAAATTATTTATGTCACAGATGAGAGTCAAGACAAAAACGCACATGGAACAACACAAACTTTCAAACCAGTTGATGACTAGGAGCGCCTGTGTCAGTTGATGTGATGCTCTTTAGTTTACGGTTTGCTTCTATTGTATTTTTACTCGGACTATTGGCGGCACTTTTTATCGTTCTCTGGCGCGATTATAGAACTGCTGCCGCTCAAGCTGCTGATAGTCGCCGTACATACGGACAACTTGTTGCACTACTTCAAATAGACGATATTTATGCCCCGACAGGTGAAACATATCCATTGCGCCCCCTCACAAGTCTAGGGCGTTCGCCAACCAATAGCATTGTCATTGATGATAATTTCGCCAGTGGTGAACATGCCACAATTAGCCTTAAAGAAGCGCATTGGTGGCTCGAAGACCGCAACAGCCGCAATGGGACGCTACTCAATGGCGAACTGATAAAATCCGCCATCATTGTCACCGATGGCGATATTGTGAGTATCGGCAATACTCATCTCAAACTGACCTTCGATTAAACACACCTGATTGAAATGATGGTCAAAGCGGATATTGAGCGTTTATCCTAAGCTCTCTAAAATAGACGCACTACAAAGCGAACGATAATTTTGATTTTAGGGAGCTATCATATGGATTTAGGCTTACAAGGTACGAAAGTTTTAGTCACGGCGGCGAGCGCGGGTCTTGGTGCGGCTACAGCCCAACGTTTTAGCCTGGAAGGTGCGCTCGTTGTTATCAACAGTCGTAATCTCGATAAATTACAAAAAACTGCGACTGCTATCAATGAAGTGAGCGGTAATCCAGTTTTTACCCATGCAGGGGATGTTTCTAAGCCAGAAGAGGCTGAAAAATTGGTGAAAAATGCTGTTTCTATGTTGGGTGGCTTAGATATCATTGTCACCAATGCAGGGGGTCCACCTGCTGGCACATTTGAAGCATTCGATTATGAAGCATGGCGTAATGCAACTGATTTAACACTACTCAGTGCCATCAATTTGATTCGGGCAGCATTGCCCCATTTGAAAGAGTCGAATCGCGCCGCAGTGTTGGCAGTAGTTTCGATTGCAGCAAAAGAACCTGTCGATAACCTCACGCTGTCGAATACGATTCGTCCGGCGGTTGTCGGTCTTACCAAAACACTATCATTTGAACATAGCAAAGACAGTATTCGCTTCAATAGCATTTTGCCCGGCATCACCGATACAGAGCGCATCGACCACCTCATGCAAGCGCGTGCCGAAAAGAACAATTCTGACCCAGCAACTGAGCGCGAAAATGCTGGAAAGATGATTCCTGTCGGGCGCATTGGTACACCAGAAGAATTCGCCAATGCTGCTGTTTTTATGTGTTCTCCGGCTGGCGGCTTCATTAACGGGGTGGCTTTGCTGGTTGATGGTGGCGCGGCAAAAGGGACATTCTAATATCCAGAGAACTAGAGCGGGCAGCATGTATGCTGTCCCTACATTTTTATGGGGTTTAGCAGATCATAATATGTCAAAAAGGATTTGGACGGGATATATCCCGTCCCTAGACTTTGGCACATTAAAGTAGCCTACGGCGATATGTCGAGAGCTACTTTTCGTTATAAAGTGTTATAAAAAGACGAAGTGAGGGCTAAGAGCGTGCCGCGCCATAGATAGCATTGGACAAAGCCTGCAAAAGGTCT
>JAUZRW010000132.1 GCA_030950085.1 Anaerolineae bacterium
GCTGGCAAAAATAGTGCAGAGAACCATGCCGCTCGATAAGATGCTGTATACATTTCGCGTGACAATTCGCCAAATTCTTTCATACTACTTTCTTCACGGTTCAATGCCTTGATGACACGGACACCCGTAATCATCTCATTGTACGAGCCTGTGATTTTACTGTTGAATTTGCGCGAAACACGGTAATGAACAAGAATCCGCGATTTGAACCACACACTGACCCACCATAATAAGGGAATCAATGGCAAGACTACCAATGTAAGTTGCCAGTTGATAATCGACATGAAGATAATCGCCGTTATCATGTTCATGATACCCCATGTGATATCAAGGAAACCCCATGAAATCAATTCAGCGATACGTTCACTATCCGATGTCACACGCGATATAATCCAGCCAACCGGAGTCTTGGAATAGTATTTGAGCGATAAGGTTTGTAAGTGATTGAACAGATTGCGCCGTATGTCGTATTGCACCGAATGGCTCAGTTTTCCAGCAAAATAGATAAAGGCAAATACCAGCAGCGAGAAGAATACCATCAGGCTAGAATACCAGATAGCAAGTTCTCTTAGCCTCTCTTTATCACCCGCGATGATGCCTTCATCAATGATTTGTGCGTGGAGAAAGTTCATATACCCTTCAATGATGGCGACACCCCCTATCGCCACCAGAAACCCTAGCACGAGAACCCAATGGGTTCGTGTCAGCCCAACAATCCTCCAGAGAGTGTGACCATTGAACGAAGCCTCAAATTCTTCTTCCTCGAAGTTATAATCAGACACTTGTTATTTCCTTTTCCAATTCATCTTCGATGCGTGCTTGCATATCGTAAGTCCGGCGATAGATGCCATCGACTGCCATCAGTTCATCATGTGTCCCTCGTTGGGCAATCCGTCCTTTATCGAAGACCAAAATCAAGTCGGCGTTCATCACACTTTGAATACGATGGGCAATAATGAAACTCGTGCGCTGAGTCATCATTTTGCCTAATGCGTCCCGAATTTCCGACTCAGTTTGTGTATCAACACTGCTTGTTGCATCATCCAAAACCAGAATCGGCGGATTTTTGAGCAATGTTCGCGCTAATGCCACTCGTTGTTTTTGACCACCAGAGAGTGTCACGCCACGTTCACCAACCATTGTGTTATAGCCATTTGAGAACTCTTGAATGACATCATGAACAGCCGCCGCCCGTGTTGCAGCCAATACTTCCTCATCCGTGACTTCACGGTGCAAACCATAGGTGATATTTTCTCGAATTGTGCGACTGAACAAAAATGGTTCTTGTTCGACTACGCCAATTTTTTCGCGCAAGAAATAACGCGGATACTGATTCAATTCAACGCCATCTAGCTTGATGCTACCGTCATGATAATTGTAGAAGCGCGTTAGCAATGTCAACAATGTTGTTTTACCACTGCCTGTACTACCGAGTAAGGCGATTGTCTGCCCCGCTTGCACTTCAAAGCTGATGTCGTACAACACCTGTGACCCCTGCTCGTATGTGAAGTTGAGATTCTCGAAAACGATATTGCCCGTAACATCTTCAACAGGGGGCTTCTCACCCTTGCCAAGGTCTTCCCATCTTTCACTAAATATTTCTGCCACGCGGTCATAAGACACCATGCCAGTACTCATCTGTACAATCAAACGCCCTAAATTTCGCATTGGGTTGATAATCCAGCCGACCATTGCCGCAAATGAGATATATGTTCCCAGTGATATGCCAACGAAGGTCAAGGGACCCACTGTGAATAGCACATTGCCTTCGCCTTCCATGACCATCAGTGCGCCCAAGAAGAATGTCCCAATCATCTGGAACCCCGTGAGAAAATCGACCACCGGCCAATACATACTATGTAACAACATGAAGTCTATACCACGACGATATTTCTCTTTATTCTCGGTCTCGAATCGCTCAATTTCATATTCCTGACGAGCAAATGCTTTCACAACACGTACACCACTAAGATTTTCTTGTAGCGTATTGTTCACCCGTTCATCTTGTTCCTGAAAACGTTCGTATGCCTTGCTCACTTTGCCAAAGAAAAAGAGCGACATGACAAATACAAGCGGGACAACCATGACACTGAACAAAGCTAATGGCACATTAAGCATCAAGAGCGCGGCGAAGTTCACGATGAATAAAAGTAAAATACGCCCGACACCAATCGCCTGCTCTGCTACAAAAAGTCTGATGGCATTGATGTCGGACGTACTGCGTTGGATGAGTTCGCCGGTCTGCATCGTATCGTGATACGTAAATTTCAGATGTTGCAGATGGTCAAACATGAAGTCCTTCAATCGCAGTGCCACGCCTTCCGACACTGCCGCCGCCGATGACCCACTGAGAAATGCAAATCCCCCACGAACAAATGACAGAACAATAAAACCCAATGCTGTTAGCACGAGTTTCTGCAACAAATTCTCAGGTGAATTACTTAGCACATCATCTATCAAGTAGCGTAACAAGAGCAAGCTACCCGTTGTTGCTAAGGCAGAAATTGCCAGTGCGATGACAGCGCCTACGTACAATGTGCGGAAGCCTGTCATCAAGCGCCACATACCTTTGAGGCGATTATGCGAAATTGTTGCTCTGACATCGAAGTTATCTTCGGTTCTAGCAATTTCGGGATGTTTTGGCACAGTCCATGCCTCCCACGTTATCGTAAACACGCAATATTTGAGTGATTCTTGCCTCTTTCAACTGCATCGCAGAAGCCATTTCATCAGTTGATACAGACAAGCCGTTACAGTCTAAAATCTGTTTTGAAACACCAATAGGGGTCATAATGGTCTCATAAATTGCATTTTGTGTCAATAAGCAGTTTCACATTTTTCATTGTAGAATCTTGAAAGTAAGTGCAAAAATGAATCGTAAGAATCCTAAACAAGCCCCCTCTACCTGATTAAGTTAATGTAGATTGGATATTACCAGCGAATCTGATTTCAGTGTTATACTCCACCGAAATTAATGGATATACTCTTCTATCGCTTCGAGGGTTAGGATTTATGTCGAGTCATTTCAAAGATTATGCTGTTGTCGTTACAGGTGCAGGGATTGGCATTGGTTACAAGATTTGTCAATCATTTGCAGAGGCAGAAGCGCATGTCGCCCTAGTCGATATTGATGGCGATGTGGCAAAAAACTCAGCCCAAAAACTCAATGACCTTGTGGGCGCTGAACGAGTGACACCTTATGGAGTCGATGTGGCTAATCCTGATGCAATGCGTGAGATGGTATCGGACTTTGCAGCAAAATATGGGCGCTTGGATGTCATGATTGCCAATGCTGGCATTACAAATTATGGTGATTTCTTGACTTATTCACCGCAAGTATTTGACCGTGTAGTCGCTGTCAACTTGCGCGGCACATTTTTCACGGCGCAAGCCGCCGCCAATGAGATGGTTTCTCGCAAAACCGAAAATGGGTGCATTGTGCTAATGTCATCGGTTACGGGTGTTCAAGGACATAAAAATCTAGCAGCTTACGGCATGACCAAAGCAGGAATCAAGCATTTAGCCAGTGTACTCGCTATTGAACTTGGACAATATCCTATTACTGTGAATGCGATTTGTCCCGGTGCAATCCTCACCGAACGCACATTACTAGATGACCCCAATTTTGTCGCTAATTGGGAGGCTGTTACGCCTAATGGACGCGTCGGCACTGTCGAAGATATTGCTAATACTGCCTTATTTCTATCACAGCCTGCATCACGTCATATCAACGGACAAGCCATCATTATTGACGGTGGCTGGACAAAACAGAGTACCATTCCCGAAGCTGCACCTGATTTACCTGAAGAATCAACTAAATTGAGGTAAAAATCTTATGTCTGAAAATAATGGAAATAATAAACTTCGTAGCCAAGCATGGTTTGGTGGTTTTGATACCCTGAATTTTACGCATCGTAGCTGGCTCAAAAATCAAGGACACCCAAATGATATGTTCGATGGTCGTCCGGTAATTGGAATCTGCAACACATGGTCAGATTTGACTCCCTGCAACGCACATTTTCGTATTCTGGCAGAAATGGTCAAACGCGGCGTTTATGAAGCGGGCGGTTTCCCGATGGAATTTCCGGTAATGTCGCTAGGTGAAGTGTTGATGCGCCCGACAACCATGCTCTATCGTAACCTCGCTAGTATGGATGTTGAAGAAACGATACGGGCGAATCCCTTAGATGGTATTGTCTTGCTCACAGGTTGCGATAAGACTACCCCTTCTACTATCATGGGCGCGGCAAGTGTGGACTTGCCAACGCTGGTGGTCAATGGGGGTCCGATGCTCAATGGCAAATATCGTGGGCGTGATATCGGCTCTGGGACAGATGTTTGGCGTATGTCGGACGATTTGCGCGTGGGACGGATTACCGAAGCAGATTATCTGGATGCCGAGTCATGTATGTCGCGCAGTGACGGTCACTGTATGACGATGGGAACAGCCTCAACGATGGCTTGCATGGTCGAAGCACTTGGGCTGACCTTGCCCGGTGCCGCAGCTATTCCCGCAGCCGATTCACGTCGTCGTCGTTTGGCACATCTTTCTGGCAGACGCATTGTAGAAATGGTCAGCGACGATTTACGACTCTCACAGATTTTAACGCGCAAAAGTTTTGAAAATGCGATTAAAGTCAATTCTGCCATCGGTGGCTCAAGCAATTTTGTCATTCACTTGCTCGCTATCGCCGGACGCATCGGCATTGAACTTGCTATGGATGATTTCGATGAATTAGGCAGCCATATGCCCTTGCTAGTGAATCTGATGCCCTCCGGCAAATACTTAATGGAAGACTTTTACTATGCCGGTGGCTTACCTGTCGTCATCCAAGAATTAAAGCACGAACTACACATGGATGCACCGACAGTCAATGGGGCGACAATTGGCGAGAATACCGACGGTACGCCTTGTTACAATCGGGAAGTGATTGCCACATTTGACGAACCGTTCCAAAAAGATTCTGGCTTGGCAGTTCTGCGCGGAAATCTATGTCAAGATGGCGCAATTATCAAACCGTCTGCTGCCACACCAGAACTGATGCAACATCGGGGACGGGCGGTTGTCTTTGAAGATATTGACGATTATCATGCCCGTATTGATGACCCAAACCTTGATGTCGAGAAAGACTGTGTGCTTGTCCTCAAACAAGTGGGGCCCAAAGGCTACCCCGGAATGCCTGAAGTCGGTAATTTTCATATCCCCAAGAAGTTATTAGCAGGCGGTGTTGAGGATATGATTCGCATTTCGGATGGGCGCATGAGTGGGACAGCGTTCGGGACAGTTGTATTGCATGTTGCGCCCGAATCGGCTGTGGGCGGTGCATTAGCCCTTGTCGAAAATGGCGATATGATAGAACTTGATGTTGCAGGTCGGCGCTTGCATCTTGATGTTGCAGAAGACGAATTGCAAAAACGGCGCGAGGCATGGCAAGCACGTCAGCCACATACAGAGCGCGGTTATGTCAGTATGTTTCTATCGCATGTTCAGCAAGCTAACACGGGCGCAGATTTTGACTTTCTCGTGGGCAAATCAGGGTCCGAGGTTTCACACGGCAATCATTAACCAGCACAGAGGTATATATGACAACAATCGGCAAATATCGGCATTTAATGCGCTGTAGTGACGCAAATGGATTTTTTTCAATATTGGCAATTGACCATCGTGCCAATCTATTAGCAGACCTCAACAAACATGCCAAAAAACCGTTATCGCATCAACAATTTACGGCATTCAAGCAAGAAATCATTCAAGCGATAGTGCCTGAATCGACTGCCATACTCACTGACCCTGCCTATGGCATTGCATCCGCTATTGCTCAACACACAATTTCCGGCAATCACGGTCTTCTTGCCCCTGTCGAAGTCACGAATTATGACCTCCAACCGAGTCAGCGACAAATCAACTTCATACCTCAGTGGTCAGTCGAGAAAATCAAGCGCATCGGGGGTGATGGCGTGAAAATGCTCTTGCCCTATCATCCCGACGATAAAACGCTTGCCGAAAAAAATAAGCATGTTCAGCGCATTATTGATGATTGCGCCACCCATGATATTCCCTTTTTCTTTGAGCCAATTGTGTTTTCATTGAATCCAGACCAGCCGCTATCCAATGCGGACTTATTGCAAATCATGGTCGAAATGGTGAAAACGTATGCAAATATGGGCGTTGATGTTCTAAAATTACAATTTCCGGTAGATGCCAAACAAAGTACAGACGCAGCCGAGTGGCAAGTTGCCTGCGAAGCCATTAGTGCCGCTTGTACTATCCCTTGGGCATTGTTAAGCGCCGGAGTCAATTATGATACTTTTGTCCAGCAAGCACGTATCGCTTGTCAAGCCGGAGCAAGTGGGGTCATTGTAGGGCGTGCTGTCTGGAAAGAAGTCGTTGCTCTACCCGCTCTGCCGAATGACGAGCGCCTCAAGTTTTTGCAATCAACAGGCAAGGAACGCATGGCACAGTTAACAGCAATTTGTCGCCAACACGCCACGCCATGGTTTAACAATGTGGAAAAACCGCAGACTACCCATGATTGGTTTGAGAGTTATTAACGCGAATATCGTTTACGTTTAAGGATTTCATCGAAAATTAGGGGCATAATATATTGTAGGGGCGCAAGGCATTGCGCCCTTACGCCCGAAAATCCATGATTTGCCGAAAAAACATGTTTTCTGTGCTTATCCATGATTCGCGTTATTAGAATAACAAAGCCCTACAAGGCACGATGATTGACAATTGATATTTTATTAAACAAGAAAGAGAGGTTAATTAATGGCAAAAATACGCGGTATGTTAACACTAGAAGAACTCACAAAATTAGTCGATACAGGTGAGATTGAAACCATCGTTTTAGGATTTACAGACCATTACGGGCGGCTGATGGGTAAACGCTTTGATGCCGAATTTTTTTTAGAATCAGCCGCCACAGATGGTACTCATGCTTGTACTTACCTGATGACCGTTGATATGGAAATGGAGCCTGTCCCCGGTTACACCTTTGCTAATTGGGAGCGCGGTTATGGCGACTTTCACCTCGTACCGGATATGAATACGCTACGTGTTGCCACATGGCTCGACAAATCGGCGCTTGTATTATGCCAGATTGAAGATGAAAAAACGCATCAACTCACACCTGTTGCGCCGCGTTCAATCTTGCAAAAACAGCTTGGCAAAATTACCGAATTAGGCTATCAGGCGCTGGCAGCATCCGAATTAGAATATTATGTTTACGAAGATTCTTATAAAGCGGCAGCGCAAAAAGAATACAATCACCTTGAGCCACTCGGCTGGTATATCGAAGATTATCATCTCTTGCAAGGCACACGACAAGAGAAATTCACTGCCCATGCCCGTTATCACCTCAAACATTCCGGTATTCCTGTCGAAAATTCCAAAGGCGAATGGGGACACGGGCAACACGAATTGAATGTGCGCTATGCCGACGTATTAACGATGGCAGACCGTCATACCATTTTTAAGCAATGCCTGAAAGAAGTCGCGGATGGACTCGGATTGAGCGTGTCGTTTATGGCTAAACCGACCCCCGATGCTGCTGCTGGTTCAAGCTGCCATTTGCACCTCAGTTTGTGGCAAGATGGCGACAACATCTTTGACGGTAATCAGTCACTCGGACCCGTACAGGGGTCTGATATTTTTCGATGGTTCTTAGGCGGATGGATGGCGCATGTCCAAGATGTGATGGTTTTTTATGCGCCGACTATCAATTCTTACAAACGCTATGCTGATTTCTCTTGGGCTCCAACGCGCATCGCATGGAGTTATGACAATCGGACAGCCGGATTTCGGGTTGTTGGTAATGGAAAAAGTCTGCGGATTGAAAACCGTATCCCCGGTGCCGACTGCAACCCTTATTTGGTCTATGCCGCCGCCTTAGCATCTGGATTAGATGGTATTGCAAACAAGATTGAGCCGCCCGATATCTTTGAAGGCGATATTTATTCTGCACAGCACCTACCGCGTGTACCTTATACGCTTGAACACGCTGTCGATAATTTCGCAAACAGCGATTTTGCGAAACAAGCCTTCGGCGAAGATGTTGTCAATCATTACACCCATTTTTATCGCAAAGAAGTCGCGGATTTCAACAAATGGGTCACGGATTGGGAACGCAAGCGTTATTTCGAGCGGATTTAACGCAACACCGGGTAAAAACTATAAAAAAATGAACCACAGAGATACTGTATTAAAAGTCAAGTCACAAATCAAGCAAGTTGCGGTTGTTCAAGATAATTCGGGTCAAAATCTTGTTGTTTGGTGACGCAAGCCCAAGCCAGATGAATTAACTTGCGAGCAACGGCACAACGGGCAACCTTTTTGGGTTTACCACGAGCGACAAGCCGTTGGTAGAAGGCTTTGAGGATCGGATTAAAGCGTGAGGCGGCTGCCGAAGCCATATAGAGCGTATTGCGTAAATTTTGATGCCCAATACCGCCCACAAAACGCTGCCCATGCTGGTCGCCAGAGTCTTTAGGATGGGGAGCCAGTCCAGCAAAGGAAGCCGCTTGTTGTGGGCTATCACAGCGTTCAAAACAATGGGTGGCGACGAGTAACCAAGCTGCCGAAATGCTGCTAATGCCGGGAATAGAGAGCAGATGCCGACAAGCCTGATGCCACGGATGGTCAGAGGCTAAGATGGTGGCAATTTGGTCGTGGAGTTGTTTGATTTCGCTAGAAAAATCATCTAAGCGTTGGGTCATGCTTTGCAAGATAGTCCTGTCAGCATGGGGAATGAGTTGAAAGGCATGGATTTGGTTGCGAACTTGGGTTTGCATATCAATCAGTTGCTGGCGGTAGATGAGAACTTGGCGCAAGGTTTCACAAATGACGGGTGGTGGTGTCCAAGCCTGTGGGTGGCAAAACTGGGCAAATTCCATCAAGATTAGGGCATCAATGGCATCGGTTTTGGCAAGTTGTCCACGCAATTTAGGATTGAAGATTAAATAAGCCCAACATTTCAATGAATTCGGTAATTTGCAGAAGTTACCCGATTTATAGTTTTCAGTTTTCAGTTCAGGATAATTGTTTTTCTGACAACTGATGACTAAAAACTGATAACTTTTCACGCTTATTCCCAAACTGTTGGAACAACGATTGCTAGAGTTATTTAATTTCTGTTCCTTAGCAAAGTATTTGGGGCGGAT
>JAUZRW010000133.1 GCA_030950085.1 Anaerolineae bacterium
TGCCGATGAACGCCCCGTGATTGTAGCACATAATACACTCGCAACTGATTTGTTGGTTAATGACATTGCAGAGATAGATAGTAGCAAGCCTATTCGTCAGTTTATGGCGGATTATTGCCAGCGCGAAATCGCTTATGCCACCTCTGATATTCGGGCAGTGTTAGCGAGTCAGCTTATCGCTGAGGCACTGTTACACACGATGCCTAAACCACTACTCAAACTGACCGTTATATTTTATGATAAAAACCACACACCACTCTTATTCGGTATCAGCTATTTTGATGATGATGTGTTAAAGTTACGTTTGGTGCAAGCATGGAACTAATACCTTACAAAATCCATTCTTTGTGATACATT
This sequence comes from Anaerolineae bacterium, assembly GCA_030950085.1. Taxonomy (GTDB): domain Bacteria; phylum Chloroflexota; class Anaerolineae; order Aggregatilineales; family Phototrophicaceae; genus JAUZRW01. Next base: position 358 of record JAUZRW010000133.1, read on the forward strand.
GCACCGCACGGAATTGTAGTAAACTCAGTAAATCATAGATTCGTGGTTTATCACTACATGGGGTCACAGCGGACGTGATATATATCACGTCCCTACAGGTCATAAAGTAGGGAAAGCATACATGCTGTCCGCCGAAAAACCCAAATCGTGGTTCACTGAAGCTATTCAATAAATACAAAGCATTATTCATATATTTGAAAGGTCTATACATGAAAAATCGTAAACTACTCATTCTTTTGTCCGCACTATTGTTGCTGGTCTTAGCTGTTGTTGGTATCACAGGAGCGCAAGATGAGCCTATGAAAATCGCTTTCGTCTATGTTGCCCCCATCGGTGATTTAGGCTGGACATTCATGCACGAACAAGGGCGCATGGCTGTTGTAGAAGAATTCGGCGATGCTGTGGAAACTGCCTTTATCGAAAATGTGGCAGAAGGTCCCGATTCGGAACGAGTTATTCGTAACTTTGCAGACGATGGCTTTGATTTGATTATCACGACATCTTTCGGTTACATGGATCCAACCTTGACCGTTGCCGAAGAATTCCCAGATACACAGTTTGTCCATATATCAGGCTTCTTGACAGCCGATAATATGTCTAATGTTTTTGGGCGCATGTATCAGCCGCGTTATCTGTCCGGTTTGGTTGCTGGTTCAGCAACAGAATCGAATATCATTGGCTACGTTGCGGCTTTCCCCATCCCAGAAGTGCTGCGCGGCATTAACGCATTTACATTGGGCGTGCGTGAAGTCAACCCCGATGCTGAGGTACGTGTCGTTTGGACAAATACATGGTTCGACCCCCCACAAGAAAAAGAAGCGGCTGAGGCACTATTGGCTGCTGGTGCAGATGTGATTGCACAACACCAAGACACACCCGAACCGCAAAAAGCGGCTGCCGATGCTGGGGGATTCTCCATTAGCTATAATTCGGCGATGCTGGACTTTGTGGGTCAGTCTGTGCTGACGGGTCCTGTCTGGAATTGGGGTGCGAAGTACATCAGCATCGTGCAAGAAGTCATGGATGGCACATATAATGGTAGCGAAACCTATTGGGGTGGTCTACCAGAAGGTGTGGTTGATTTAGCACCCTTCTCGGAATTGGTCAGTGAAGATACGATTGCCCTCGTTGAAGAACGTCGCGCTGCGATTGAAGCCGGCGAATGGGATGTCTTCTGTGGACCCATTACGGGTGCCAATGGTAATCTGGTGCTAGAAGAAGGTTCTTGCTTGAGCGATGGTGAGATGCTCGGTATGTCATTCTTCGTTGAAGGCGTTGTCGGCGAAGCGCCGGAAGATGCGTCTGATGAACCGATTGGCTTCCCGATGGAAGAGGTACTCCCACGCGGCGACCAAATTGGTATGCTGGGCGAAGCAATGGACTAAATATTTAACACAAGCCATCTTGTAGGGGATGACCTGTGTTATCATCCCCTATGTATTATTGAGGCGGATGGCATGTATGCCATCCCTACAAATGACCTTGAATCTGTGATTCACTGAAATTAATCTTGTTACGACAATTTTTTCTGGAGCGACCTTATGCCCGATACATCTGCCCCGATTGCTGTGGAAATGCGCGGCATCACAAAACGCTTCCCCGGTGTGCTGGCTAATCATAAAGTCGATTTTGCGGTGCGCGTTGGTGAAATTCATGCTTTGCTGGGCGAAAATGGTGCGGGTAAAAGTACCCTAATGAGTGTCCTCTGTGGCTTGTATCAGCAAGACGAGGGCAAGATTCTTTTGGCGCAGAAACGTGAATTGAGTCCGGTGCAAATTCACTCACCATCCGATGCCTTCGATTTGGGTATCGGCATGATTCACCAACATTTCAAACTCATCCCCACTCAAACCGTTGCCGAGAATATGATTCTTGGCTTGAAAGATACACCCTTCAACTTGCAAATGACAGCTATTGAAAATCGCATTCGTGACCTTGCAGACCGCTACCGACTCGAAGTAGACCCACGAGCTTATATCTGGCAATTATCAGTCGGCGAACGACAACGGGTCGAAATCCTCAAGGTGCTGTATCGTGGCGCGAATATTCTCATCTTAGATGAACCAACGGCGGTGCTGACCCCTCAAGAAGCAGATGAATTAGGGGCTGTCATGCGAAATATGGCAAGCGAGGGCAAGGCGCTTATTTTTATCTCGCACAAATTAGATGAAATTATGGCTTTTGCAGACCGTGTAACTGTCTTACGCAGTGGCGAAAATGTGGCAACAGTTGAAGTCAGCAATAGTAGTAAAACCGAACTCGCGCAGTTGATGGTCGGGCGACCTGTTTTATTCACGATTGAGAAACCACCGTCGCAATTGGGCGATGTCGTGGTGGCAATGGAGAAGGTATCGGCGCTTAACGACAAAGGTTTACCTGCATTAGACAATGTTTCACTAGAAATTCGTAGTGGCGAGATTGTCGGCATTGCCGGAGTCGCTGGTAATGGTCAGCGCGAACTAGCAGAAGTCGTCACGGGGTTACGTCCGACAACGACAGGGCGCATCACCATTCGCAATCGAGATATGACACATCAACCGCCTTATCAATTCATCCAACAGGGAGTCGCTCATGTTCCCGGTGATAGACTCGGTATGGGTCTCGCCGGAAATTTACCTGTTAGCGATAACATGATTATGAAGTCTTATAACCGCGAACCGATTTCAAGCGGTATCTTCTTGCGTAATCAAATGATTAGAACCTTCGCGCAAAATCTTGTTAAGGCGTTTCAAGTGTTGACCCCGAATCTGGAAACACCGGCGCGTAATCTATCGGGGGGCAATCAACAAAAAGCAATTCTCGCACGCGAAATTACGGCAGGGAAAAACCTCACCAAAGGCGATGAACCGCCCTTTCTGGTGACAGTCTACCCGACACGCGGTCTGGATGTCGGGGCGATTGAAACAGTGCGCCGCGAATTGCTGGAACAACGGGCGCAAGGGGTAGCGATTTTGCTAATTTCTGAACAATTAGACGAACTGCTGGCGCTCAGTGACCGTATCGCTGTTTTGCATGGTGGCGAAATAATGGGTATTGTTGATGCTGCTGAGGCTGATATCGAACACTTAGGGCTGATGATGGCGGGAGAATTGCACATATGATACATCTAAAATTTGAAAAACGGCTTGAGCAATCACGCTATTCGTTTGTCGGTGTGCTAGTGCTATCTATCGTACTGGCATTGCTATTTGGGGCGCTGCTATTAGCTTATGCTGGAGCAAATCCTTTTGTGGCATATGCAGAAATGGCAAAATCCGCTTTTTACTCCGATTGGAAAGAAACCCTTGTTAAAGCCACGCCGTTGATTTTCACGGGTTTATCGGTCACAGTTGCTTTTCGGATGCGTTTTTGGAATATTGGCGCAGAAGGTCAGTTAGTCGTCGGCGGATTGGCAGCAGCAGGGGCAGCCCTATTCCTCCCCGAAATTGTGACACTTCCAGAATCGCCGTGGGTCTGGATACCGATAATGATGACAGCCAGTATTCTTGCTGGGGCATTATGGGCATTGATTCCGGCACTCTTGAAGGCGTTTCTCGGTGTCAACGAGATTATCACAACGTTGATGTTCAATTATATCGCTATTTTTTATTATCAATTTTTGTATACCGATGCGTGGAAAGACCCCGCCGGACGTGGTTTTCCGGGTTCGGCGCGAATCCCTAGTTTTACGAAATTGCCGCGCTTTACCGGACGAGTCCATCTGGGAATCGTCATTGCTGTGATTGCTGCCATCCTAATATGGGTCATCATGAGCAAAACCCGACAAGGCTATGAATTTCGCTTGATTGGTGAAAACCCGACTGCGGCGCGTTATGCTGGAGTCAACCTTTTTCGCAACATCATACTGGTGATGATTTTATCGGGCGGCATGGCAGGGTTAGCAGGTTTTTCCGAAATTAGTGGTGTGTCGTTCAAATTGCAGCAAGGATTGGCTGTCGGTTATGGCTTTACAGGGATTATCGTTGCATGGTTGGCTCGCTTAAATCCCTTCGGTGTCATCTTAGTGGCGCTGCTATTAGCTGGCTTGCTAGTCGGTGGTGACGAATTACAAATGTCGATGCAGCTTCCGGCGGCTGTGGGGGAAGTCTTACAGGGCATGATTCTATTATTCGTTCTCGGTGCAGATATTTTCACGCGCTATCGCCTACGAGTTGTTCAGCCACCCGTTGCGCTAACATCGGGCGATTAAAAGTGGGCTGATGCAGATTAATAACGGACGAGATGTATCTCGTCCCTACATTTCATCTTTGTGTTATGTAGGGATGGTATATATGCCATCCGCCATTATAGATATGTAATTACACGCGGGTACGCCCCTACAATAAATGTTTGTAATTGTTGCTACATAAAATTTTCATAGGAAAACCATATGAATGCTGACCTGATTATTTCAATTTTGAGCATTGCACTTGTGGCAGGGACATCACTTGTTTTTGCGACGATTGGTGAAATTATCACTGAACGCTCTGGTATTCTCAATCTCGGCGTGGAAGGCATCATGATTATGGGCGCTGTCATAGGCTTTGCGGCGGCATTCCATTCTGAGAGTGCATGGATTGGGGTAGTGGTTGCCATGCTTGTGGGTGGCTTACTAGGCTTTGTTCATGCCTTTTTGACGATTACACTACGGGCAGAACAAGTCGTTACCGGACTCGCCTTAACCATCATGGGAACGGGTTTAGCGAGTTTTCTTGGACAAGAATTAGGACCCGAAGGTGGGGCGCTTGTGGGCTTAACGGGACCCCGTTTTACCGAAATTTCAATTCCAATCCTGAGTGAAATTCCAATTATTGGTCCCATAGTATTTAATCAAGATATCTTGGTCTATTTGATGTATGTTGTTGTGATTGCTGCGACGTATTTCCTCTATCACACCCGTTCAGGGTTGCATCTGCGTGCTATTGGTGAAAGTCCACAAACTGCCGATGCTATGGGGGTTGATGTTTTCCGCTTGCGTTATCTTTATACGATTGTCGGTGGCATGTTGATTGGTTTGGGTGGGGCGCATCTTTCGTTAGCCTATACACCCGGTTGGAGTGAAAATCTCACGGGTGGGCGCGGTTGGATTGTGATTGCGCTTGTCATCTTCGCATCATGGAATCCGTGGCGAGCAGTCGTCGGTGCGCTGTTATTCGGTGGTGTGAATGCGATTCAATTCCGTATGCAAGCATCTTCAACTGACATTGCCATTCCAGCAACCTTGCTCAATATGATGCCCTATCTGCTAACAGTTGTCATTGCTGTCCTGACGACATGGATGCAACGCTTCAACAAACTCATCGGCGCACCTGCGGCTTTGGGCTTGCCCTATAATCGTGAGGAACGGCACTGATAACACCCACTGACAAAAAATAGTTATGCGAAAAAAACGTGACGGCATTATCATCCTTATTTTATGGCTGGCAATGATATTGCGAGTTTATGGTCTCGGCTTATGGGTGACATGGGGTGACGAACTCAATATTATCAATGCGGCAGTCGCTATCACGCAGCGCGGCGATTGGACTTGGTTGGGCAATGAGGCTTCATTCGGCGCTTTAGCAGCCCATTCGCCGTTTAGCGTTTATGTTACGGCACTCCCAACATTAATTTCACCCCATCCATTGCTGATACGGTCATTTTATGCTCTATTAGGCTTAGTCACAGGTGCCCTCATGTACGGCATGATGCGCCGCTACGTTGGATGGACTGCCGCAGTCATCGCGGCTTCGTTGCTTGCCGTGATGCCACTCCCTGTCGATTGGAGTCGCTATGTCTGGAATCCCAATCTTGCCCCTATTTTCATTTTGATTTGGTTGCTGACAGCAGCAGAGGGCTATTTTAGAGGGCGCACATGGGGACAATACATTCATTGGATTGCCGTAACTGCTCAGGGGTATTGTAACGGAAATTGAGAAAAGACGGTACAATCTGAAACATGAATGAGATACGCGAGCAATTGAGACAACTGAATAAAGAACAACTGATTGACATCATCTTGGAGATGCGTGGGCAGATTGAG
>JAUZRW010000134.1 GCA_030950085.1 Anaerolineae bacterium
GGACAACCTGTTGGGGTAGCAACGGGCAATGTCTTCGGTCCCTATGGAGAAATCACACGGCGCTATGTTATCCCGACAAGTAAAGAGCCGATTCCTAAACGCGAGACTTCAACATTCCAAGCCTATCATATACAAAATACAGTCAAAGGTGCAGATAGCGCGGAAAATTCTGGTGTGATAGCAATCGGGCGCAATAACAACAGTGGGCAGCAGGTCTGGAGTGCTGATTGGGGCTATCCGGGTGACTTCGATTATCGTGAATTTCACAAAAAGGCTGGCACAAGTGGTTTACAATATTGGCGCGTCACAGGCGCAAAAGTTGATTTAGCCCACAAAGATTTTTATCATCCCGATTGGGCAGGTTACAAAATAGAGCAACATGCCGAGCATTTCGCCCATCTCGTCGGCGATTTATTACGCGACCATCATAATCAGACGGGAGAAGTCGGGCTAATTGCCTCTAATTATGATACAGAGTTATTCGGTCACTGGTGGTTTGAGGGTGTTAAGTGGTTGGGTATGGTCTTACGCCATCTGACCAACAATGAAGAAATCGACCTTACGACAGCATCTGCTTATGTTGAGAATCACCCTCCCCAAGAAACAATTATCTTGCCAGAAAGTTCATGGGGTGCTGGAGGGACACATTTCACATGGGACAATGGCGAAAATGCTTGGCTCTGGGAACATATCCATGCGGCAGAAAAACGGATGGAATCACTAGCGACAGAATACGAAAAAGCCACAACAGATGAAGCCACCGTACTCAATCAAGCAGCACGCGAAGTATTGCTTTTACAAAGTTCGGATTGGGCTTTTTTGATAACGACGGGTCAAGCACGCGAATATGCCATTCAGCGTTTTCGGCAGCACGTCGAACGCTTTAATACTTTGGCAGATAGTCTTGAGAAAAAATCACCCAATACAACCCTTGCCGCAGAATTCTATACGCTTGATAACGTCTTTCCAGATATTGATTATCGTGCTTTCCGTAAACGTTAATAAGTGCTTGAAACTGGAGTCTTCCTGATATGAATGTCTTCATCGTCAGCGCAGAAGTCGTGCCTTTTGCGAAAGTTGGTGGTTTAGCAGATGTTGTAGGGTCGTTACCGACAGCATTACGAAAAGAGGGAGTCGATGCCCGTGTTATTATGCCCGGTTATGGACTCATCAACCACGAAAAATATGATATCAGTCGCTTATTCAGCTTCCAATATCAGCACCGCACAGGCACTAGCGATGTGCATGTCTATACCTGCGTTCATCATGGTGTTCCCATCTATTTTGTGCAAGCCTCGCCTTACTTTGGCAACGAGTCTACCGTTTATACCGATTGGAATTGGGACGTACCACGTTTTATCTTTTTCAATCAAATAGCACTAGCAGTCGCAAGCCAATTACAAGAACGTATCGGCTGGTTTCCGGATGTCTTCCATGTCAATGATTGGCATACGGCATTAATCCCCTTCTTGCTTGATAAAAGCCATCACAAAACGCAATGGTCAAAAGTAGCGAGTGTCGTCAGCATTCACAATATTGCTTATCAAGGCAATGGTGTGGGTGGTTTTATGTGGCATATGGGCGTAGAAGAGCGCAATCACTCCTTGCTAGAATATCATGGATTGACCGATAACATGCTTGGTATTGCAATCGCCTACTCGGACATGGTAAGCACCGTTAGTCCAACATACGCTAATGAGATTCAATATCCCCATGCTGGCTATGAACTCGCCTCTCTTGTCCGTGACCGAAAAGCCGATTTAGTGGGTATCCTCAATGGCATTGATGTTGATAAATGGAATCCTGAAACCGATGAAGCTCTCATTTCCAATTTCAATGCTCATAATTTTGCCGATGCCCGAATTGAGAATAAACGTCATCTACAATCGTATGCCCGTTTGCCTGTTCGGGATGATATACCCTTAATCGGAGTCGTCTCGCGCTTGACATGGCAAAAAGGCTTTGACCTTGCTATCCCTGCCCTGCGCCAACTTTTGAGCGATACAGAAGTACAAGTCGTCGTACTCGGCACAGGCGACTCGAGTATCGAGAATGACTTGCGCCAACTGAGTCTGCAATACAAATGGAAGGCAACAGCTTTCTTAGAATTTGATGCAGCACTCGCCCAACATATTTATGCTGGAAGCGATATGTTCCTCATGCCGAGTCATTTTGAACCTTGTGGCATTGGTCAAATGTTAGCGATGCGTTACGGGGCATTGCCTGTCGTGCGTGAAACAGGTGGATTAGCTGATACGGTGGTCAATTATGACAATGGCGCGGCTGATAATGGCACGGGCTTTGTATTCCAATGGGAAGAAGTGGATGCTGTTTTAGGCACATTACGTTGGGCAATTGATACCTATTATACACGTCCCAAGGCATGGCGACGGATGCAACAACGCGCTATGGAAACTGACGTTAGCTGGAAAACAAGCGCCAATCAATATGTAGATGTGTATCGGAAAGCAATCCAAAAACGAAAGGAATTAGTAGATGCGCGTTAAAGCAATCGTTCTTGCGGGTGGGCAGGGGACACGTCTTGGGGCATTGACTATCAAGCGTGCCAAACCGGCTGTTCCCTTTGCAGGCAAGTATCGTATTATCGACTTTACATTGAGTAATTGCGTGAATTCCAATATTTTTGATGTGTTGATTTTGACCCAATATCGCCCCCACAGCCTCAATGACCACATCGGCAAAGGTCGTCCATGGGATTTAGACCGCACTTTTACAGGCGGTGTCCAGCTGCTACAACCTTACAAAGGGATTCGAGATACCGATTGGTATGCAGGAACAGCCGATGCCGTTGCCCAAAATTTGAATTTCGTGCGCCATGGGCATCCCGAATATGTACTCATTCTCTCTGGCGACCATATCTATGAGATGGATTATGATATGTTGATTCAGTTTCATCGAGAGAACGAAGCAGATGTCACGGTCTGTACGATTCGTGTGCCGCTAGATGAGGCAAGCCGCTTTGGTATCCTTGATGTCGATGACGATTATCGGGTTAAGGCATTTGTCGAAAAGCCCAAAAATCCACCGGGTAATCTCGCCAGTATGGGGGTCTATGTTTTTGATTATGAAGTCTTAGAACGATCGATGCGTGAAGACCAAGCTGACCCCAATTCACCCAAAGATTTCGGCAAGAGTGTTGTCCCACATTTGCTTGAACAAGGGGCTAGTATTTTTGCCTATCCCTATGGTGGCTATTGGATTGATGTCGGGACAGTCGATGCCTATTGGGAAGCACATATGGATTTGCTGGAAACCCCACCATCGCTCAACCTGAATGACCGCACATGGGTTATCCATACCCGTAGTGAAGAACGCCCCCCTGTACGACTTGAGCAAGGGGCAAATCTTCGCAATAGTTTGATATCCGATGGCGTTGTAATTGGTGAAGGGGCAATCGTTGAACGTTCGGTTTTATCGCCGGGTGTTTATATTGGACCCGGTGCTGTCGTGCGTGAATCTGTTATTTTCAATGACTCATATATTGAAGCCGGTGCCGTAGTCGAACGCTGCATCATGGATAAAATTGTCGTGGTGGGTAGCAATGCTCGCGTTGGGTCAATTAGCTCAGTAGGTGACTTCAACATTGCCAGCATTGGCAAGAATTCGCACATTCCGGCTGGTTTCACTGTCGGGGCAGGGTCTATGCTCGGCACAGACTTGACAGTTGATGATTTTGCAGCTTTCGCAGAGACAAAAATCGTCCCTAATGGCACTCATCTCGGCTTTGCAATGCGGAAGTAAGACGCGGTAACAACAAGCCCCTTTCGGGGTTTCATCGCGCCTCACACAAAATAACATGGTGAGATAGGGTTTATAGGTTCAACAGAGACAGTTTGTGAAACAAGAAAGGCGCAGTTTGATTAGCTGCGCCTTTAATTATATTTTTAGGGATGTGGGCTTCTATGTAACAACGACGGAGTTATCCCCAGTATAGGGGTTCGGCACATATTTATCGGCTTCCCAATCGTTGTGCCATTCTGAACCATTGACTAAATACCGAAATTGGTATTCCCTATCTTTTTCAAGGTCAAGTACCATCTTAAAGCGACCATCCTTCAATTTATCCATCAGCGTAGCTTCTTCATCCCAATCGTTGAAATCCCCGACAAGGAAAATCGTTTCAGCCTCAATTGCCGACGGTGTATAGAATGTCACTCTGCATGTAGGCTTCTTCTTGAAATACTGCTTTTTGAGCATCTTGAATGTCTCCGTATCGCAGGTTTCGTAATCTTTCGCGTGCATTGTATCATAGCCACACAATGCCGCAATATCGTCTTTAGTCTGATAGTGCTAAAGAGCGCAGGCATTATATCAAAAACATCTTGTACGAGAAGATAGAGTTTCACTATCTTTATTTGTGCATGATACATAGTCATCAAAGCCCAATTTATCAAAAATTATATGAGAACGCTCTCAATTTGTACCCGATATTGATTACTAGCAATTTCGCGTTATCCTTAGCGAGTAGTTTTATCCTGCTAGATATTGCAAACTAAGGATAAGATTTTGATTTGAAGCATTATCAGGAGCTAATCTTTTTATGGTAAAGCCTGTCGTAACAGTCAATGTGATACCACAGCTACCGAAAGCATTATCGCGCCTTCAAGAATTGGCACATAATATGCGTTTCGCTTGGGATCATGAGACAGTCGCCCTTTTTCGTCGTCTTGACCCCGACCTCTGGGAAGATGTTTATCATAATCCGGTGCGGATGCTCGGTGTCATCAGCCAAGAACGCTTAGAAATGGCTGCACAAGAACCCGCTTTCATGGTCAATATGGAGCGTGTGCTTGCCGCCTATGATGACTATATGGCTGCCAACAACACATGGTTCGACCAGACCTATGCCCACATAGAAAAACGTCCAACCATCGCCTATTTTTCAATGGAATTTGGCATTACAGAATGTTTCCAGAATTATTCTGGCGGTCTCGGCATCCTCAGTGGCGACCATCTAAAAAGTGCCAGTGATTTGAACATCCCCTTAGTTGGCGTGGGTCTGATTTATCAAGAGGGCTATTTCCAACAATATTTGAATGCTGATGGTTGGCAACAAGAATCGTATCCGATTAACGATTTTCATAATTTGCCGTTGCAATTGGAATTAGACCAAGACGATAATCCCCTGAAAATCAATGTGCCATTACCGGGACGGGCATTGTGGGCGCAAATATGGCGTGTTCAAGTCGGGCGGGTGCGTCTCTATCTGCTCGATACCAATATTCCCGACAATCCAAATGAAGAAGACCGCAGTTTAACAGACCGCTTATATGGTGGAGACCGTCGCACACGGATTCGGCAAGAGATTTTGATGGGTATCGGGGGTATTCGTGCGCTAGATATCTTGGGATTGCGCCCAGATATTTGCCATATGAATGAGGGGCATAGTGCTTTTCTATCGTTAGAACGGGCGCGACAGCTCATGCACGAAAAAGGACTTTCTTTCCATGAAGCAAAGGAAATAGTGGCGGCAAGTACGGTGTTTACCATTCATACACCAGTCTCAGCAGGGCTTGAACGCTTCGGCTTTGACTTAATTGACGAACATTTTACAGACTATATGCGCGAATTAGGGCTTTCACGCGATGAGTTCATTGACCTTGGGCGCGAGGACATGGGAACATATGAATTGTTCTCAATGTCTGTGATGGCACTCAAATTCTCATATGGTGCCAATGGTGTCGCACAACTTCATGGACGTGTCAGCCGTGATATGTGGCAATGGATGTTCCCCAACGTGCCGACAAAAGAAGTCCCCATTACAGCTATCACCAATGGTATCCATATCCAAACATGGACAAGCCGCGAGATGGGAACGTTGTTTGACCGCTATCTCGACCCTAGTTGGCGTACTGCCCCCGCAAATGCCGAAATCTGGAATGCCATTGATAATATCCCCGATGCCGAACTCTGGCGCACCCATGAACGACGGCGTGAGCGTCTCGTCGCATTCTGCCGCACACGCCTCAAGCAACAATTGATACGGCGTGGTGCATCGCAGAGTGAAATTGAATTGGCTGACGAGGTACTGAATCCCGATGCCCTGACGATTGGATTCGCCCGTCGTTTTGCAACCTACAAACGGGCGACTCTCATCTTCCGCGATTTGGATAGGCTAGACCGTATTGTCAACAACCCAGAGCGCCCGATACAGTTCATCTTTGCAGGGAAGGCACATCCACACGATAACGGCGGTAAAGAACTCATTCGCCGTATTGTCGAAGTTGCCCGAATGCCAGAGTTTCGTCATGCGATTGTCTTTCTCGAAAATTATGATATGAATGTCGCTCGTTATATGCTGCAAGGCTCAGATATTTGGCTCAATAACCCACGCCGTCCGAAAGAAGCGAGTGGCACAAGCGGCATGAAGGGTGTTTATAATGGTTGCTTAAACCTCAGCATTCTCGATGGTTGGTGGGCAGAAGGCTATTCTTCAGAAGTCGGTTGGGCAATTGGCGCAGGAGAAGAATATGCCGAAGCTGATTGGGAAGACCAAGACCGTATTGAAGGCAATGCGATTTACTATATCCTGGAAAATGATACCATGCCACGCTTCTATAATCGTGGGCGCGATGGCTTGCCGCGTGATTGGATTGCGATGATGAAAAATGGTGTCCGCGAGATGGGCGCTTTCTTCACAACCAATCGTATGGTGCAGCAATACACTGATATGTTCTATATGCAAAATTACTTCCGCATCCAAGATATGCTAACAGATGACATGAGCAATGGACGCAATTATGCCAATTGGCGGCGCAACCTTGAATCCGTATGGCATCGTGTCCAAGTCTTGAACGTAAATATCGACAACAAAGCGGTCAAAGTCGGTACTCAGACCGAAATTACAGCACAGGTTCAACTTGGCGAATTGAATCCCGATAATGTTAAAGTACAATTATATTTTGGCTCACTCGATACTCGCGGTGAAATTATCGACGGTGATTCTCAAGATATGGCTGTAACTGAGGAAAATGGCGACGGAGTCTATACATTCACGACAAGCTATCGTTATGACCGTGCTGGCGATGTCGGTCTATCGGTGCGTGTTTTGCCCTATCATGCCTACATGCACACCAGTTTTCAACCACATTTGATTACATGGGCTTAACCTAAAATTCATCAGGGCGAGAAATAAGCCCCTTTCGGGGTTTCACCGCGCCTCACACAAAATGGCAAGGTGAGCGAGTCTCTACAGGTTCAACATAGTCACTTTGTTAAACAAGACTCGCCCTTTTTATTCATCCAGCAAAAATGTACCTTTTGTGAAATACAATGTTAATCCCTTCAATTTGGGAATATTTGCCGTCGGTATCGGTAGCAAATTGGCGAGTTGATAACGCCATTGTGATTTTTGTGTCAATGTGAGACCAACCCTACGCCCTAATGCCATAAGTGTTTTATATGTAAAGCAGTTGATGTGTTCAAGTGGTTGAACAGCAATTGCTTTACGTCCCGGTTGCCAATCTGGATTGTGTATTTCTCGTGTAATTGCATCGCCATTTGGAACGGAAATACAAGCGATACCCCCCGGCTTGAGGTGGCTTGCGATTTGTTGGAAAACCTCAAATGGATTCGGGACATGCTCAAGCACTTGGTTCGCAAAGATAATATCGAATGTATAACCAGTTTCTAATTTTGTGATGGTCGGTATATTATTTTCTTGGGCGTGTTTCAGGCGCGAAGATGAGATTTCCAGTCCGCAAACATCAAAGCCATGCGCCTTTGCCATCAACACCCATTCTCCCCAACCCATGCCAAAATCCAATATGCTTATCTCGTGTGGTTTGCGCTCAGGAAAGTGGCTCGCTAGTCGCCATACTTGTCGTGCAAACTGTTGTCGCCGATGGAGTGAACTATGTGTAAAACTGGTACGGCTTTCCTCTGGCAAAATCCATTCCTCGTAGAGCTTCGCCATATAATCATCTGAGAGAATGTTAGGTTGCCAGATAAAACCACATTTTTCGCACTGTACAACTTCATACTGCCCGTCTCTTAGTTCTTCAATAGGAAGACGCCCTGCATAATATTGTTCCAAAAAGTGGGTTAAAATCGTGTCAGAATATGTCTTTTCGTATAGAAGATGATATTGATTCGCGCCGCAAACTTCACAAACATCGCGCCGTGCAAAGACATCCACAAATAGATTCCTGTTCAGTATGCTATTAGGCGTTACGCACTTCAAGCTAGAAATCGTAGCGGCGACAGCGTGCTGCGCCCGAAAATAACAGCCAACTGCGTAAGCCCTAGCCATAATAAGGGTTACGTACATCTTATGCTATGGTAGCAGCCACGTAAAGTCTGTATAGCGCATCATTATAGTACCAAGATTGTATCTGCCGCGTATAGAAAGACGATTATCTTCTTTATTCTTCAACGCAGTCATGATACAGTGACATAATCCTGATAAATTTCTGATTGGATAATGATGAATCGACTACAACACGAAACAAGCCCCTATTTACTCCAACATGCCGATAATCCAGTGGATTGGTATCCATGGGGCGAAGAGGCATTTGAAAAAGCAAAAAGCGAAGATAAGCCGATTTTGTTGAGTGTCGGTTACAGTGCTTGTCATTGGTGTCATGTGATGGCACACGAAAGTTTTGAGCATCAGCCCACCGCCGAAATCATGAACGAACTCTTCATCAATATCAAAGTAGACCGCGAAGAACGCCCCGATGTCGATGATATTTATATGCAGGCAGTTCAGGCAATGTCGAATGGACAGGGTGGTTGGCCTATGACGGTCTTTATGCTGCCGGATGGTCGCCCTTTTTATGGCGGAACGTATTATCCGCGTGAGCCACGAATGGGGATGCCAGCATTCCGACAAATTTTGGAGGCAGTCCATGATGCCTATGTCAAACGCCGTGCTGAACTTGAAGAACAAGCAGGTAATTTGTCTAAAGCACTTGATAGAAGTCACCTACGGATTGATACTGACGATAGTGCTTTGAAATCCGAATTACTAGATTCTGCACGGAAAGGTCTTAAACAAGGTTTCGATGCCAATTATGGCGGATTCGGAAGTGCGCCAAAGTTCCCGAATCCCATGAATTTAGAATATTTGCTGCGCGATTATGCCCGTACAGGGGATGCAGATACCTTGCATGTTGTGACGTATACACTCGAAAAAATGGCACGCGGCGGAATCTATGACCAAATCGGCGGCGGATTCCATCGTTATAGTGTCGATGCTATTTGGCTTGTTCCCCATTTCGAGAAAATGCTCTATGACAATGCCCAACTATCGCGGCTTTACCTTCATGCGTATCAGGTGACAGGCAACGACTTTTTCAAGACAATTGCTGTCGATATTTACGATTACATTTTGCGCGAGATGACAGCACCCGAAGGCGGTTTCTATAGTACGACGGATGCCGATAGTGAGGGCGAAGAAGGCAAGTTTTTTGTCTGGACATTAGATGAAATCAAAGAATCATTGGCTAATATTAGCGACGATGTGCCGGATGCTTATGAAGTCGCTGTCGAATATTGGGGCATGACTCGCGGTGGCAACTTTGAAGGTAGCAATATTTTGAATGTTCCCAATGATACTGATGTCGTTGCCGAACGTCTCAATATCACAGTCGAAGAATTACACGAAAAATTAGCAAAAATCAAAGACCGTCTCTATGCCACCCGTACATCACGAGTCGCTCCTGCCTTAGATGACAAAATCCTCACCGCATGGAATGGCATGATGTTGGCGAGTCTGGCAGAAGCAGCACGAGTTCTCAAGCGTGATGATTATCTCGCAGCAGCAGAACGCGCAGGTGATTTTTTGCTGGAAAATCTAGTCACCGATAAAGGGCGTTTGTATCGTACTTACAAAGCAGGCAAGGCAAAAATCAATGCCTATCTCGAAGATTATGCTAATCTGATAGATGCCCTACTGGAACTCTATCAATCTACATTTGTCGAAAAATGGTTCAATGCAGCACGACAATTAGCCGATGTTGTTTTGGAACACTTCGCCGCAGAAGATGGCGGTTTTTTCGATACCAGTGATGACCACGAAAAATTGATTGTGCGTCCGCGTGCGCTCAATGACAATGCGACACCTTCTGGCAATAGCATGATGGCGAAACAATTAATTCGGCTTGCGGCTTACACAGGCGATACACGCTACGATGAAGCGGCACGGGCTGTCATCCGTCCCATGATTCCGGCAATGCAGCAATATCCACAAGCATTTGGCGAAGCACTGAACGCTGCCGATATGCTGATACAGGGTTTGGCAGAAGTCGCAATCGTCGGTAATCCTGTCACAGAAGAAACAAAAGCACTGCTCAATGTCGTGCGCGAAAAATTTAGTCCGAATATAATTGTGGCACTGTCCCGCGAAGCTGTTACAGGGGAAGCGAATATTCCACTCCTGAATTATCGTACCATGCGCGGCGAGAAACCGACGGTTTATGTCTGTCGCAATTTCGCTTGCAAAATGCCTGTCACAACGGCTGATGAAATGAAAGATTTGCTCAAAGAGGCATAAAAAGCGCAACACAGAGAGACGGAGCATCAGAGGTATAGAGGATTTGCGGCAAAACTTGATAAAACTGTGATACTCTTAGACGAATCATGCACTTATCTCAATGTATTTTCACCATATTGACATATGTAGAATCTGGAAAAAACTTAGAAAAACGATGAACCACCAAAACGCCAAAGCGCCAAGATTTCTATTCAAAACCTTTCTTTGCGCCTTTCACCCTTTGCATCTTTGCGTTACGCATTTTCTAAGCACTTATCGAACTTTACAATAGAAACGGAATTGAATGGCAATTCGTAAAGATAAAATCGTGGTCGTTGATTTAGAAATGACCTGCTGGGAAGGCTTTGATGCCCCTTCAGGACAAGAAAATGAAATCATCGAAATTGGGATTTGTTTACTTGACCCCAAAGCCGATGTTATTGAAGTCACTGATAAACGCAGTATCATGGTCAAGCCAACTCGTTCGGTTATCAGCCCATTTTGTACCAATCTGACCACTATCACGCCCGAAATGGTTGCAGAGCGCGGTATCGACTTCTCGACTGCTTGTCATATTCTGGAAACCGAATACGATACACGCAATCGGCTTTGGGCAAGTTGGGGTGCATTTGACCGTCAATTCTTCTGGAAGCAAAGTAAGGCACGCAAAGTCCGTTATCCATTTAGCAAAAAACACAGCAACCTCAAGCGTGTTTTTCAAGACGCATTTGGGCAACGGATGGGATTGATGCGAGCGTTAAGTGCGGTAGATATCGCGCCTCAAGGCACCATGCACCGCGGCGATGATGATGCGTATAACACAGCGTTACTGCTCAAACATCTCATTGAAAATTATGGTATCAATATCATGAAACGTTACGGATTTTAGCTTATGGCAATTGAACAAGATACAGTCGTCATCATAGATGTCGAATCGACGTGTTGGGAAACCAAGCAAGAAGCACGACAACAAACTAGAAGGCACACATCATCGCGGCGATGATGATGCGTGGAATATTGCACAGATTCTGGCACACTTGCTTGATGAACATGGACAAGAATTTTTAGAGACTTTTTGGTGATGACCCATGCCCTATTTTCGCCTCAATGAAGAATGGGAAATGCCTGTCAAAACGGTGCATCATTTTCGCTTGCACGCCAGCGAAGGTTTTTTCCGCGATACACTTAATCTGTACGTCGATGATGAAATTGTCGCTACCGGCTCGATTACCATGTTTCAACTTAAAGGTCGGGCAAGTTTTTTAGTTGATGGTCGCTTATTTGAGCTACGCTGGATTTGGAGTATGTGGACAGGCAATCCCCTCTCAATCGTCATTATGCGCCACGACAAGATGATGGCGATGTATGGTTGTGAAGAAGCTGCAAAAGAAGAAAACTTTAGAGGCTAACAATGGATAAGCATCCCTTTGAAGAACGGCAATCGTCGCAAGATTATTTTCGTACCATTATGCACACTGTCATCGGGCAAGCATTCACGGCTGCCGATTATCAACTTCTACATGAACCGATGAAATGGCTAGGTGGACGTTTTCGCTATGCCAAATCGCTTGAAAATGAACTGACTGCTTATGTCGAATTTCAGGTATTGGTCTACAACGATACCGCATACACAGGCAAACAAGCGTCGCGCTTTACAGTAAATCTATATCGCAGTGATAAAGTGGGTGGCAAGCCGAGTCAACATCCGCAATACATCCACCGTAGCCTGAGTCAACTGGTCGTGACTGATTTTGGGGTGACAATTCTGCCTGATGCGGATTATTGGTGGCAATTCAATGATACCGATTCGCTTGGCAAAGCACTCGCAGAAGCCGGACATCTCATTATTGGCTATGCCATTCCTTATCTTTCGGGAGACTTAGACCCTGACGATGACTAGGCGTTGGTATAGCGTTAGGTGACAAGCATTGACAGTCCGTTACATCGTGCTTAATAATTGCCTATAATTGCTCATTGGAAACGAACGGTTGTTATGCGAAAAAGTAATCCACTCTATTTACTGCTGCTATTTCTGGCAGCTTGTAACATGCAAACACAACAACTCCCAACGCCTGATGATGCAGGGGATATCTACGTCACGGCAACGCCTGTCTTACCCACACCGGATGCAGAGGGAGTCGTCTGGATTACGGCAACACCGAATACTGTCAATGTTGCTTCGGGCAATACGGCTGTTGCGCCCCCGACATTACCGCCGACAGCCACTATTCCACCTACGCCTATCCCCAACCCACGAGAATTGCTCAATGAAGCGGATAGGATTCTGAGAAATGGTTATCTGGAAGAGGCAGTCGGGGCATATAAAGCTGTTTTGGGACAAGCCAATCTGGACGCAACTTTGCGTGGAGAAGCCGCTTTCAAATTGAGCCAAGCCGCTATTCGGGAAGGCTTATTCAGCGACGCATTAGCCGCATTAACCGTTCTCATTGATACTCTGCCGACTGACCCTCGTGTGCCACAAGCCTATTTTCTACGTGGCGATGCCTATCTTGGCTTGAGCAATTGGGATAGTGCGATTGTCGATTTTCAGCAGTATCTCGCCTTACGTCCCAACTTAATAGATAGTTACGCATGGGAACGCATTGCCGATGCACAATTTGCACTCGGTCAAACTGATAATGCACTCGCTGCATATAATCAGGCATTAACCGCGAATCGTTCGCTAGTCCCTCAATTGATTTTACGAGAGAAAGTTGCCCAAATTTATAACAGTGTTGGACAAGTGGACGCGGCAGTCGCCCAATATGATGCTATTCTGAATGTCGCCCGTAATGCCCCTTATCGGGCATCTATAGATTTAGATGCAGCACAAACCTTGTTAGCAGCAAATCGTATTGAAGAGGCTCTCGCACGGGCGCAGCGTGTCTTTGATGCCTATACCGAAACACCCTCAGCACATGCCGCCATGCAAATCTTGCTTGAAAATGGCATCGACTTAGACACTTATCAACGCGCTATTGTCAACTACAACTACGGCGATTATGCCGCGGCGGTGGATGCCTTCAATGAATATACCTCAAGCCACACACTGGATATTATTCCGGCTAATCTCTACTTGCTCTTAGGACGTGCCTATCGTGAACTCGGCAATCCACAAGCAGCACTGGTTTCTTTCCGTACTTTAGTCGAGCAGAAACCCGGCGACCCCTTATTCGGCGAAGCACTACTCGAACAAGGACGAACTTACTTCCTCAGTGGGCAATTCAACGAAGCAATTAGCACCTACTTGAGTGTTGCCACAAGTTATAATAATTTGCCAACTGTTGCTTCAGAAGCAATGTGGCGAGCGGGTTATCTCTATGGCACACAAATCGGTGATTTCACGACATCACGGGAAACATTTACACAACTAGCGAGTCTCTACCCCAATAGCGAATGGGCGTTAAGCGGTTTACAAATTGCGGCATCCACAGCGATTGCTAACGGTGAAACAGCGATTGCCGAAAATCTCTATGGACGAATTGCCGCTATCGCCACCGGAGAAGACCAAGCCGCCGCTTATTATTGGGTCGGACGATTAGCCCGTCAGCGTGGGGACATTACAACCTCTCAACAAGCCTTTCAACTCGCACAACAAGCCGCACCCGATAGTTTCTTCGCTGTGCGTGCCAATGATATTGTGCAAGAGCGCGAGGCATTTGACCCTCCGGCACAACTTCGCTTTGAATTCGATATTCAAGCTGACCGTTTGCAAGCCGAAAATTGGTTGCGCCAAACATTTGCGATTACACAACAAGGTGATTTATATGTCCTATCGCCAGAATTGCAAAATGACCCTCGTATGATTCGTGGTCAAGAATTATGGGCAGTTGCCGCTTATGATGAAGCAATAGAAGAATTTGATAATTTGCTGGATGAGAGCCGTACAAATAGAACAGTGCTGCGAACCTATCAACTGGCACATTACTTTCAGGAAATTGGCGCATATTTGCCGTCGATTGTTGCCGCCGCCGACATTATCATCGCTGCCAATGTACCCACATTAGATGCTCCAGCTTACATCGCACGAATGCGCTATCCAGCTTATTTTCATGAACTGGTACAAGAACAAGCGACAAATTATGGCTATGACCCCCTACTGCAACTCGCCCTTATCCGTCAAGAGAGTCTCTTCAATGCCAATGCTATCAGTAGCGCCAATGCCAAAGGTTTAGCACAAGTCATTCCGAGTACGGCGGTCTACATTGCTGAACGCCTTAGCTGGGCAAACTTTGAAGATAGAGATTTATTCCGTCCCTATGTGGCAATTGCTTTTGGCGCATATTATCTCGATGAACAGTTACGCATCTTCAATGGCAATAAAGCAGCCGCCTTAGCCGCTTACAATGCAGGTCCGGGGTATACACAAGATTGGGTACGTTTATCGGGTGGGGATGTCGATGCCCTCGTCGCAACGATTACATTTGACGAAACACGGCGTTATGTTCAGCGCATTTATAGCCATTACACTATTTATCGAGCATTATACGCAGGGTAAAACCTCAAAAGGCGCAGTCACTTGTCTGCGCCCTCTAAGATTTGTGCAAAAAAGTTCTAAGCCTCTGTAGCCTGTGCGAGAATCGTCCGCACTTTGGTGACAAGGTCGTGATGAAGAATCGGCTTCGGCAAATAATCGTTTGCACCCGCTTCCATACCACGCATCACACTATCTGCATCGCCACGCGCCGATAAAATCAGCACCGGAATACTGCTTGTGTCTGCCCGCCTGCGAATAATGCCACACAATTCAATGCCATCTGTACCCGGCATCATCACATCCAAAATAATCAAATCCGGTGTACTCTGGTCGAGTGTCGCCAGCGCCGCATCCGCATCTTTTGCCTTTAACACATTGAAACCGCCGCGCTCTAGCATGATGCCTATTAAGGTCAGCGCACCAATTTCATCATCAACAACTAACACATTTTTTTTCATTAGAAATCCTCAAATTTTGGGTTTTGGATGCCGTATTACTCAATCAAACTGCTAATGGTAAACCCAGCCTCTATCAATATATATGATAAATGTCAATGAATAGATAAAGCATTAAGATACAATCCCTATCATCAACACAACTAACTCTAGTGTACCATTAGAACAGCGATTTACCAAAAAGAATTTCTCAATAATTATAATTCTTGCTTCCACCACCCCCTAATGATTGGGGGGATTCTAAACGACGTTTATTGATAGAATAATCCAGTATAACCCTACTACAATTCATTATACTCTAACAATAACCCATTGTGACAACGAATCTAAGTTTACGAAAGATAAACGATGAAAAAGCATACTCACCCTATCGTGGTAGAAAACATCTCGAAATGGTATGGCGACTTCCAAGCCATCAAAGATTTATCATTTCATGTGCAAGCTGGGGAAATTTTCGCCCTGCTGGGTCCAAATGGCGCTGGCAAAAGTACCACTATCCGTATGATTCTCGATATCATCAATATTGATGCTGGTTCGATTCAAGTTTTAGGTGGCAAAGTCGATGATAGCATCAAAAACCGCATTGGCTATTTACCAGAAGAGCGCGGTCTCTATAAGAGCGTTCATGTCCTAGACATGATGATGTATCTCGGACAACTCAAAGGCTTATCACGCCATGATGCCAAGCAACGTGCCATGGCATTGCTAGAAAAACTCGAACTCGCCTCTCATGCCAAAAATAAAGTTGAAGAACTAAGTAAAGGGATGCAGCAAAAAGTTCAATTTGCAGTAACCGTACAACATCAGCCCGATATTATTATCGTTGATGAACCCTTTAGTGGGCTAGACCCCGTGAATCGGATTGTGATTAAAAACTTACTCCAAGATTTTCGGGAACAAGGCGGCGCTATCATCATGAGTACCCATCAGATGAATCAAATCGAAGAAATGGCTGATCGTATGCTAATGATTAATCGTGGCGAGCAAAAATTATACGGGCGTGTCGATGACATCCGCCAAGAATACGCTCTTCATGCCATTATCGTTGAAGGTCAGGGGCAATGGGATTCCTTACCCGGTGTAACCAAAGTAGAAGCCCGTAATGGTCGCGGCTCAATGTTGCTTCACCTTGCCGAAGATGCCAGTAGTGACACAGTTTTGGCAGCCATCGCCCAATCCGATGCCTACAGTATAGAACGATTTGAACATGCTGTCCCTAGTCTCGATGAAATTTTCATCCGTGTAGCAGGAGAAAACCCCGATGCGTAATATTCGCTTGGTTGCACGACAAGAATTTTTGAAAAATGTACGGAAAAAGTCATTCTTATTTGCAGTATTTGGAATGCCCCTCATCATTCTTGGAATCATGGTGATTGCCATTGCCGCGCAAGTATTGGCATTTGGTGAAGGGCTTGAGGTTAATACACTCGGTTTTGTTGATGATGCCGATATCATTGTTGAATCTGTCGCTGTGCCATCACAATGGATATCTTATTCTGATAAAGACACAGCACGGGCAGCACTTGATAATGGCGAAATTGATGCTTATTTCGTCATAACAGGCGGCTACAGACTCACCGGTACAGTCAGTATTTATGCCTACGGTGTGACACCCGATACATTGCAAGATGATATCAACAATTTCCTAATAAACAATCTGACCGCAGAGATTGAAACTGATGCGCCACCGGAACGCCTTCATGACCCTGTTACTTTCCGTCTATTTCTCGAAAATACAGGTCGTGAACTGAGTCGCGCCGGAATAATAGGCTTGTTTGTTATACCCATAATATTTGCTGTCGTGCTTCTGATGGGCTTGCAATTTTCTGCCATGTACTTGATGAGTGGTGTCACAGAAGAAAAAACCAATCATATCATGGAGATTCTAATCACCAGTATTACCCCCTCCCAATTGCTCACAGGGAAGTTACTCGGTTTAGGTTTGTTAGGACTGATGCAGGTTCTTATCTGGTTACTTATCGGCGCAGTCATCATGGCAGTCGGTGGAAATAATGAATTTCTATCCTCTGTCGATTTTCAACCCGATGTGATTGCTTTGGCACTCCTATACTTCGTCCTGACTTACTTTATGTATGCCAGCGTACTCGCAGGAGTCGGCGCAGTTGTCGGTAGCGAACAAGAGAGTCGCCAATATGCCAGTTGGTTGATGTTCCCGATTGCTATGCCGTTCTTTTTCTTCTCACTGCTACTATTCAACCCTGATTCGCCTGTCTTTGTGGCGCTAATGCTGATTCCCTTTACCTCAGCCATGACCTTGCTGTTGCGATTGCCCTTTACGAACATCCCGACATGGCAAATTGCTTTGAGTTTGTCCAGTTTAGTCATATCAACGACTTTCATGATGTGGGCATCTGCTAAAGTGTTCCGATGGGGATTGCTGTTGCAAGGGAATAAAATTAGCTTCCGAACATTGTGGCGCGTCTTACGGGGGTCGCCAGATGCAGGTATCGTTCCACTACAAAATCAGGAGAAACAGGCATGAACAAAGTCTGGCGCGTATTTGCCTATGAATTCAAACGAAATATCAACCGCAAAGGATTTTTATTTGCGACATTGGGCTTACCTCTGATTGCATTTATCATTATGTTTGGCAACCATCTTTATCAGGTTTCGCAATCTGATGAGCCAGACCCTCTAGCAGAATTAGATTTTGAGGGTATCAATAAAGCAGCCGTAGTCGATCTATCGGGAGTCTTTCCCACGATACCGGAGACGCTGGCAGAGGTGTTAATTCTTTATGCTGATGAAGAATCAGCCCGTGATGCACTCAACGCTGATGATGTTGATGTTTTCTATGTGATACAAGCCGATTATCTCGAATCCGGCGAAGTTGTACTCCATCTGCCTAATCTTGCATTAAGGCTTATCACATCGGGTCCCATTGAGCAACTCTTCTATTCGACTCTTGCCGTAGATTTAGATGCCTTAACGATTCGGCGCTTACGCAATCCCATGGTCTTAGAAGAATTCAATCTTGAAGAAGATGCGTCCGAGAGCAATACAGGGACTTCTGAAGGTGTCCAATTCGGTATTGTCTATGCCTTTGCGATATTTTTCTTCATTGGCTTAATGATGACCAATACCTATTTGATGCAGAGTGTCATTCAAGAACGCGAAAGCCGCCTGATTGAGATTCTAATTTCAACCATGCACCCGACACAATTACTCACTGGGAAAATTCTTGCATTTGGTTTGTTAGGATTAATGCAATTATTGGCGTGGGGCATATCTACGGCATTGATTATCTATACGGCAAGCCAATTATCAACCTATAGCAGCTTCATATCGGCATTATCACTTGATATAAGCTGGAGCATTATACCAATTATGCTCATCTACTTTGTGCTGATGTACATGACATTCGCGGCTATTTTCGGTGGCATTGGTGCGATTTCCGGCTCGGCACAAGAAGGTCAGCAATACATGAGCATTATGGTTATGCCTATCATCTTTACGACCTATGCCTTCCCCTTGATTCAAGCGAATCCCAACGGGGCATTAGCAGTTGGTCTGAGCATGTTCCCGATTACATCCGGTGTGGCGATGCTCATGCGAAGCATTATCTCGACTGTCCCTGTATGGCAACTCGCTTTGAGCATGGGCATTATGGTTGTGGCAATGATGGGCGCAATGTGGCTCTCTGGACGCTTATTCCGCGTACAAACATTGCTTGCTGGCTCATTTAAGCTGAAAGATATTCCAAAACTGCTATTCCAAGATGTTGTGCCACATCAGGCAAAAGAATCAGCATAGTTGTATCAACTAATGGGGCATGACATCTATCATGTCCCTTCGGGCTATTACCACGTCAATAGCGGCGCATCATCATTACCATCATCAGGCTGATATGTCCAAATTTCATCAAGCCATTCGATAACTTGGGTCATCACATCTTGGCTTAAGCGCACGGCAGATTCAAAGTTATTGGGCGAAAAAGCATAAATTTTGGTGGCATACTGCCGCGATATACAGATGAGATAATCTTTTTGCCAGCGTTTCGAACCCCATAAAAACGCCAGCCCCCCTTTTTCACGCCGCATCAATTCTAGCCAACGTGAACGGTCTGTGTCACTCAAGTCTGCTAACGAATAGCGCAATGTCAGCATCGATCCAAAGGTAAATGAGATTTGTATTTCTTTTGTTCGAGTATCGGCATCAATAATAATAGAGGCTGTCCCATCTGTAGCAGATAGTGTGGCTACGCGGCGCTGGGCATCAGAGCCTAATGTGCGAAACTTCACGGCGGATACAATCGGCACAGTCGGAAAACGCTTCTGTAATTCTATATCAAGGTCAATTTCGCCGTTAAAAAATTGTTGCAATGTCCACGGCGTATCACTTGATGACAGCACAACTGACTTATCTGTTTCGGGTTCAGAGGTAATCTGCTTACGAAGCACTAAACCCTTATCAGCATCTGTTATTTCAATAATTTCGGGCTTATTCCAATCCTCAAGAATGACAGAATCAGAGGCACTATCACCATTTGAGTCCTCAGACTCATCCCATGCACCCCAATTATCACTGTTTGATGCAACTTCAGCAGCGACTTGTGCCATTTTTTCATCTTGTTCCGGCGTGATAAGCACCTGAATCTCAGACGTTTTGTGCTTACGCTCTTCTTTCTCTAATCTTTGTGGCGTGTTATCCCAACCCGATAAAACAGCCGACCAACCGACCTTCTCAGATTCGTTTTCTGCCACATCGTCAGAAGTTGTGGTATTCACTTGCTCAGGTGTTACTGATGGATGCGATTCTGCCAAATCCGATGACGAAGATTCTGCATCATCACCACCGAACATGTCCGGTGGTAGGTCTTTGATTTTGCCCTGCTCTTTTAGTTTCAGAAGTGCTTTTCTCAAAGCCTCCGAACGGTCAAATTCTAGTCCACCATCATTATTTTTATTTGGAGATGTGTTTTCTGGTTTTTCAGATGACATTAACAATCCTCATCGCCCCACGCATTAAATACATTATAACATCGTCTTGGTTTCTCACAAAGCAATAAATAAGCCGATAAACTGCGAGTGATTCCTTTTCCCCCTGATTTTCTCATGATTGCAAGCGATTTACTGCATTTATCCATTATTGGCGTTAAACTAGCCCTGATTCTGTCTAATTTTTCACTCACATTACAATAGCCGCTACACTAAGGGGAACAAAAAACCATTACTGTAGAGAAAGGATTTTCATCATGGGACGCTTGCTTACACTCTTTACCGGACAATGGGCAGATTTGCCACTGGTTGAATTGGCAGCAAAGGCTAAAAGTTTCGGCTACGATGGCTTGGAATTAGCTTGTTGGGGCGACCATTTTGAAGTCGATAAGGCACTTGAAGATGATAGTTATGTACAATCACGCTGGGATATTCTGGAAAAGCACGGTCTTCAATGCGTGGCAATCAGCAATCACCTCGTCGGGCAATGTGTGTCAGATGCTTATATTGATGCTCGTCATAAAGAGATTCTGCCTGACCGTCTGTGGGGTGATGGCGACTCTGATGGTGTGCGTCAACGCTGTGCCGAAGAGATGGCAAATACAGCCCGTGCTGCCAAAAAATTTGGTGTCAATGTCGTCAATGGCTTCACAGGCAGTCCGATATGGCATATGCTCTATCGCTTCCCACCGACATCCGATGCCATGATTGATGCCGGTTATGTCCAATTTGCTGACCAGTGGAATCCAATTCTCGATGTTTATGATGAAGTGGGTGTGAAATTCGCGCTGGAATGTCACCCAGCAGAAATCGCCTATGACATCTTCACAGCACAGAAAACATTGGAAGCATTGAATCATCGTGAAGCCTTCGGGTTCAATTTTGACCCGTCACATTTTATCCATCAATTATTTGACCCGTCAAAATTCATAGACCACTTCCCTGATAAGATTTATCATGTTCATGTCAAAGATAGCAAAGTAAATCTGGATAATGTACGGAGTATTCTCGGCTCACATTTGAACTTTGGTGATAGCCGTCGCGGTTGGGATTTTGTCTCCTGCGGGCATGGCGACCTCAATATGGATAGCATGATTCGCGCTCTCAATCGTGCCGCATATACAGGACCCTTATCCGTTGAATGGGAAGATAGCGGTATGGATAGAGAATTTGGCGCAACGGAATCGGCGGCTTTCGTCAAGAAAAACGATTTTGCGGCATCAGATATTGCCTTTGATGCCGCATTTGGGGACGATTAATAGTCATTTTATGAAAAGGATTATTTTGCGATGACAGAAGAAAATAAGAGTAGTGCGTTTACCAGTATGGCAGGGGCAAAGGCGACAGGTGATGCTCCAATAATTGGTATCGGGATGTTGGGTTATGCCTTCATGGGCAAGGCACACTCTAATGCCTTTAAGAAAATCCCATATATGATGTATCCTCCAGCCGCAATTCCGCGCATGGTAGCGATTGCAGGTCGTAATGAAGAGGCTGTATGCGAAGCCGCAAAACGCTATGGTTACGAGACCTACTATACCGATTGGCGTGATATGCTCAAAAATGATGCGATTGATGTCTTCGATAATGGTGGACCCAACAATACCCATGCCGCGCCGTGTATTGCAGCCGCAGCCGCCGGAAAGCATGTGTTCTGTGAGAAACCATTAGGTCGTAGCGCAGAAGAGGCGAAATCTATGCTGGATGCCGTACAAAAAGCAGGTGTCAAGCATATGGTCGCGTTTAATTATCGCTTTGTTCCGGCAATTATGCAGGCTAAAAAAATCATAGAAAGCGGCAAACTCGGACAGATATATCATTGGCGAGCGGTCTATTTGCAAGAATGGGGCATGGATAAGACGATGCCTACAAGTTGGCGCTTCCAAAAAGATGTCGCAGGCAGTGGTGCTTTGGGTGATTTGGGCGCACACATCATTGACCTCGCCCGTTTCCTCGTTGGTGAACCGAAGTCAGTCATGGGGTATCAGCAAACTTGGATTAAAGAACGCCCCGATGGGTCGGGTGGCATGGTTAAATCTGATGTCGATGATGGCTTTGTCGCCGCTATAGAATTTGAGAATGGCGCACTCGGCACACTGGAAGCCACACGCTTTGCCAAAGGTCGCAAAAATTTCAATAACTTTGAAATCAATGGCGAGAACGGTTCGATTCAATTCAATTTGGAGCGCATGAACGAACTCAATGTCTTTTGGGCAGGAGATGAACCCAATACCACACAAGGTTTTCATAATGTGCTAGTGACAGAAGCGCATCATCCGTATTGGGAAAACTGGTGGCCTCATGGTCATATTATCGGTTGGGAACATAGCTTCGTGCATGAATTTGACCACTTTTTCCGCGCAATCGTCAACGATACAAATGTTGCCCCATATGGTGCAGATTTTGTGGACGGTTATCGCAATGCTGTCATCTGCGATGCGATTGTCGAATCTGCTAACAGTGGGCGCAGAGTAGATATAAAATACGAAGAAATATAATTCTGAGAGTCGCAAGTTATCATTTAATTACTTGAAAATCCCCCTCTTGACCTAACTTTCAGCCGTAGTTTCAGGAGCGGGGGTGCTTTCGACAGGTGGCTGAGGTGTAGCCTCAGTAGCGACGGGTTCAGTAGTCGGTTGAGGTGTTGCTTCGGTGGCGACGGGTTCAGTGCTT
Source organism: Anaerolineae bacterium (assembly GCA_030950085.1). Taxonomy (GTDB): domain Bacteria; phylum Chloroflexota; class Anaerolineae; order Aggregatilineales; family Phototrophicaceae; genus JAUZRW01. Next base: position 23,059 of record JAUZRW010000134.1, read on the forward strand.
GGTTGAGGTGTCGCTTCGGCAGTTGTTTCAACGGGTACATCGCTCGGTGTTGCTGTGACCGTTGTTTGTTCTGGATTGGACTGCGCCGGATTAGCCTCGGTGGCTATTTCGGGTGGTAAGTCTGTGGGTAAATTGGGCGCATCCGGTAATATCGCCTCAAAAACACCTTGTACTGTGAGCATGAAATTGTCAAAGACCTCTTGTGGTGAGCGACTTGCCAAGTCAATCGTTACGGCAACATTGACACCGGAAAAGTCGAGTATATTGTTGTCACCATCGGCGGAGACGGTCATGTTGACGGTATCCGTTAAGGGAGTCTCGCCGTCGAAGAAGAAACGGAAAATGTTGTTGCCGCCACCGCCATTGAAATTGTAGGCAGTCGTCGTACTAGCGGCATTAATGTCTAAATCAAAGCTATCATCACCGTCGCCTGTCGTCACGTTGCTGATGTTTGTTAAGGTATCGGTGAGCAATCCATCGGTCACGGTGAGACTATCAGCCGCCGCGAGGGTCACCAGCAAATCATTCGCTGTGTCGTAGAGAACACTGTTCACACCCAGTCCACCATCAAGGTCAAAGCCACCAATGATGTCGTCGCGCATCACAAAACTGTCATCGCCATTACCCGTGATAAAGGTCTCGAAGTTCAATAATGTATCTGTCGCATTGACTGTCACGGCATTGCCAGCAAATACCAAGTTCAAATCAAGGTCGGTCTCGATAATAGCTGTATCGCGGTCTGTTCCGAAGTCATTTTCACCGGCATCGTAGCGATTGTTGACACCATTCGCGTCATACCCCAGCACAAAAATATCATTCGCCGCGCCCGTTTCGATATTTTCAATGCCTTGCAAAAACACCGTATTCGTGCCGTCACTCGCCGTATAGCGGGTATCCGAGAGTGCCTCAATCGTCAGCGCCGCACTTTCCATCGCAAAGGCAACCGTATCGCTACCCGATGCCCCCGTATCATTAATCTCAATACCCAATATCGCTGCCAAGCGGTACGTATCACTGCCTTCACCACCGTCCACTACCGCGCCCACAGCATAGTTTTGGGCTGACAAGTCCCAAATATCCGCTCCGACTGTTCCCAATGTCGTCAAAGGTGTCGCAAGCGGAGCAACAGCTAATGCCCGAACCCAAAGCCCCGTGCTAATTTCCTGAAAAGTGCTATTCAAGCTGGCTGTGACATCGGTAGTCGTGCTACAAACTGCATTATCACACAACAAAACTGTTTCAATGCCAATCAAGGTGAAATAGCCCGTTGTGCCGGATTCAAAACGCACCAAATCGGCTGTGGTTTCACTCCCACCATTAATGCTAATCGAATTTACGGCATTGCTCAGGGTCGAAAAATCGCCGCCGATGCTGAAGATGTCATCGCCGGCACCCGTTATATAGCCTTCAATATTGGTCATCGTCTCAGGTGTTGGGTCTAAATTCGCATTGATGCTCGCGCCGCCGTTAATAACCAGAACAATACTGCTACTGAAAGCGGAGTAATCCACCGTATCATAACCTGTACCGCCATCCATCACATCATTGATACCACTGCCTACCGTTTCGAGGAATAAATCGTTGCCGGCACCGCCATTGAGAATATCATCTCCGCCATCCCCACGCAGCGTATCATTGCCCGTATCGCCATTCAGCGTATCATTGCCCGCATCGCCAATTAGCGTATCGTTACCCGTCCCGCCGTACAGAAAATCATCATTTGCACCCCCGTTGAGGAAATCATCTCCTGCATTGCCATAGAGCGTATCCGCACCCACTCCTCCAAAGAGCGAGTCGTTGCCCGTCCCACCACTGAGGAAATCGTCGCCCCATTCGCCATAGAGAAAGTCATTGCCGCCTTCGCCATAAATCGTATCATCATCCGTGACAAAGGGCGTGCCATTATCGCCGCCATACACAGTATCATTGCCATTGCCGGCATAAATCGTATCGTTGCCCTCATCGCCATAAATCGTGTCAACGCCCGTTCCATAATGAACTTCTGTATACGGCGTACACGTCGGCACAACATAGAAGAGGAAGGGCAAAAAATAATTTTGCGTGCAACGTTCATAAATAATCGCATTATCGCCAACAATATAGTCATCACCGGCACCGCCATAAACCGTATCATTGCCGCCACTGGCGTAAATCCGGTCATTGCCATCGCCACCATCAATGATATCGTTGCCCGTTCCGTTATAATCGGTATATGGAAAACAGGTGTAGACATAGGCATAATTGTAAGAATTGAATGACCAACAATCATAGATATAGACATCATCGCCGGCAATCACATCGTTGCCGTCATAGCCATTGATAGTATCGTTTCCCCCACCACCATACAGCTCTAAATCGTCCAAATCCGTGCCATCTATGACACTATTCGCGCTACCTGTAAATGAGACAAAACTCTGGCAACGGTCATGAAAATAGAAACCGGGAAAATACGGCGAAGACCCACCATAGGTAAAGTAACATCCGCCAAATGCCGAAATAATCGTATCGTCGAGGTCTGGCGGCGGGTCATCATCAGCAATCAAGCCCTCCTCTTCATCTCCTGCAACGAATCCGTCACGCTCAACGGGCGGCGTGCGCTCACACTCACTGCGACTCTCTAGCGAGATATCCGAACACGGTTGCGTCTCTTGTCCGAACAAAACGGGGTCACTACCCGCTCCCACAATGAAGAAATAATCAAAATAGAAAAATGTTAGCAGATTGAGTGCCTCATAATCCACATTTTCAGTCGCAGCCGTGACTTCTTCCGGCAGGGCATGAACCGTGAAAAAGTAGAATTTCTCGCCATTTTCGTTAAACCACACATGCGACTTATCGGGATGCGTGCGTTCGTCCAAGGGTGGCAAGAAATCGGTTGAACCGCGTGAAACAAAAATATCGGGACGCTTGCGAAAACGGTCGACTGGTAAGACTTCCGCGCCCACACGCAAGCCGACAGGGGCATCGGGAAAATCGTCGTCCACTTCATCAGAACCAGCCACCATGAAAACCCGTCCCGGCAAAAGCGGATTCACCGTATCCAGATAGGTCAAATCGCCATCTATTGCCTCGCCTTCCACCAATATCACCCGTAAAAGCCCCTCTTGCGCCTCGCCTTCGCTGGCTGTTACCTCAAAAGTGAAGAGTTCGTCGCTTGTCGGTGTGAATTCGATATAGCGCACATAATCGCTATCTGGTTGGTTGGGGTTTGAGCGTCCGGTGGCAACATGGTCGCCCTCGCTATTGTACAAGGTCACTTCGGGGCGTATTAAGCGGTCTAAGCCATAAACCACTATCCGCACTGTCTCGTCTTCGGCAAAGGTCGCAAATTGATACTGCTGTGTCTCGCCACTTGCCAGCAGCACATCATCGGTCTCGAAGTAATACAAATACAACGGCTGGGCATCCACCACATCCGCCTGTGTTTGTAACACGGTTAACAGCAACAAGACCACCACTATCAGCAGCCATTTTGCCGATTTCATCACACTTCCGCGACCTAACATCCTTTTTCGTTCCAGAAACTTTTGTTAAGGATATGTCCCTAGTATAGCATAAATTTACTGCTTGGCACGTTGGATTCACATTCGTATATGAAGGCAGAATGAGACTGATTCCCTAAATGCTAAACTAATAGCACTATTCTAACGTTTCATGAGGTATAATTGTGCCGATAATGTCCGATTTTAAGATGGCAACAGTCGCAAGGTAAATTATACCGATGCACCCAAATCAACAAAACGATAAACAACCAGACAATGATAAGCAAAACGAGTCTCGCGGTTTACCTCCTAACTGGAGACGCTGGATTTGGCCCGCTTTACTCCTCTTTTTCTTATTATTGTTGATTCTCGTCCCCGGCGCATTAACGGGGGGGAATCGCAGTAATGCAGAAGTCATTACGTATGATTCTGTGTGGGCAAACCGCGATAGCATCATCAGCATCACCTTTGAAATTGGGACAGGCGACTTAGCAAATGCCAATTCCGCTTTTGGTGAATTCAGCCAGAATATTGAAGTTCGACTTGCTGATGAAGAGCGTGGAGTCATCATACTCAATAAATTCGCTGTGAACTTCCCACCCGGACAAGCCGAAGCCCTCTCAGAAGTATTGCGTGACCGTATCAGTGCAGGCGATAATGTGACCATCAAGCGGTCAGAGATTAACACCTTTGCACTTTTGCGCTTGCTGATTAACTTTATGCCTATCATCCTCATTATTGCTTTCTTCGTCTGGATGTCGCGTCGTGCTAGTGGGCAAATGAACGGTGTTTTTGGCTTCGGTCAATCACGCGCCCGTGAATATGATGCCCAGACTTCACGAGTCACATTTGATGACGTTGCCGGACAAGATGCCGCAAAACGAGAGCTAATGGAGGTCGTAGACTTCCTCAAAGAGCCGGATAAATATATTTCGCTCGGCGCAAGGATTCCACGAGGGGTACTCCTAGTGGGTCCACCAGGGACAGGTAAAACATTGATGGCGCGTGCTGTTGCAGGAGAGGCAAATGTCGCCTATTACAGTATCGCAGCTTCAGAATTTGTCGAGATGTTCGTCGGTGTTGGCGCATCGCGTGTCCGTGACCTCTTCAAAAAAGCGAAAGAAAATTCGCCGAGTATCGTCTTCGTTGATGAGATTGACGCGGTAGGTCGCCAACGCGGTGCTGGTCTCGGTGGTGGCAATGATGAGCGCGAACAAACACTCAATCAGATGCTTTCGGAGTTGGATGGTTTCGACCAGAGTTCCACTGTGATTGTGATAGCAGCCACCAATCGCCCCGATGTGCTTGACCCAGCATTATTGCGTCCGGGACGCTTTGACCGTCAAGTCGCTGTCGTTTTGCCAGACCGCAAAGGTCGTTTGAGTATTTTGAAGATTCATACTCGCGGTAAGCCCTTAGCCAAAGACATTGACCTTGAAACAATGGCAGGGGCAACTGTTGGTTTCTCTGGTGCAGATTTGGCGAATTTAGCCAATGAAGCCGCTTTACATGCTGCCCGCATGAATCGTAAGAAAATCACTCAAGCTGATTTTTCTAATGCCTTCGAGCGTATCATATTAGGCATCGAACGTCCGCCGCTATCTGACCCACATGAACGCGAAGTTACGGCTTATCATGAAGCAGGACATGCGGTAACAGCCTTGATGACCGATGGCGCTGACCAAGTTCTCAAAGTGACCATTACGCCACGCGGATATGCTGCTGGAATTACAGCATTTATTCGTGATGACAATCGCGCATTGCGCCCGAAAGAATACTATGAGTCTGAAATTCGTGTCGGACTTGGTGGACGAGTTGCCGAACAAGTTGTCTTCAATCAAGTGACGGCTGGCGCTATGGGCGATATCAAACAAATCACCCAAATTGCCCGTCGCATGGTGACACAATTTGGGATGAGTGCGCTTGGCATGGTGGATTACAGCAATGGCAACGAAAACCCATTCTTAGGCTATTCCATAGGACAAGGTCGCCAGCATAGCGAAGAAACAGCCTCTAAGATAGATGCCGAAGTCCGCCGCCTCATTGATGAAGGATACGAGTACACACACCAATTACTGCTAAAACACCGTGACAAATTGGACGCGATTGCCCAAGCATTGTTGGAACGCGAAGTGTTAGAGCGCGATGAAGTTCTCGAATTGGTTGGGATACCTGTTGATAAGCCGATTGATGCGACTGATGACGATGTTGATGAGATTCCCAAAGTTGAGCCAAAACCTGACCCATTTGCACTGTTCGCTGGAGACGATGACAGTGATGAGTCAGAAGAAAGTGCTAATGGCATCACAGATTCTGAATCGACAGAAGGTGATAATTTCACCCCAGAACCACCGCCACCTGATGACCAACCGAGCGAACAGCCTTAATCAAATTGCTAAGGGCGAGATTCTCATCTCGCCCTTTTGTTTCAACATTAATGACCTGTTGACCACTATTCCTCGTCAACTTTCATCTGTGCAACAATTTCTTCTTGGATATGTGATGGCATATTTTCATAATGGGAGAATTCCATGGTATAGACACCCCGTCCACCTGACATTGAGCGTAAAACATTACCATAACGCAGCATTTCTGATAAGGGAACTTGGGCATTAATCACACTTTTCTGTCCAACTGTATCCATCCCTTGTACCCGTCCGCGCCGCGTCGTCATATCACCCATAATATCACCCATCATCGAGTCTGGCACCGTGATTTTCACATTGACAATCGGTTCAAGCAGAACAGGTTTGGCATCTCTAAAGGCAATTTTGAAACTTTCGCGTCCGGCTATCTGGAAAGCTATGTCTTTGGAATCTACCGGATGCTCTTTACCATCAAATACAACCACCTTGACTTGCACCACCGGATAACCGGCAATCACGCCTTCTTCCAATACTTGCCGAATACCTTTTTCAATGGAGGGTAAGAACGATGAACTAATTGAGCCACCGAAAATCTTGGTCTCATAAACAAATTTTTCTTCGGTGGGCATCACGCGCAAATTAACACGCCCATATTGTCCTGCGCCACCAGATTGCTTTCTATGGGTATATTCGCCCTCGGCTTCTATGGTGACGGTTTCTTTGTATGGCACTTTGGGTACTTCTGTGTCGATACCCACACCCAACACTTCGGCTTTATTCAATATCGTCTGGACATGAATTTCACCCATGCCTTCCAAGACAGTTTGGCGCGTATCGCTATCTTGTCGCCAACGGACAGTCGGGTCGTTATTGGAAAGTACGGTCAAAATTTGCCCCATTTTTGCGCTATCCGCTTGTGTGCGTGGCGTGACGGCAACCATATACAAGGGCGCAGGGAAATCAGGCTTTACAATTTTGAAATCGGCATCTTTATCAGCAAATGTGTCGCCTGTTTTCGTGTTATTGAGTTTCGCGGCTGCCCCAATATCACCCGCATGGAGTTTTGGCACTTCTAATTGTTCTTTACCACGCACCACAACTAGCGTCCCGAAGCGTTCTTCTTCACCTGTCTCAGCATTAATGTTGCGACTATTTGCAGAGATAACCCCCGAAAAAATACGGAAGTAATTCAATGTGCCAAAGCGGTCAGTGGTTGTCTTAAAGACATACGCCGCAAGTGCCTTATCATCGCTCTGAGGCGCTGTAATATATTCTGTTTCTGCTGCGCCTTCACGTTCGATACGAACACGTCGCACTGATGGAGCAGATGTATAAGCAATCAAAGCCTCCATAAGCGGATACGTACCAATATTGGCTGTACCCGATGTCACAAATACAGGCACTGTCCGCAACAAGTGAGACCGCGAGGCTTTCCGCATTCCATCACGAATATCATCATTGTTGAGTGTTTCCTCATCAAAATATTTCTGCATCAAATCATCATCAGCTTCGGCAGCCGCTTCAATGATTTCCATGCGCCCCTCTTCGACAACATCTACCATATCATCCGGCAAATCAGAGCGTTCTTCACCGACATCGAAATAGGCTTTTTCTGTGACGAGATTAGCAACACCTTTGAAATCTGCCTGCTGCCCGATTGGAATCATCACGGGGATAAATTTGTATTTGGGGAAGGCTTCGCGCAATTGCTCTAATACATTTTCGTAATTTGCATTTTCGCGGTCTACCTTATTAATAACAGCAATCATTGGCTGTTGATATTCACGAGCATAATCCCAAACCAGTTCTGTACCCACTTCGACACCACTCACGGCATCAACCACAACAACTACCGCATCAGCAACGCGCATGGCATTTTTGACCTCACCTTGAAAATCAGTGAAGCCGGGTGTGTCCAGAAGGTTGATTTTGTGGTCATTAAATTCAATCGGCACCAGAGATGTATTGATGGACATGCCGCGTGAGCGTTCTTCTTCATCCCAGTCAGAGACGGTATTTTTGTCTTCGACCTTGCCCATACGTGTTATTGCTCCTGTGTTATAGAGCAATGCCTCAACCAGTGAGGTTTTCCCACATCCCTGATGCCCCACTACAGCGACATTTCTAATCTTGTCCGTTGTATATTCCTTCATGAAAAAGTCTCCAGAGGTTAAATTATTTTCGGTTTGCTATCCGCACTGATGATAAACTGAAACATATCATTGAATGACATCCTAGGGGTGTACTCATGGCAAGTACACCTTGCTGCGGATAGAGGATGTTAAAGTGCTATCATTCCTATCAAGGATTTTAAGTCGTGCATAGGTGTTTGTCAAAAAATAGTGGCACTATCAACACTGTAGTTTTCCTTGTGACATGTCCCATTCAACAACCTGTCGGAGATTCCTTCTCAGTTCAAGTCCATCCTTGTTTAACAAACTATCCTTGTTGAACCTATAGCCTCTATCGCAGATTGCAATTTTGTGTGAGGCGCGGCGAAACCCCGAAAGGGGCTTATGCCAGTTTCTTACCATTTTCTATCCCCACTCGTATCTTGAAACACGGCATGTTAGAATCGCGCTCATCTTCTATATTACAATTGCACAATAGGGGTTCGCATGGTCGAAAAAGTTGAACAAGATTTCTTATTTAGAGGGTCGCTAGATGAACTTGACCCCGATATAGCCGAATTGGTGCGCCACGAAACGGCACGCCAAGCCCGCACTATCATTATGATTCCGTCCGAAAGCACGATTCCAGAAGCCGTCCGTGAAGGCGTAAGTAGCTCTTTCAGCAATATCTATGCCGAAGGGTATCCGCTTGATAGCTGGCGAAAACTCGGTGAGCGTGACTTACTTGATTACGGGACACGCCTCTCAGAATATCGCCGCAATGCCGATAATCGCTATTATAAAGGCACAGAATACGCCAACATTCTCGAATCTATTGCACGCCGCCGTTGTGCTGAAATATTCGCCAATGAGCGCGTGAGTGCCGATAACCTCTTTGTCAATGTGCAGCCGCTATCCGGCGCACCTGCCAACAATGCAGTTTATACCGCCTTTGCCAATCCCGGCGATACAGTTCTCAGCATGAATCTCATTGCAGGTGGGCATCTGAGTCATGGCTCACCTGTGAATCGCTCTGGCAAGTGGTTCAATATTGTCAGTTATTCTGTGGATGATGAAACTGAACAACTCAATTATGATGATATTCGCGCCCTTGCACTTGAACACAAGCCGAAAATCATTATTGGTGGCTATAGTAGTTATCCTATTGAGCCAGATTGGGAGGCTTATAAAGCGATTGCTGATGAAGTCGGTGCGCTCTTATTAGCCGATGTCGCCCATTTTGCGGGCTTAATCGCAGCCGGAGTCTATCCAAATCCAGTTGGTATTGCAGATATCGTCACATTCACGACCCACAAAACGCTCAATGGACCCCGTGGCGCAGTCATCATCACCCACCGTAAAGACTTATCGACAAAACTCGATAGAGCCGTCTTCCCCGGTGAACAGGGTGGTCCCCATATGAACAGTATAGTCGGCTTGGCTGTCGCGCTCAAATTCGCACAAACTGAGCAATTCAAGCAATTACAAAAACAAACTGTGGCTAATGCCCGTCATCTCGCTAAACGCCTCACAGAGCGCGGTTTGCGGATTCCACATGGCGGCACAGACTCGCATATGTTAGTTGTTGACTTAAAAACAATCGTCGGTGAAGATGGCACGCCCTTATCCGGTGATATGGCAGCCCGTATCTTAGATTTAGTCGGAATCGTCTGCAACCGTCAGACCATACCCGGCGATACGTCGGCACTGCGCCCATCAGGTATTCGTCTTGGCACACCATGGCTCACACAACGCGGCGCAGGTCTGCAAGAAACTGAAAAACTAGCCGATATCATTGCCGATGTCCTCTTAGCCTGTAAGCCTTTCAGTTTTACTGGACGTAATGCAGCACGTGCTAAAATCGACTTTGACACCTTCCATAAGGCACGCCTCGCCACCCGTGATTTGATTGATTCGCTTGGCATTGATACCGATGCTAAAGCTGATACTTACCCACATTTTTTCTATAGTGATGACGAATACAGTTCCGGTTGGCATACATTCTCTATTCAAGGCAAAAAAGCCGATTTATTCCTTGATACGACAGCGACGAGTGCTGTTCATAGTCTCACCAATGGAGATATCCACCCCACGAATATCCTTGAAGTCGATGGCACATTGATGGCGAGTGCTTGGCTCGGAAAAGTCAGTGACAGTGAATATATCCTCCACGTAAAAGACAATGTAGCGCGTGTTGCGGCATGGTTACGGGCGCTATCCGATGGCTATGTCGTCTTTGACAATCAGGACTTGTACGGGAAAGTTCCCGGTTACGTAGTGGTCGATTATGTTGGAAAATCAACAAAACCCCTGACTACACCTAATGAAGCTGATGGTTATGCAGATAAAGTCTATTTCATTGGCATGAATGGCGAAAATCTGCAATCGTCTGGCGACAGCCTCCCTGCCTTTGAGTGGAACACGCCCGAAGCAACAGGTCTCAAGAGTGTATTGTGGGATATTCACAAAGACTTAGGCGCAAAAATGGGCGAATTTGCGGGTTATGATATGCCCCTGTGGTACGACTCTGTGTCGAGTGAACATTTAGCCGTTCGCAATAATTCTGGTATTTTCGATGTCACGCATATGGGTGTCTGGGATGTGCGCGGCGAACGAGCAGAAGCATTTCTTCATGCCATTGCCGCCAATGATGTCGAACGCCTAAAAGTTGGCGATTCGCACTATACATTCTTCCTTGACGAAAACGGCATCCCATTTGATGACCTGATGATTTATCGCTTGGCGAAAGACCATTTCTTCGTCGTCGTCAATGCGTCCAATAACGATAAAGATTGGGCTTGGGTCAATGCCGTAAAAGACGGGAAAGTCCGTATTGATGCCAATATGCCCTCGCGTCGCATCAATGCTGACGGAGTAGAAATTCGTGATTTACGAACTGAGTCATCAGGGGCTGACCGTCGCGTTGATATAGCCTTACAAGGACCCAAGAGCAAAGATATTTTGCTGGCAATGCAAGCCAGTGACGACGACAAGAAACAAGTCAAAAATCTCAAATGGGCAGGAATCATCCGTGTCACGTTAGAGGGCTTCGATTTGATAATCTCACGCACGGGCTATACAGGTGAGCGCATTGCCTATGAAGTCTTCCCACATCCTGATGATGCACCAGCAGTCTTTAATCGCCTGATGGAACTTGGCTCAGTTCCCTGTGGATTAGCCGCACGCGATAGCCTTCGTATTGAAGCAGGCTTACCGCTATATGGTCATGAACTTGAAGGTCCATTAAACATGAATCCAGCCGATGCGGGTATGGGTGCTTATGTTAAACTGTACAAACCCTTCTTTGCTGGCAAAAGTGCCTTCATCCAGCGCGAAATCAAACGCGATGCTGAAATTAGTCGCTTCCGTATGGATAACAAAGGCGCACGTCCGGCTCATCAAGGCGACCCGATTGTCGATAATCGTGGACGTGTAGTGGGCATTGTGACGAGTTGCTCCATTGACCGCGAAGGTTATCAGTTAGGACAAGTCTATTTGAAGAAAAGTTACCGTAAAATGGGGGTACAACTAGCTGTTTTCCCCAGTTCAGCACGCGCAAAGGCTAAAAGTCTCGCAAATATGAAACTCGGTGATAGAGCGCCTATGCCCGAACCAGTAACGATTCTTCGACGCTTCCCAAAACGCTAATACACCAAAATAGCAAAGAGGCACTTATCTTCCAGTGCCTCTGTCATTCTACAGTCAGTAAACTTCCGTTTTGTGTTTTTGCGCCGCATATGCTGTCATCACAAATCACCCTCTATGAACCTATGAATTGTAGAGAGTGATTTTTCATGTCCAATAATGACGCAGCAGCTTATCTATGGCGTAGCAATTTCCTCAACAACGATTGCCTCAAGTTGATAGAAGTTTGTGGCACAATTATTGACCCAATTAGGGTCATTAGTAATTGTTTCTAACAATAAATAATCCGCGATATCATATTCTAAGTCAGGAATACGAATAGTCGCCCCTTCATCTGCCGATGAGAGTATTTCATGGCGAGCATCCCAACCACGAGCATACGTTTCAAATTCGGGGTAACGTATCAGATTACTGCCAATAGTCTGCAACGGCAAAAAAGCCATCATACCGATAATTGACCATAGCGTCGGCTTGAACATAGGGCTACGTTGCAGTCGCACTACCCAATTGCGGCGTATTGCAGCACTCGCAGTCAAATAAGCCCAAACAACAATCATCAACATCTGTACCAAACGCGCTGATACGAGAGTCCGTGATGCCACAAAGCCCAAGGCATAGATATTGGGGACAACCACAGACATGATCAGCAATATACCACTTCCTAATGTAAATAGTGCTATATAAGTGGGTTTCGGTAACGCATACGGTTTATCTGTCGCGTACACACCATAATAAGCGATGAGACCCACAAATACTGTCAAAAACAGAAACAGCATATGAGCTAAACCAAATGTTTCGGCGATAAGAAACAATCCAGTGAAAACAAGTGAAGTATAAGCCAAACGGGGTAGCGATACACGCTGATAATCGAATACCTCGTTAACCCGTTCTTGTCGAATAGCGATGCCGGGCGCAGTTACAGCAAATATAAGCCCTATTAATCCCGCAACTAATCCAACACCGACAATCATAATATAGCCCCGTCGCCATGTACGCGGAACGACAGGTATCAATAGTAATCCTAGTCCATGTAATGTAACAATAAATGTTATCGAAACTTCTGTAAAACCACACAAAGCCAATACAATAGCCGCATGAACGGCAGCCATGATGATATCCTCTTGAGGTGTTCGTGGGTGACGAAAATACCTCAGCAGTGCGCCGACATACATCACCAAGAGTATCACAGGCAAAACATAGGGAATTGTCGCGCCATACCAATAAATATTCTGAAGACTGGGAACACTATTTACCAAAACAAAGGTCATAATTAACGCTAAAAAAGCAGATCCTTTTTGTGGGTGGGGCAAGCGAACCCTTTCAGCAAGAGGGCTAAAGAACACAAATAGAGCCACAAACCAGCCCACGATTAGGAGTGTCGGTAATATTGGATGAATACTCGGTTGGAGTGGTGCTAAAGCATATTTCATAAAAAATGTGCTGTACGCACCAGACCATTCATGATATTGTCTAACAATCCCATCAACGACTCCATATTCTAGCCCTTGATATGCCGTACAATAATCATCCGCAATTATCCGCGAAAAACTTCCCAGAACAGCATATGTACCAAGCGCCGTAAGAATCAACACTCCAATAATCAGGGTTACATAACGTACAATACGCGGCATTTATCATCTCCTAGTATTTTGCAACATCATTTTGAGTATATTACGCAGTATGTGAAATAACTGTCCAATCTAAAAGTGCCTATTTTGTTTTTTGAAGCGCCAAAACGCCAAGTCGCCAAAATAATTGATGAATGAACGAGATGACACCTACCATAAGCTGAAATGCTGACCTGCTGAAAGCTATTCTTTCGCTTACAACAAGTCAAAATACACATTGAATCGCTTATTCTATTTCACATAGAACGTATATTATTTATGCTAACTCATCCCACATACAATTCATCAATTCATCACAAGCAATCGACACTCATCTGTTATCATCTCTGATGGAAATTGCCCAAGCAGTTCATCAAGTACAGCCCTATCATCATCGTTTATAGCACAATAGAGATACTTTATTGAACGTGTGTCTGTTTCAGCTTGAAGAATGGCATCTTGTGGAGCAATACCATATACCAACGTCCGATAAGTATAATAATCAATGCTGGGATGGACATCTGCAAGGTTCGTTAAGATGATATCAGTTTCTTGACTGTAGTTTGGTAAAATTGCAGAAATCTCTTGAAAATCAGGCACCTTGGCAACTTGGTGTAATATCACAAACCAAATGATACCAAGGACGCTTGACCAAACCAGTATCGCAACGACAAGTGGACGAGCAAAGCGCCCTAGCCCACGCCGAGATGCCAGCCATAATTGATGAACAGCAAGCACTGTGCCGATGATGAATATCGGCATATAGAAGATTTTGTAGTAGTCATGCACATAAAACGCATTGCGAAAGACCAGCATATAGCCCGTTGGTGCGCCCAGTAACGCGATAATCACGGCTCTGGTGAGACTTTTTTTGCGGCGAATAGCAATCGTCAAACCCCATGTTCCAAAAACAACAACAGCTAACGTCATGGCTGAGACCATGTGAACAAAAAGTTGGACTATAAATTGCCTGATTGTAAAGGAAGCGCTACCGCGTCCAAGTGTGCGATTGCTGGTACGAAATACAAAAGCATTGAGCAGATCTGTAATGGCTCCCGGACGCTGAATGTCATAAAATAGTGGGATTGCGACTGTTGACAATAAGGTAATGATGCCCACACCAATAATAGCAATGCGATGTTTCTTCTTCCCATAAATCAGTGCCACTAAGCCTAATGTCGCAAAGAAAAATGCCGATGCCCATGCTATCCACATGGCACTAACGGCTAAGACTGCAAGAATAATACTTCGGCGTATCGTAAATCGGCGTATCCAGTTGATAAAAACCGTGATAAAAAGATAAATAAACGGCAGAGCCAAAGGTTCATGATTCGGCATTCGTCCGAAGTAAGCAATCATCGGCGTGAAGCCATAAAATATCAAAGCAAGCAAGGCTAAGTGAGGGTTCAGCAAGCGCCGACACAAGACATAAAAGGCACTCAGGCTTATCATCGTCGCAAAGATAGAGACCAAGCGCACGGATATCTCTTTAGGCCATGCATCAGGATAAGGCATTCCGCTTTCATAGTAGCCAAAAATTTCTGACGATAGCCAAGCTGTCCACACAATCAACGGTGGATGATTGACATAATAACGGAGCGTTGCAGGGTTAGCAGGTCCCGGCGTAGTCGTTATGAGATAGCCCAATTCATCTGCGCCATAGAGTGCATAATTGCGAATTGCCGTACTAATCCAACGCCCATTTTCATCATGATGTCCGTACCAACCCACATTGATTCGCACAGCTAGTAATGCGAATATGCCCAATAAAATGACTACAATCCTATGATATAGGATATCTTGTCTTGCTTGCATCATGAACCTTTAACTTATTCTGGGCGATTCCGAGAGACAATCTCCGTAATTTTGGAATGTGGTGCGAATAAAACCAACGTATCCCCAGATTGCACCAATGTTTCGCCAGCCGGATGAACATTAGGTTCATTGTCGC
Organism: Anaerolineae bacterium; assembly: GCA_030950085.1. GTDB lineage: Bacteria > Chloroflexota > Anaerolineae > Aggregatilineales > Phototrophicaceae > JAUZRW01. The sequence continues at coordinate 38,221 of JAUZRW010000134.1, forward strand.
CCACTCCATGCAGCACAATATCAACATGCTCATCATCTTGCAATGTATCTATTGTCTTACCTTCCATAAATGAACCCGACATGATTATCAATTTAATCATGCTATAGTCGATGCCACCAACTTGCAATGTCTGTGTGATTTCGATATTGAGTGCCGACCCCGCAAATGCCGGTGCTGCTAAATCAGAGGCACTCATCACTTCAACATCCAAGAAACGTTTTAACTGTTCAGCAAAACGCGCATCCCATAGGCGAGTCACAATTCGGGCATTTGGCGCTAAATCTCTTGTCCGCATCGTAATTTCAAGATTCACATGGTCATTTGACGTACAAATAATCACCGCCCGCGCATGTTGGACACCAGCGTTACTAGCAATAGTCGTTAAACGCGCATCCCCTATCACTAAGGGAATGTCCAGTTGCGCCAATTCTGTGTCAGCATCCGCATTGACATCTTCTTCATCAATCGCCACAACTTCAAAACCCATTTGAACCAATGTTCGTGCTACCCGTAAGCCCACATGCCCAACACCAATTAATACAATATGCTGCCGATACGTTTGCGCCACAGCCAACTCCCATGCACTTCTACGTTCAGTCCGATTAAAGAATAGTCGTATAAAATCAACTGCACCCTGTCCCACAATATAAATCCCTATCGCCGGTTGCAAATACCAAAATACGACCAAATAATATTCTGCGGGTACATCAGTGGGACTTTCTAATACCATTAATGCCAACATAAAATAAGGTAAATCGACATAAGGTGGCACATTCTGTCCGGCTAAGGCAAGCAATTTACCATAGAGCCAACCCCCAACAAAAATTGCGAAAAATATAGCTAAGAGAGGGCGACGAAACTCACGCAATAAGGCACGGGTATCTTGCCAAATCGCACGACTGAAGCGTGTCAAGCGTTGCTTAGGTCGCCGAACATGTGGCACTATCAATTTAAGTTGTGGCTGAGGCATAACACACCATTTCACCCGACTCAATCGTGAGAATCGGAGTCATCGCGTTTGAAAAATAGCCATGTAACGTTTTTTCATTAGGTTCAATACTGTGCATGTGATTCATCCTCTATCGTAAAAGGCGGTTTCGGGCGGCGATTTGTAATACCTTCTCATGTTGGGCAAAAATCACCAGTATATCGCCGACATTAATCAATGCTGACCGTGACGGCTTGACATCAGCCGAGTGTCCTTTTTCGACATGCAGCACAATATCAATATCCTGTTCTTCCTGCATATCGCCAACCGTCTTGCCATCCATAAAAAAGCCCTGATTCACAGTGAGACGCATCGTGCTATATTCGACTCCGCTAATATGCAGCGTTTGTGTGAGTTCTACACCTAACGCCAAGCCAGCAAAAACAGGCGCACTAATATTGGATGAACTGATAACGGATTGTACGCGCATAAATTCTTTAATTTGAGTGTTGAATTGGTCATCCCAAATACGTGCCACAATCCGAATATGATTATTCATGCTACGCGCACGCATAATGGCATCTAAATTGGTGTGGTCATTTCCGGTACAAGCGACAAATGCTTCGGCATGTTGCAAACCTGCTTTTTCTAAGGTTAATTTTTGGCTGCCATCGCCCCGAATCAAGGGGATACGGCGTTCTTTCAAAAACGCCTCTAAATCGGGCGATGGTGATTGTTCAATCGCCACCACATCCACACCCATCAAATCATGTAGTACACGTACCACGCGCCGCCCGACATGACCGACACCCAGTATAATAATATGATTCCGATATGTTGATGCCACTGCTTCCCTCCACGCATCGCGCCGTTCGTCTCGATTAAAGAATAAGCGCACAAAATCTGCCGCACCATTGCCGACGATAAATACAAAAATAATCGGCAGCAAATACCACCATATAATGAGATACCATACATCAGGCGTTGTTTCATACTCCACCGGCGCTTCCAATATCATCAGTTGAACAATTGTATAGGGACGGTCAATCATTGCAATCGGTGGCGTAAGACCTGCTGCATCATGCAATTCACCATAGATGAAGCCCCCTAAAATCGTGGTCACGACAAAAACCAGTATAGGTCGCCTAAATTCGCGCCACAAAGCCGACGAATCACGCCAGATAGCGCGCAGATTACGCCGCCAACTCGGTTCACGTTTCGGAATATAGATAATAGGCAGTATTTCGACAGGCAAAGCAACAACCCCTTGCATAGACATAGATGCTACGATTTTGAGTACAATAATTGTAGGGGCGTTCTCGCGTGTGCGCCCGAAATAAGATTCAACTGTGGAAATCCTAACGCGGATATGAAATCTATTGTAACCCTGTTGCTTGTGTAAAACAAAAAAAGCGAATTAGGGCAATCGCACTAAGCTGAAAAAGCTATCATTTCGTCTTAATTAGGGCGTTCAATCGTGGCTCTATCTATCAGAAGCCGCGCTTTGTTAGGAGTGCTGCCGCTTCCGACTTCCGTAGCATAAGGCGCTGACCACGTTCGATTGATTGTGTCAATTCAGCATATTCATCTGCTGTGATGTCACCCGACGTATTCCTATCCATTAAAATCTGCATCCGCACTTGTAAGTCCCCTGCCATCTGCTCACGGTCAATTGCCACAGCGCATCATCTGACAGATAGTGCAAGGCTTGAAGTTCAGCCTCTTCGTCATCATCCAGCAAAGGGGCAGCATCCGTCCATAAGCGAAGTTGTTTTAGCAAAGCAGCTTCTACGGGTTGCGATGTTGCTTGCGCGATTTTCTGGGCGCGTTAGAAAACTTCTTCGGGAATATGGAGTGTAAAATAGGTCATCGGTCTGTCTCCTATCATTAGTATTTCCATTTTAACACAGCAAAATCAAATTTCAGATTACAGACTCATCAATACTCCAACCAACAGCCCTAAAGAACTCCGTGAGAAAGCGGAATTTTTCATTGCCAAAGGCGCACGTTTGGTTTGGTTGGTTCATCCGCATAGCCGCATTGTTGAAGTTTATTTTGCAGATGGCTCATTCGATATATTCAACGATGAGCATGTATTATCAGGTGGCGATGTCTTGCTCGGTTTTGAGATGCTTGTGCGTGAGATTTTTGAAAACTAATTCGGCAAAGAAGCAACAAAAAACCCTCAATTGCTATGTTCCAAAAGAGGGCTATCATATCAAGTGACAGTTCCAAATACGCGATTAATCACCTGCTGCGGGTAAGGCAGGGCTACAGCACAAAATCAAGTCCTTCGCGGCTTTCTTCTCATCCAAACGACGAGTCGGGGCGACGTGTGGCGCATTCTTCAGCAGTTCAGGATTACTACGAGCCTCTGCTGCGATTTTCTTCATCACATCAATGAAGTTATCGAGTTCTTCCTTACCCTCAGTTTCTGTCGGTTCAATCAAGAGAGCTTCCGGCACAATCAAGGGGAAGTAATTCGTCGGCGGATGAATACCGTAATCCATCAAGCGTTTGCTAATATCAAGGGCATGAATATCATCTACATCATCGAAATGCCCTTCTAGCACGAACTCATGTCCACAATAACGCGGATATGGCACTTTATAAGTATCCATCAACTGAGCGCGGATATAATTAGCATTCAAAACAGCATGGCGCGTCACATCACGCAGACCACTACCGCCATAAGCACGAATATAAGCATAAGCGCGAATGTGCATCCCGAAATTACCATGAAATGCCTTTAAGCGTCCGATGCTTTTTTCTGGCATCACAAGACCATATAACGGCGGCTCTTCATCTGTTTCTTCTTCGATGATGTCTACAATGGGTCCCGGCAAATACGGCTTGAGTTTATCATTCACACCCACGGGTCCACTACCGGGTCCACCGCCGCCATGAGGGGTACTAAAGGTCTTATGCAAATTATAGTGCATCACATCAAAACCGACTTCACCCGGCTTAACAATACCCATCAGCGCATTCATATTCGCGCCATCCATATACATCAAGCCACCGACTTTATGCACAATGTCGATGACTTCAAGAATCGGCTCTTCAAACAAACCAAGCGTACTCGGTACAGTAATCATCATGCCAGCAATCGTATCGCCTTGTTCATCACATACTTTTTGCAACGCCTCAACATCAACATTGCCTTTGGCATCGCTTGGCAATTCTAGCGCCTTAAAACCTGCCATCGACACAGTAGCCGGATTTGTCCCATGTGAACTGTTAGGAACGAGAATTGTAGTGCGTTGGGTATCACCGCGCTCAAGATGATATTTACGAATCATCAAAATCCCAGCAAATTCACCCTGCGCCCCAGCCGCCGGAGCAAGGCTCGTAGCTTCAAAGCCACTAATTTCTGCCAGCCACTCTTGCAATTGATACATCAAGGCGAGACTGCCCTGTGCGCTCTCATCATCGACACTAGGATGCAAACTAGCGTAGCCTGCTAAACGTGCCATATCTTCGTTCACTTTGGGATTGTATTTCATGGTGCAAGAGCCAAGCGGATAAAAGCCCTTATCAATAGCATGATTCAGTTGGCTTAGTTTCAGGAAGTGGCGCACAACCTGTAATTCGCTCACTTCCGGCAGATTCAACTCATCGCGCACGAGACCGTCTGGTAATTCGCTTTCTGGCACATCACAGTTTGGCAAATTCACACCAATGCGACCTGCGACACTGATATCATAAATGAGGGGTTCGAGTGCCTGTTCTTGCGGCTTTTCTATACTCACCATTATTCGATTCCTCCCAGAATTTCAACCAGTGCGTCAATTTCATCTTTGCTGTTCATTTCAGTCACGCACAACAGCATATGGTCAGTCATCGTCGGGTAATCTGGCCCTAAATCGTAACCGCCAATAATGCCATTTTCAATCAACGCCGCATTGATATCACTAACAGGTGTGAGGCTTTTGACCACAAATTCATTGAAGAAGGCTTTATCGCGTAGCACCTTATACCCTTGTAACTTGTCGATTTGGTCAGCAGCATAATGCGCCTTGTGATAATTCAGTTCGCCAACTTTCCGCAGTCCATTTTTGCCCATTGCAGACAAATAGACACAGGCTGCCAGTGCCATCAAACCTTGATTAGTACAAATATTACTACTGGCTTTTTCGCGGCGGATGTCTTGTTCACGCGGACGCAACGTCATCACATAAGCACGTTTGCCATCGCTATCAACAGTTTCACCGACAATCCGTCCGGCAATCTTGCGAACATGTTTCTGCTTTGTTGCAAAGAAGCCAAGATAGGGACCACCATAACTTAGTGGCACACCAACTGGCTGTGCTTCACCAATCACCATATCTGCGCCCATTGCGCCGGGAGATTTCAGCAATCCGAGTGCCAATGGATTCGCCACCACACAGAATAATGCACCAGCCGCATGAACTTTTTCAGCTAGAGCCGTTAAATCTTCAATTTGACCAAAAAAGTTGGGATAAGATACAGTCAGCATTGCTGTGTTATCGTCTAGCATAGCGGCTAATTCATCGAGAGAGCGAGCTTTATCATCACCCACAAGTTGAACATCGCGCCCCTGATGATAGGTACGAGCAACAGCCCGATATTGTGGGTTAATCGCATGGCTAAAAATGAATTTTTTACGTTTGCCACGCTGAACATCATAGGCAACAGTCACGGCTTCTGCAAGGCTCGTCGCGCCGTCATAATGACTCGCATTCGCCGCATCCATGCCCGTTAACGCACACATCATACTCTGATATTCAAAGATAGATTGCAACGTACCCTGTGAGACTTCCGGTTGATAAGGCGTATATGCCGTGAAAAATTCACCTCGTAAAAGTGTATGATTCACGACTGCGGGGATAAAGTGGTGATATGCCCCTGCACCACGGAATAGGGCAAAATCACCGGCATGTTCGTTTGCTTCAGACATTGCCGCCATTTCGCGCACAATATCCATTTCGCTCATCGGTTCAGGCAAATCTAGCGCCGGAAAGCGATGCGCTGCCGGAACTGCTTCAAATAAATCTTCGATTGTCGTCACACCAATCGCCGCCAACATTTGCTGACGCTCAACTTCGGTATGGGGAATATATGCCATAATATCTAGCTTTCTAACTACATTAACACATACGCAAATAGATACACTGAATTTAGCGATTATCGCAATATTCCTTGTAGGCGGTAGCATCCATCAGGTTCGCCAAATTAGAACTATCGGTGATTTTGATTTTTATCATCCAACCTGCTCCATAAGGGTCGCCATTCACTGTTTCCGGGTCGCCTTCTAAATCTGAATTAACTGCCGTGATTTCGCCGGCTACGGGCAAATACACTTCCGAGGCGGCTTTTACTGATTCAACCTCCCCAAATGCTTCTCCTTGCGCTAATGTTTCGCCGACTTCTTTGAACTCGACATACACAAGGTCATTCAAAGCCTCTTGTGCATAATCAGAAATGCCGATGGTGGCGGTATCGCCATCAACACGAATCCATTCGTCACTTTCAGCATATTTCAAATCTTCGGGATATTTCAAGTCTGCCATGAGCGTTTTCTCCTTAATATAAAGAAAGTTAAAAATACAATCAAAAAAGCGCACAGGAAATATCGCTGTGCGCTCTGTTAGCCATAACCTTCAGAGGTACTTGCCCGACAAATCCCTAGAACCTGAGAGTTTCACAGCCAGCCCAGCTACAAACGGACTGCTTGCCCCTTCGGTGGTCTATACAAGATAGACACTCTCTCTATCGGGTATTTTTCTAATATGGCATAATTGTAACGAGATTATTGGGCTATTGCAACGCCAGAATCATTGATATTTCTTGTTTAACAAACTATCTGTGATAATGCTCTAAAGCCGGTCTCACCTTGCAACTTTGTGTGAGACACGGTGAAACCCGGAAAGGGACTATTTTGATGTGCATCACTATAGCCAAGCACAAGACCCTCTGTTACACTTTTCCCAAGTGTTGGTTTTAGGAGTTGGTGGGATGCGAATTGTACACTATATGACGGTTATAGTCATTCTACTCATCATAGCAGCCTACAGTGCTATGCGAACCCAAGCCCCCCAAGACAATCGTCGTATAAGTGTTGATGAAGCATGGGTACGTCCGGCACTCACATCAGGGAATAGTGCTGCCTACTTGACAATCACGAATGATACTGATAATCCCGTCACGCTCACAAGCATCGCAGTTGATTTTGCGGCGATGGCACAAGTTCATCAGACCATTGTGGAAAATGATATGGCACAAATGCAGCAGCTTGAAAATGGTCTTCGCATCGGCACAGGCGAAACTATCCGACTGCAACCGGACGGCTATCACATCATGCTCATGGATGTTCAGCAAGTTCTCAATGAAGGCGAAACAGTTTCTCTCATCCTGACATTTGATAATGGCGAAACCCTTTCAATTGAGGCACAAATCAGCAACAATATCGTCAACTTAGAATAGCCTCTATGTCGATTTCATCACATTTCGCACAAAGTGACAGAGTGAGATAGCGGCTACAAGTTTATTGCAGATAGGTTGTTAAACAAGGGAATGTTATGCGTCGCCAATCATGGCTTGTTTATCTTTTTGGATTATTGATAGTTGGTATTTCACTGGTTGCTGTCTATATTGTCTATTTGTTGATGACGACACCTCAAACGGAGAGCATCACAATTACGCCTGATACTGCTTTCAATGGTATCACTGCAATCGAACCACCGCTTCTGATGTCTGATTTTACATTGACAAACCAGCATAATGAGCCGATTCGCTTACGTGATTTATCTGGCAAGCCGATATTAATCACGTTCGGTTTCACGTCTTGTCCAGATATATGCCCCTTCACGTTGGGCGAAATGCGGAGTATCCACGAAGCACTCGCTGATAATGCAGATGATATCAATTTTGTCTTCATCAGCGTGGATGGCGAACGCGATACCCCCGATACTTTGCGCGATTATTTTGACTTGTTGCGCGTTGATACATTTTTAATCGGCATGACAGGCACACCCGATAGTGTCCGTCAATTAGGGGAAGAATATGGTGTCAATTTTATCTATGATGAAGCCGATGATAGTGGGAATTACGGTGTAACCCATACGGCTGGTATGTTTTTGCTAGATGAAAACCAGAATTGGATTCGGCGCTATACTTATGGTATGCAAGCAAGCCTGATTATTGAGGATATTCAGCAATTTTTCGCTGGCGATGTATAGCAAGCGCATGGCTTCCAGATTATCGACGTGGGACACGCGGTAAAATCGTTGTCACCACTTCATAATTGATTGTCCCAAGCCATTTCGCAACCAACTCGGCTGTAATCGCTTCGTCTCCTTGTTGACCGAGCAAGACAACCTCATCACCGGGCGAAATATTTGGGATATTAGAAACATTTACAGCGCATTTTTCCATACTCACACGCCCCACTAATGGCGCACGCTGTCCATGAATCAGCACGTATTCCCATGTTTGTGGCGCACGTCTCAAGCCATCCGCATATCCAACAGGCAGAATTGCTATTCGTTCATCTCTTCCAGTACGGTATGTACTACCATAACCAATCGAATGCCCTAGCGGAAATGTCTTCACCTGTAGTACGGTTGTTTTCCACGACAAGCAGGGGGCAATCCCTTCTGGCAATGGAACGGATTCCGAAGGATGCAAGCCATACATCATCAAACCGGGACGTACCATATTAAAATAAGACTCTTTGTAAGCAATCGTTGCCGGTGAATTTGCGGCATGAATATACTTAAAATGAATACCTGATGCCTTGAGTGGACGCACCACATGGTTAAAGATATCTAATTGTTCCTCAACATACTCTGAGTCGGAATCGGCTGTTGCAAGGTGCGTGTAAATTCCCTCCAGAGTCAGATTATTGAGCGTATTAAGGATACGAAAATATTTTATGGCATCATCAGGGAAAATGCCCAAGCGTCCCATGCCTGTATCAACCTTGAGATGGTATTTTAGTTTTCCAGCGAGTGTGCGAGATGCCCTATCATACATGCGGGCTTGTTCTAGGTCATAAATCGTCAATGTGAGATTTAGACGCAATGCCTGATGAACTGCCTCAGCAGGGGCATAAGTGAGTACCAGAATGGGTGCATCAATACCCGCATCGCGTAATTCCACCGCTTCCGCCATTGATGCGACACCCAAATACTCTGCACCATTATTGAGTGCTGTCTGTGCTACAGTGATAGCACCATGCCCATAAGCATCCGCTTTTACCACAGCCAGCATCGTTACATCAGCGCCGATATCAGCCTTAATTGTACGGATATTGTTTGCCAGAATATTTCTATCAACGTCTAGCCAACTTGGGCGTAGAGTCGGCACAATCAATTGTGGGACTTGGGCTGCCTCTTGTCGGACAAGTTTAGTCGAATCAGCCTCGTTAGCTAACAAAGCACGAACAACTCGCTCCATTTGAATGGCGCGCCCCCCCTTGACCAAGACAATATCAGATTCATTGAGTCCAAAACTCTCTAAATGCGACACAACATCTTGTGTACTATAGGTTGTTCGTACAGCCGATGCCTCTTTACCTGAATCGACTGCAGCACGTCCAATCAAGGCAGCTTGAACACCTTGCGTCACAATCACATCGGCGACTTCTGCGGCACGTTGCCCAATAGTGCGATGGGCAAAGCGGTTGTTATGACCCAAATCATCCATATCACCCACTACAAAAATCGTGCGATTATCATCGTCTTTGACATCTTGCAACCAGTCAAGAGCCGCTAATGTCGAAGAATACGAGGCGGCATAGGTATCATCAATCAGCATCATATTATCGCGCCCCTCTAAGAAGCGCATCCGTCCGGCTAACGACTCCAATTCTGTCAACGAGCGCAAAGCAACATCAATCTCAATGCCACAATTTGCTGACACAGCCACAGCCGCAAGAAAACTATAAAGATGTTGCTTACCAAGAATCGGTGTCCACTTCGCAACGTACCGTTCACCTTCAAAGCGTAGGTCAAAGCCCATGCGGTCAACTGACGCTTTTACATTGAATGCCAATATGTCCGCACCAAAACGGTCAATACCTATTGTCTTAACGGTTACATCGCCACGCGCACGACTAGCGAGTTCACGGGTTTCGTCGTCGTCATAATTGATAATTGCCAGCGCACCCGGCGAAAGATATTCAATCAACAACGCCTGTTCATCCACATACTGTTTACAGCTATCGAATGCTGCCGGATGTAGGCAGTCAATATTGGTCAAAATGCCGATATGGGGTTGGATTGCCCCGACAAGTTGCTGCATCTCGCCGGGATGGGTCGGATTTAGCTTGAGAACTGCATAGTCATGATTAGGCGTGAGCTTCGCTAAGGACAATGGAATCGCTAAACGTCCAGAAATATCGACATTACCACGATGTACTTCGTAGCGTGTACTGAGAACATGGGTTATAGCATCTACTGTGACCGACTTAGCCGATGAGCCAGCGACAGCAATGGTCTTGACATTGAGTTTGCTGAGGGTATGTAAGGCCCACTCCATCAAGGCATCAATGGTATCGTTGACCATCAATACAGAGACACCATCTGTATCACAATCCGGTGGGTCAACACACAAAATACCCGACGCGCCGTTGCGAATGGCTTCTGCTATATATTGGTGAGTATCGCCGCGGTCTGTACGCAATGCTACAAAAAGCATTGTCTCGCCGACTTGATGTGGGTCAAGGCAAAAATCAGTGAACAAATTCGCGGCAGATTCGCCAAAAAGTTGACCATTAGCTGCTTTTAGAATGTCATTGAGGTTTATCATGTGGCAAAGTATAGCATTGCATTTTCAACATGCCAAATAGATTGACCAGCAGAATCAGTGGACTGTGTTATAATCCTGATTTGGTGGATTTCTTGAATAAGATTACTTGGATAGAAAGGCAATAATCAAGGGTATGTCCTTTGAATTTGAGATAATCGCAACTGATGGGAACGCCCGTGCTGGGATTTTACATACGCCGCATGGTGATATCCCGACTCCTGTCTTTGCTCCTGTTGGCACACTCGCATCTGTGAAGACTGTTCCTCCGCGTGACCTCAAAGATGAAGTCAATGCCTCGCTTATCCTAGCCAATACTTATCATTTGCATTTGAGACCCGGCGAAGGCATTGTCCAAAAAATGGGCGGCTTGCATGAGTTTATGCAATGGGATGGTCCAATTTTGACTGATTCCGGCGGTTTTCAGGTGTTTAGTCTCACGGATATCAACGAAATTGATGATGACGGCGTTACTTTTCGTAGCCACCTCGATGGCAGTATTCAGCGTCTAACACCCGAAAGTTCGATGAAGATTCAAGAGGCACTCGGCGCAGACGTGATAATGGCATTTGATGAATGTCCAACACCGACAGACCGTCATGCCGTTGAAGCATCGCTTGATAGAACCCATCGCTGGCTTGAACGCTGCCGTATTGCTCATCCGTCTGATAACACACAAGCTCTCTTTGGGATTGTGCAAGGGGGCATTTTTGAAGATTTACGAACAAAGTCGGCTAAATTTGTCACGGGGTTGGATTTGGCGGGTTATGCAATTGGCGGGTTGGCTGTAGGAGAAACTAAGCAAGAACAATACAAAGCCCTTGACTTCACGTTACCCCTCATGCCGCATAATAAACCTCGTTATCTTATGGGTGTCGGCGACCCCGATGACCTGTGCGAAGGGATACAGCGCGGTGTTGATATTTTTGATTGTGTGATACCCACGCGCATTGCACGGCATGGTGCAGCATTAACAGCCGATGGTCGTATCAATATGCGACGAGCAATTTTCAAAGACGACCCACGACCCATTATGGAAGGCACTGGTATTTATACTGAGAATTTCTCTCGCGCTTACATCCGCCACCTAGTAGTGACAAAAGAACTTCTAGGACATTATTTACTGAGTTTGCATAACATCAATTTTTTGATTCAACACGTTAATAATATGCGCCAAGCGATTATTGAGGGATGTCTAAGCGATTATACAGGCACATTCTTGGCGCGATATAGCGCAAACTAGGGTTCATTGTCGAATCATAATGAAACGCATGAAACGTACATTGGCGATTTTGGCAATTATGACTACGGTAGGTTGTACGATACCGATACAACCTGCAACGCCACCCGATGAAGAGCTAGCAAGCGTACAAATAAACAACACCCAGTCTACAACCCTATTGCTAGATACACTCAAAAATACTTATCAGGATATCCAGCCAGAAATTGTATTTAACGGTATAGAAAATAATCATGAAACTAATCTTGCCCTTTTGCAAAATGGCGATACAACCTTTGTGGTCACAAACCATCTGTCGTATTCCGATAGTGTGACATTCTGGGCAGCTCCCCTCGCACAAGATGGATTAGCTATCATAACCCATGCAGACAACCCCGTCAGTAATCTAAGAATTGAGCAATTGCGTCGCATTTATCGTGGTTATATCACAAACTGGCAAGATGTCGGTGGCGCAGATTTGGATATTACGTTGTTGAGTCGAGAATCAGGGTCAGGCACACGCGCTGAATTTGAGCGCCTAGTCATGGGGCAACAGCGCACATCGCCCAATGCACAAGTAGTAGCTTCACCTGCGGCAACCTTACAACGTCTCATTGAAACCCCGGGAGCCATTGCCTATCTACCCCTCAGTCAAACAACAACAGGAATCCGAATCTTGGCAATAGATGATGTCAGACCATCTTTCACCACTATTGGCAATAATAGCTACTCACTGCGATATACGATTTATATTATTGGGTTATCAGAACCAGAGGGAATATACCGCAACTTCATTGGTTGGATGCAAGGCGCAGAAGGGCAAAATGTAATTCGCTCACACTATGCCCCACTGCCCTAAATTACATCGGATGTGTCACTATACTGAGAGATGATGAAAACAAGATAGCAAACAAGAGCGTAAAAATCAGTAACCACAGCAGCACGAGGCTTAAGTCACGATAGGAACGCAATTGTGACCGTTTTCGCTGGCTGGCAAATTCCTTCATTTGTAAGCGATAGAGCGCCAAGGCTGCATGACGATTTTCAGGATTGATTCGCAAAACGTTGTCAAGGCAAATTATCGCTTGGTCAAGTGAGTCAATCGCCACACTCATCCACAACCACGCATCTTCAAAATCGCTGTTGTCGTGGATGAGACTCCGCAGGATAGGCAAAGCCTCACTGCGTTTATCATCTTTTACCAATTCAATTGCATCCAACAAACGGTCTATCTGATGTGTATTATCTTGCTCATCATTAGAATCTGTTGATTGCAAATTTGTTATCACGACACAGGCTCTTTTTGTGGCTCATCTAATGTCACATTTTCAAATAAATCATGCTCACTGATACCTTCTGAAACAGGTTCAGGGAAAACACGAGTCAGCCCTTGTTTGCCCATCACGACACGTCGCAACCACATCGGCCATCGTGCGAAAAAGCCGCGCATACTGCCGCCACCCTGACTGATGTGGCAAGCAGAGGCTTCATCCCAATCTTCCAAATAGGCTCCAATATTAACCGATACATGGGCTGGTTCGATATTATCCACAATTTTTTGGAAATCTATGTCTTTGTTGCGCCCCATATGCCGTACATCTTCTCCGCGCATTTTTAGCCACCATAAGCGGAAAGATAAAATCCACTTCGGCATGGTGGAATAGTAGAGTTTTTGTGGGGTATAGGGTTGTAAACCATCCGTCAGGTACGCCGAATCGCTTGCTGCATGAAAAGCCTGTATGGTGGCTTGTTGGATAGCGATATGGTCAGGGTGCCCGTAGCCACCATATTTATTGAATGTGATAATGACTTGTGGCTGCACTTCTCGAATCGTTTCCACGACACGCCGTTTAACATCTTCGGGATTGTGCTTCCAATTATAGACAAGGCAATCAGGGTCATCATTCTCAGGCGCACCTTGCATCCCACTATCTTTGTATCCCATACGAATCAACTTGAAGCCTAGTGTTTTTTCGGCACAAGCAAGTTCAGCGAGACGCAATTCACGAATGGTCTCGTACTGGTCTTTCATGTCATCGGGGATTGTGCCAACATCGCCATCGGTTGCACACAAATAATAGACTTCTGCCCCTTCATGGATATATTTCGCAATCAAAGCGCCATTGCCAAAACTTTCATCATCAGGGTGGGCATAGCAGATTAGCAAACGACGTTTAGCCATATTTTACTCCAGAAATTTTCTCAACTATCGTATTCTACAGAGCATACTACAAGTTGGGGGGTATCATCAAAGTCCAATTTCTCAATCCTGACGATTGCCCTATTATAAGAGCAGATTATCAATATGCCCCTGTGAAATTGATGCGCTTCATTTTATACTTTGCTGTACACAAACTAAGGCGGTTTGTGTTTTTGTTTGCAAAATAAATCGTGAGAATAACGAGGTCTCTATGCGCCGACTCATCAGTATCATCGTCCCTGTGCTGCTCATCATCATTGCTATGGCATCAGCACCACAAGGCGTTTCTGGGCAATTCATCACCAATACGCCTGCCGACGGTGATAGCGCACCACTCGCAACCAATACCCCGTTTGATGACAATCTTTTCGCAACATCCGCATCAAATAGTGGCTTCGGCTTTGCGACGAATACCCCTGCGGGTCCATCCAGTACGCCGACCAATACAGCAACCTTGACGCTAACACCCACGGCGACTTTTACACCAACGAATACAGCGACCAATACCCCAACACCCACGGCGACATTCACACCGACCAACACCTCTACGCCAACACCGACACCAAATGGACCCTTTATCTATCCAGAAGGGGTCAATCCATTAACAGGGCTACCTTATCCCAATCCGGAAGCGCAAGCACGCCGTAACCTCATTGTGAAAATCTCAAATTATCCGCCCATTGTGCGTCCTCAACATGGGGTAAATTCTGCCGACATTGTTTTTGAATATGAGGCAGAAGGTGGAGTCACACGATTTGCCGCGATTTTCCGTAGTCAAGCACCAGAGCGAGTCGGTTCTATCCGCAGCGCACGCTTACTCGATATTGAACTGGCAACCATGTATCGGGCGTTATTGGCATATTCTGGAACAAGCGCCCCTATTCAGGAATTGTTATTAGGCGAAGATTTCTTCGAGTTCCAGTTAATTTCGCCGATGATTGGTCATGGAGAAAATCAAAATAACGATTGTAGTGATACACCATTCTGTCGCAACTTCGCTTTAATGGATGAAGGTCGGGCGCGAGAACATACACTGTTCGGCAATACCAATACCATGTGGGCGACAGCCAGCCGTCAGGGGACAAATACAGGCTTTGCTGCATTTGGCTTTGCATTTTCAATATTTCCCGATGCTAACGGGCTTCCCATCAACGATATTTATACCGAATGGTATGGTCAAGCAGATGCACGCTGGCAATATGACCCGGAAGCGGCACAATATATTCGCTTTACGGATAATCAACCTCATATGGATGCTGCCGATGGTCAGCAATTATGGGCGGATAATCTAGTCATCATTGAAGTGCCGCATGTTGAACGTCCTGACCTGTTCCCACCCGGAGCGAATTATGCTTCATTGGGTGTCGAACTATGGGAACAAGGACGGGCTTATGTACTGCGTGATGGACAGTGGTATCAGGGCTTTTGGCGGCGACGTAACCGTAATCCGGGCAGTGCCTTACAACTCATCTACGGTGACAATACACCGATTATGCTAAAACCGGGACGGACATGGGTAACAATTGTGCGAGGCTTGGGCAATGTCTCACTCAATGAAACACAAGTCGATGTCGGCGCAACTGCGACACTCATGGCACTTACACCCTCGCCAACGCCATTAGATGTCAATCCCGATGATTAGACGCATAATGGGTACACATAGAGCATGATTGTTATACTCATTATATTCTTTGCGTAACATCAGTTATTCATAAACGCGCTGTGTGACTTGTTCATTGGCTGTTTGGACACGCTCTTCTACAAGCTGCATTGCCGCTTTGTAATTTCCTCGCCATGAATTAATCAAGAGCGAATCGTAACCCAATATCAATCGCAACCAGCGCGGAATCGTTGTGGGGAATATCTGACTGTTGAAGCGACCCACCCGTACATACTGTATGTCTTGCCAGCGCCAAAATGTCTTGAATCCATAGCGATTAAGTTCAATACCACTATCATAGACCACCAAATCTGGCGCATAAAATTGTATCCGAACAAGAATATATGTCCAGAAAATGAGTGATAAAATTGTCACCCGTTCATCAACCACTGTAAAAATAGCCACATAGCCGATAATACCAATCATCACGGTGGCAAGGCGCATATATAGGGGGGTGATGCAAGCTAGACCATGAGTTTTAGTTTCGTTCACAGAAAACATCCTTCTAAACGCTTGCGACAAAGAGTGCCTCTTCAGAATATAACATATAGTTGTAGGGATTGTATGCGATTGAGATTCGTAATTCAGCCATAACTTTATGTCGGATTTTTGATGTTGTCATAGGCACGAAAGACCGAGACTTGTGTTTTTGGCTAAAAATGGCATGATATTATCTCTTTGGTATTGATTAGAATATGGATTGGCACAGTTTAGAAAACCACTCAGGAGTCAAACATGAATACATCGGTTGAAGCGACCAAAAAGCTACAAGATGCCGCTAAAATGGTTAGGGAAGCACAGAAAATCATTGATAACCTCATCGCACCACACGATTATCAAGATATAGCATCATTGGTCTCTCAAGCGGCGGCAGCAATGCTTGAATCAGCGACGCTCTTTATGGAAAAACATGATGAAGATGCCCTTGCTAAAATTGAAGATGCTGATAACTTGGTCGAGGCAATGTATGATATTATTGATGGCGATTTAGATGAGGAGTAATTTGAGATGTTGAAACGATTGTCGCTCTTAATACTGGCACTGCTGAGTCTAGCTGCTTGTAGCTCATCACAGACACAGTTGCCATTAGCTGAGGGCAAGCCGACACTGATATTCTTCTACACTGAAAATTGAGCGCCTTGACAAGCCGCACAACCTATCGTGGATGGGTTTCAAGAAGAATTCAGTTCTAATATTGCCTTTGAGTATTTGAACGCTACTGATGGTGGCGCGGGTGAAGCTGCATTTGTGCAATTAGGAGTACGTGGACATCCCACTATCATCATTTTCGATGCGACTGGTGAGGAAATTTATCGTACTTTTGGACTTGTAGAAGAAGATGCTATAGAAGGCATATTGCAAGATTTTTAGTTGATATAGGGCGTGAAACTGAACGCCCCATTTTGTTTGTTATGCTTGTTCTGGTGCGTAGTCGATTTCTGTGAGGGTAGCGACAATTTTTTCCCATGAAGCAGGGCTATCATACTCGACTGTCACCATTTTGCTATCGACCACAGCGTCAACAGTTTTCACACCGTCAACATCGCCCAACTCGCCTTTGATGGCATTGGCACAACCATTGCAACCGATATTCGGTACTTTGAATGTTTTCTTTTCCATCGGAAATATCCTCCCGAAAATTTGTTTACTATAATACCCACTAGGGTATCCAAATTATATACCCCCATAGGTATTTTGTCTAGTGTCATTTTACTGCAATGTGATTTGCAAAGCCACCTGTTGTTTGCGCCAGTTTCGGGCTAACGCAAAAAATACCGTCATCCCAATCATCGCCATCACGCCTGAGCCATACCAGATAGCCACTGGCGCGATATTATCATTGAGCAATCCGCCAATGACGGGACCAAATCCAGCCCCAATTGGCCACCCTAATGAGAGGATACCCAGATAACGCGCCCTCATATTATCTGGCGCAATATCGGCAACAAGCGTAGAGGCGGTTGGCATGACGAGTAATTCGCCGAATGTGACAATTGCCATACTCAACAGAAAATGTGAGAGTGTAACGCCAAAAATGACACTCAGTAAACCCAACGTATACATTGCAGCCCCGACTGTAAGCACCGTATATGGTTTATAACGCGCAGAAAATTTCGTGACAGCATATTGAAAAAAGACCACCATTGCCGCATTGACACTCAACGTCAGGCTGTATTCCCTTGCTCCCATCGCAAAATTATCAGAAAGATAGACGGGCAACAAAGTAAACATATTGGCAAATGCCATTGCCAACACGAAAAATCCCATAATGAAAATTAAAAAGGTATGGTCTCGCAGAATAAAACCATAGCCACTTGACTGAGCATCGGTGACAAGGTTACTTTCAGGCTTGGTTTCTTGAATCAAGAGACCAACAAGGATAGCTAATACAAAATAAACTACAGAAATGCCATAGAAAATGAATGAGAAAGATATAATTGCCAGTAAACCGCCCAAAACAGGACCAATAGCAATCCCCGCATTACTGACGGTGCGGATAAGGGCATAGGCTGTAGAACGCTTTTCTTTGGGGATGCTGTCGGCGACCATCGTTTGAACACCGATATTGAAAATAGGCAACACGACACCATGCCCTGCGGATAATATCGCCCAAAAAAGAAGCGATGACGTACCTTGCGCCATACCCATAAATACGATAATTGATGCCAACAAACTAAAGACCATCGCCCCTTTACGCCCAAATTTATCCATTATCGGGCTAACAATCGCTGTTGATAAGAAACTGAAGACAGCACGCAACGTCAATAAGAGGGCGACAATCGTGAGGGGAACATCCAGTATTTGAGACATATAGACTGTCAAAAAAGGCCATATCATGCTCGAACTGATGCGGTTGATAAATACGCCCCAAAATAACAACCAAAATTGTTTTGGATAACTTGAATCGCCGATTTTGCGCTTGCTTAACAATCCACGCACTAAGATTTGCTCCAATAGCTATGTGTACGGCATCATTCTAGCACGGTGTCACATAGACCAGAGCAGTCCATTTCGTTACAGGTCATGTACTGCTAGAAAGTATCGGCATTACACTGGTTGATAGAGACTTAGGCGAGTAATCGCTCTAATTCATCACGAACTGCTTCATCTTCTTCACGATAATATAATTCATTTAGCTGCTTAACGGCACTTTGCCCCATAATTTGCCATAATCCCCAAGCGGCATGTCCACGTACAAGCGGTTCAGAATCATAGAGTAATTGAATTAGATACGGGATAAATTGCGAGTCATGACTGTTCCCGGCAGCAATACAAGCATTACGAACGAGTTGTTTGCGACGAATGCGGTAAATTGGCGAACCGTCATAATGTGCTTTGAAACGCACATCATCTAATGTCAGTAAATCGACAAGCGGTGGGGCGGCACGGTCACTATCTATCGGGAAAAAACGTTTTTCTTGTGCCGTCGGGCTAAAGCGTTGGAAAGGACAGACCTCCTGACAAATATCACAGCCAAAGACCCAATTGCCAAATTTTGAGCGTAGATACTGGTCAATCCAGCCTTTGTTCTCGATAGTGTGATAGCTGATGCAGAGTCGAGCATCTAGTATATGAGGTTTTGGAAAAGCATCTGTTGGGCAGGCTTTCAGGCAGCGCGTACACGTCCCACACATGGTTTGGCGCTGCGGCTCATCATAAGTGTCTAATTCAAGTGATGTGATAATTTCGCCTAAGAAAAAATAACTCCCACGACGAGGGTGAATCAGCATCGTA
This sequence comes from Anaerolineae bacterium, assembly GCA_030950085.1. GTDB lineage: Bacteria > Chloroflexota > Anaerolineae > Aggregatilineales > Phototrophicaceae > JAUZRW01. The sequence goes on from JAUZRW010000134.1 coordinate 57,734, forward strand.
TTTTTGCCGATGAAGCCCATTGCAGCTTGTTGTGCGTGTGAGCGTTCTAAAATTGCACCCGTATCGACATAAACTTTGTGGTCGATTTTGCCCTTTGCCTCTGTTGCAATCCATTGTGCAAATTGTTCTAAACGTGGCTCAAGGATATCATGATAATCGAGTCCCCATGCGTAATTAGCGATACGCCCACGAGTAGGGTCATGGAGTATTTCAGGCGCAATCTCTCGTGTGCGGTAATCCATGCCTACCATAATTATCGACTGTGCATTCGAGACGATGTTGTTCAAATCTTCGCGGCGGATGATACGGTCAGGGCGTTCTAAATATCCCATTTTGCCGTGCATACCCTGTTCTATCCAACGATGATAGGCATTCAACATAGGCGAAGGCTCTGCACGAGTCAACCCAACGAGATTAAAACCGAGCTCAATTGCCTTTTGCTTGATATTTTCTGTTGAAATAGTCATCTTTTAAGATTCAAATCCGAGAATTTGTGTGGGCAAAAATACTGTTTCCACGTTATGATAGCAATAGTATAAATTCAGTTACAGGAGGTTTTTTGATGAAAAAGTACCTTATCTTGTTCGTTATGTTGCTTTTCTCAGCGACAATCATCACCAGTGCCCAAGGCGACTTACCAAGCGTGGCAGATTTAAGCGACGGCTGGAACACAATTGAAACAGGCGGTTTTTGCTCTGCCGGAACGCCTTACCAATTCTATGCCAGTCCAAATGAAAATAGTGATAACTTACTAATTTTCTTCAATGGTGGTGGCGCGTGTTGGTTTGGTCAAGCCTGTGATTTGGAAAGCGAACCCAATATTCACGTTCCGTTTGCTGATATGGGACATAATGTTGTTGCTGAGACACAAACGGGCATATTTAATCTTGATAACGAAGACAATCCCTTTGCCGATTACGATATGGTATTTGTCCCCTATTGTACAGGAGATGTTCATGTTGGCGCTGGTGAACGAGAATACACTTATACCAATGCAGACAACGAAGAGGTTACAGTGACGGTCTATCACAACGGCTATGAGAATAGCACGACTGTCCTAAATTGGGTTTATGAAAATTTCGATTCGCCCGAAAATATCGTCGTTGCGGGCAGCAGCGCAGGTGCGATTGGTTCATCATTCTATTCCGGTCTGATTGCGGAAAATTACGCCGATGTGCCAGTGACATTAATTGCCGATGGAGCCGGTGGCTATGGTAGCCCCAACCTCGCACGAGTTTTTATCGCGTGGGATACCGCCTCTATTTTGCCAGATTGGGACGAATATGCTGGTCAAAGCAATGAGACGCTCACTTTTGAAGATTTTTACATTGCGAGCGCCAAGCACAATGATAATTTGACCCTCGCACAATACAATACTGCCGAAGACGAAACACAAATTGGCTTCACCATGGTTTTAGGCGACGCACCAGATAGTTTTACCTTGCCACAACGCCTTTTCAATAACTATCTTCAAATTGAAAGTGCTGTCGATGATTTCTATGCCTATACAGCCGGTGGTAGTTTCCATACAATCCTACGCTTTCCAGTTTTCTATAGCTATGAAGTTGAAGGCGTTCGGTTTGTTGATTGGGTAGCGAGTCTTATCCAAGGCGATGCTATAGATGACATTAGCTGTGTTAATGAAGTGATTGGTTGTTCAACAGCACCCGATGAGGCAATGGATGGTTAAATAAGCCACAAAGTTACAATATAACGACAGAGACGGGTTGCGACTCGTCTCTTTAATTGCACTTAATGAGGGAAACGAATGACGGACGAATTAAAAGCATTGAATCAAGAACGCTATGCCCGCGCTGCCGAAAATTATGTCGTGAGTACGGTTCATGCAAGCGGTATGGGGATTGAAACACTCGTTGATATGGTCAAACCGCAATCGGATTGGCATATGCTAGATGTCGCAACAGGTGGCGGACATACAGCATTACTCTTCGCCCCACATGTCGCGCAGGTTGTCGCTTCTGATTTTACGCCGCGCATGTTGCAAGCCGCACAAGGTTTCATCACCGAGCAAGGCATCAAAAATATGTCATTTTCCGGTGCCGATGCCGAAATCTTACCCTTTGCCAGCCAATCATTCGATTTAGTGACCTGTCGTGTCGCCGCCCATCATTTTCCTAATATTTTTGCCTTTATGCGCGAAGCTGTTAGAGTGCTAAAACCAAATGGCACTTTGTTGATTCATGACCATGTGGTATCCGATGATGAAAAAGTCGCCGATTATGTTAATGCGTATGAAAAATTGCGTGACCCTGCCCATGCACGAGCATTGCCAGAATATGAATGGCGTGGCGTTTTTCTTGATGTAGGCTTGACTATACAGCATGTCGAGCAGCGCACCGTGAAACATGATGTCTTGCCATGGGCGAAACGTCAAAATTGTAGTGACGAAACGATTGAACGCTTGCAGGTGATGTTATTGCGTGCGCCCGAAAAAGTGCGTCAATGGATGCAGCCCGAATTTGCCGGAACAGAACACGCACGCTATACCGACCACCATATTTTTATAGTCGGACAAAGAGGCTAAGAATTACCTCATCGGCTACCATTTTCGGCACAAGAATTCAAGCCAGATTTACTCGATGTGTTACATGATTTTAGCTTATAGCCCTGTTCATCAAATCTAGTTCACAACTTTTAAGATGAGTTCTGTAGCGCGGTCTATGCCACCTAATGTAGCCATATTTGCTGCGAATTTTTTGCAATTTTCACCCACCCAATCAGCCTCCATGATGGCTTTCGCGCCCTCTTGTAACTGCCCTTTCTGAACATCAAATGCTGTTAAATTGAGACCAATTTTTGCTTGTGCGACACGTTGCGCTTGAATGCGTTGGTCTGCGGCATGAGGCACAATAATCTGACGCAAGCCATGTACGATGGCATAATGTGTTGTTCCCATACCGCCGTGATGAAGCATCAGTTCGCAGCGCGGTAATACATGGTCAAAAGGTGCAAAATTCAGTAAGCGCGTGCCATCTGGCAGGACACGCTTGAGTTCATTTTTCTTTTCAACATCAAAATTCGCCCAACCAAGTACCACAATTGGCAGCAGATTAGCAGAAGCCGCCGCATTTGCCGCCCAACTAAAAAAGCCCAAGTCGCCTGTGAAAACTGTGCCAAGTGTAATCATCGCCAATGGGATATCGTCTGGAATGTCGGTTAACCATTGTGGGGCTTCAGTTGTGGGTATTTGTTTTTCACCACCAACAAATTGTGTTTGTGGCAACATCATCGATTCTTCGGCTGTGTACCATTGCGGCGTGAAATAGGTGATATGCAAATGTGGACTACGAATCGACGGGGCTGTTCCTTTGCTAAAGTTGATGCCCTCTATGCCGAATTTTTCGCACAGGCGCAAAATACGCTGCATACTATCGCTACTCAAATCGCGCTGAACAGGAAACAACGCCTGCTCATCAAGATTAGCAGTTGCCGGCCAACCCGCAACAATCAATGGCACATCTAGTTTTTCTGCGGCGAGCGCGGCGGCACTGAGGAAAGGGTCAATAATCATAGCATCCGGCTGACCAATACGGTCAGCGAGTTCTAGCAGACATTCAACACCCTGCCCGACTAATTCTTCACTGAGCCATGTATCGAGGGCGCGAGAATAACGCAACTTTACCGCTTCTTGTGGATGAATTTGAGTGAAATCCGGTGGCGGTGGTGGCGGCCATAACCAACCTGTTTCTTCAATTGCTTCAAATGCGAGATTGTTCGCTTTGATTGCACCACGCAATGATTCCTGACTCACCCAGAGAACATCATGCCCTTGTGCGTGCAGTGCCTTTGCAGTCTTCATAAAACCGCCCCAATCGGTATGGCTATAGAGTTGGGCGGATACAAACCAGAATTTTGCCATCTTTTGCACCATATTCATGTTTTATAAATGTAGAGTCCGATAATTGTTTAGAAAAAAGCGTAACACAGAGAAACGGAGAATCAGAGATGCAGAGCATAATTTTGAATAGGTTTCTTTGTGTTCTTTGCGCCTTTGTAGTTCATCCTTTTTCTAAGTTTTTCCCCAGATTCTACGTGTTTGGATAATTATGTTTTTGATTGATTCTCACAAAAAGAGCCAGTCGGATGTGATATTCGGCATCCGCAAAATTGAGCGTAGTTTCGTAGCTTCATCCCATACAGACTGCGCTTTTGTTTTATCCCCTTGTGCGATATATAATCTGCTGTGTACTGTCAAGAGATGCGCCTGTAAGCGGCGTAAGTTGGCACGACGAATAATCGACTCCGCTTCATTTAGACAATGTTCCGCATTTTCTAATGTGCCTGATTCCAAATGTAACCTTGCCAGTCCAATGAGTGCTTGCACAACGACGATTAGGTTATTCGTTTCTCTCGCAGTTGTCAGTGCTGCGTCATAATCTGCCTGTGCCTCATCATATTTCGATAAGGCAAGATACGAATCAGCACGATTAGCTCTAATCATTGCGCTATGAGGAGTCGTTTCTAATTCTGGTAAGGCGATATTATACTGCTCCAATGCTTTTTCATGTTGATTAAGTGCCGCATACGCCAAGCCAGCATTGCCCCATTGCAGCGCACTTTCAATGGTTAAGCCCAATTCGCTCAAGTCATGTTGTGCTTGTTGGATTTCTATAGCAGCCGGTTTGGGCTTATTCGTCAGTGCCAGAAAACGCCCATAATCGCCGCGACGTAGTGCCTCATCTTCTTTGGCATTATCGGCATTATCGCTTTTGGCAATTTCAATCGCTTCTTTAGTAAAAAGACTCAGCCGATTCGATATCGCCAAATTCAGTAAAAGCATTCGCAACAAGCGCCAAAACAGTGCCACGAGTCGTTACATCATCCATTGTATTGAGTTGGACAAGAGCCTCTTCATAGGCGCGGCGTGCCATCTTACCATCGCCAAGCTGCATATAAATGATGCCAAGAGCGCAGTATGACCGTGCCACATAATTATGGTGGCGACTATCCATATATTGTTGAATCGCCTTCCTGTGATAGTCCAAAGCCGCCTTGTCATCACCTTGTCCAGTAGCCAAAGTTGCAAGGTCAGTGTAAACCTGTGCCACTTGGAATGGAAGTGAACTGCCTTTTTCAAGTGCCCTTTCGTAACTTGCAATCGCAGTGTCAAAATCACCCTTTTTATATTGGGATAGGGCTAAATTTCGCAAAACATCCATATAAAAAACATCGGCATCAAGGTCGGCATAGGCTTATTCAGCCGCTTGTAAATACGCCAATGCTTCATCATTTTTACCGACAGCACTCAAGGATAATCCAAGTGCTGCTTTTGCCATAGCAATGACACTTGTATCTGTGATACTGTCGATAAGTTCATTCGCCTGTTTTGCGTAGTCAAGGCTCTCGTGGGATTTACCCATACTGTAAAATGCGTGACTCAATTGGCATAGCAACACAACAATGTCAGATGAATGCGTCGTTTTATCATACAACCGCAGGGCATCGCGTAGATATTGAATCGCCTTGTCATAATCTGCCAGTTGCAGGGCATGATAGCCGAGTTTCTGGCTGATATCACGTACTTGCGCCTGATGTTTTAGCACAAAGGCAGCTTCAAGTCCCTGTTGCATAACTGCCATGCCTTCTTGAGGTTGCCCAATGGCTATCAGAGCCTCGCCTAAACGCGCTTGGAAATAGCCTAATAATTCTTTATCGCCACTGCGAATCAAACGTGGTATGGCATCTCTCAGGAGATAAATCGCATAACTAGCATTGCCATCTAAGAGGTAAATATCTGCAAGGTGGGCAGTAGCACGTCCATTTGCACCATCAGTCTGAATAAGTTCGGCAATTCTGCGCGATTCTTCATATAAATCACTGGCAGCATCGAAATGACCCTGTTTCTGCTCAATTGTCCCAAGTGAAGCTAAGGCATAAGCGAGGGGAGCACGATGTTGACGCAATTCACTTTCATCGCGCAATTCATTCAAGATAGCTTTTGCTGCCTCATAATCTTCACGGGCAATTAAAATATCGGCATGACTGAGCGTAATATCCACCTTGATAGTTGTGTTGCCTTGTTCTTCTGCAAGATTCATCGCTTCTATGAGTAGCGCGAGTGCATCATCATATTGTTCTGCGTACTGTGCGCGACGGGCTTGTTCAACTTTGTCGTTTACTATCACACTTGTTGATGGTGATGTGATGTTGTCGCTATGTTGAATCCACTGTGTCATGCGGCGGAAAAAATTCATGCTATTATCCTGATTGCCTAATGGAATATCTCTATAGGATAGGGTGCTATCATATCATGACAAAGGCGGATATCGTTAAAGATAGAGAATAAAAGAATAAAAAGGGTGCATTTCAATATTTTGGCAAAATGGGTTTAGCACGCTAAACCCCTACGATAATCAAGATGTCTTGAGTGTAGGGCAAGATATGTCTTGCCTGATTGATAGTGTGCCACTTTTCTGAAATGCACTCAATAAAAAAGAGCGCAAGATGATTATCTCGCGCCCATGAATGATTGCGTTGTTTAATGATTAGGGGTAGAAACCGCGTGTCGTAATAACATCGGCAACACGCTTGATAGCTGTAATCTGTGCTGCTGTCCGCATATCGACTTGTTTGTCAGTAGCAGTAGCATAGGTGCGCTCAAAAGCATCACCCATAATCCGTACAAGACGGTTAAAGACTTCCGTTTCATCCCAGAAGAAGGCTTGCAAGTCTTGAACCCACTCAAAATAAGACACTATCACACCACCTGCATTGGCGAGAATATCCGGTACGATAAATACACCGCGTTCATTGAGGATATCATCAGCTTCTGGTGTTGTGGGACCATTTGCACCTTCAATGATGAATTTCGCCTGAATTTCTTCGGCATTCTTTTCAGTAATCTGTCCTTCCAGAGCCGCCGGAATAAGGACATCGCAGGGTAATTCTAGCAAAGCACTATTGCCAACAGGTTCAGCATCCAGATAACCAACGGCAGTACCTGTATTGTGCATATGGTTAATCACGCCCTTGATATCGAGACCATTGGGATTATAGATACCCCCTTCAACATCGCTGACAGCAACCACTTTGTAACCCAATTCTTCGGCATAGAGAGCCGCGTTGCTACCGACATTACCAAAACCTTGAATAGCAATGCGAATATCGGCTGGATTGGTCAGGTTATGTTTAGCAAGAGCGGCTTCCATGATAACAATCACACCGCGTCCGGTAGCCTGTGTCCGTCCATGACTACCACCGATGCCGATAGGTTTACCGGTTACAATCGCAGGAACAGAATAACCTACCGTCATACTGTAGGTATCCATAATCCATGCCATTACCTGTGGATTCGTCCCCATATCAGGTGCAGGAATATCCATTTGTGGGCTAATCAGAGGAACAAGTTCAGTTGCATAACGACGGGTGAGGTTTTCTAGTTCACGTTGGCTCAAGGTACGTGGGTCAACCACGACACCCCCTTTTGCGCCACCGTAGGGAATATTCACCAAGGCACATTTCCATGTCATCCACATTGCCAATGCGCGGACTTCATCGAGTGTGACACCGAGACTAAAGCGCAAGCCCCCTTTGGTTGGGCCAAGGGCTGTATTGTGGTGAACACGATAACCTGTAAACATCTCCATTGTGCCATTATCGCGCCGAACCGGAAAATTGACAGTAAATTCACGACGCGGATACTTCATAAACATCAGTACACCATCATCAACATCGCTGAGATGTTTCGCGGCACGGTCATATTGGGCAAGTGCCGTTTTATAGGCATCAAGGTCATCTCTAATAGCGTGAGGCAAGGCTACAACCATAATTTCTTATGCTCCTACAAGCATGTATGAATGTCTGCGATACAGTTAAAGTGTAATCAGATTTTATGCCCTGTAAAGCGGAAATTGTACAAACATAACAATTCATCCGCATCTAAATAGTGCAATATGCACAAATTAACTATTTTACCCCTCAAATTTATACTGTCTTCCTTTGTGAAAAATGGTGCAATATAGGTTTTTATGCGTCATCAAGTTGTTTTATAAGATATAAAGAGTTCTTAGGAGGTTTTTAAGACTCATACATGTTAAAAATATCTGTTATGAAATGATTTTGATAAAGTCAAGAAATTCTCATAATGACTAGGCATTTTTTGAACTGAAAAGGTTGTCAATAGCATCAGATATCACAATTGATAACTGATATTTGACGGTCAAGAATTTTATATGCTAGAATAATTTTCTTTATTTATCTTATACTACCCTTTTCTGCATAACATCATGACAAAACGCCCCCACTTCTTGAAATCATATCAGCTATTGATAGATATAGAGCAATTGTAATATTTAATGTAGAAAAAGTTCGTACATTATTGCCAAGGTAACGTTGACAAGATACAAAATGGGTTTTCGTGATACTTGTTTAACAAACTATCTTGCGATGATGCTCTAATACCTGTCTTACCTTGCAATTTTGTGTGAGGCGCGACGAAACCCCAAAAGGGGCTTTTGGGGTATCTCACCAATGTGCAAAACACAGGGTAGATGCAATGGGTTCTTAGGAGTAGGATGTTGACAATACGTCTTTTAGCCTGTTTCTCATAGACAGGTACGAGTAGGGAGAATCGATACTATGGCTTCGTCTGTTGTTAAGTTGGCAGAATGGCGTTACCGCCTAAAATCACGATTAGAACGTTCACCTATCGCCAATGATGCTGTCCCGATGATGTTATCCATTATCGTTGGAATTGTGACGGGTTTGGGTGCTTTTATATTTATTCGCTTACTGAGTTTTGTCACTCACTACACCGAAATTCTGCGTGATACCTATGACATAATAGGCAGTCTGATTATCTTAGGCATTGCTGGGCTAATTACGGGTTTCATTATTGCTCGCTTTGCCAGTGAAGCTAAAGGTCATGGTGTACCAGAAGTCATGGAAGCGATTGCCTTAAAGCGCGGCAGGATTCGCCCACGAGTAGCAGTTGCCAAAATTCTCGCCTCGGCTATGACAATTGGGTCAGGTGGGTCGGCGGGTCGTGAAGGTCCTATTGTACAGGTCGGGTCAGCACTAGGGTCTACTTTAGGTCAGTGGGCGCGTTTATCTGATGAGCAATTGAGTGTACTGGTAGCGAGTGGTGCTGCGGCAGGTATCGCAGCCACCTTTAATGCTCCAATTGCAGGGGCGATGTTCGCCTTAGAAGTCATTCTTGGTAACTTCAGCAATCGGTATTTAGGAATGGTCGTCGTATCGGCTGTATCTGCCAATGTGGTTTCTCGCGTATTGCTTGGGGATGCCGCAGCCTTCCGTGTACCCGTTTATGCGTTAAATAGCCCACTAGAATTACCACTTTATCTTATACTGGCGATATTATCCGCGATAGGCGCTGTCCTCTTCATCCGCATCCTGTATTTTGCCGAGCATAAATTCGACAGTTTGCCCTTATCCCTACCGATTCGCACCACTATCGGGATGGTACTCACAGGGATAGTTGCTCTAGCATTCCCAGAGGTACTGGGACCGGGACTAGAATTTATCGGACAGACTATCGCCCTTGATATATCATTGACGATAAAAATCATCATTGGGTTGTTCATTGTAAAATTACTCGCAACAACCTTCACATTGGGAGCCGGCAATTCCGGCGGTGTATTCGCACCCGCATTGTTCATGGGAGCGATGGTTGGAGCCTTAGTTGGGCAAGTTGGGCAGCAACTTTGGCCGACTGTCGTTCTCCATCCCGGTGCCTTTGCATTAGTCGGGATGGCGGCAATGTTTGCAAGTGCCGCACGTGCCCCAATTACAGCTATCATCATTGTGCTAGAGATGTCAAATGATTATCGTCTCATCTTGCCGTTGTTGATGACTGTCGTGATAGCCACTCTGCTTGCTGATTTCTTATACCCAGATTCTATCTATACGCGCAAACTCACTTTGCGCGGTATCCGATTACATTCTGGGCAAGATATAGACCTCTTACAATCCGTTAGTGTTGAAGATGCGATGACACGCGGCTATGTCACTGTACCTCCCGACATGACACTAGAGCAACTGATACCCATTTTCCAAGCATCACACCATCATGGTTTTCCTATTGTCGATGCCCATAATCATTTGCAGGGGATAGTCACCCTGACAGATATTGAACACGCTCAAGAAAAGCAAATGCCGCTATCTGCAACAACTATGGAAGTTGGGACACATCATAATATGGTTACGGCTCATCCTGATGACCTCATTTATCTCGCACTACGACGAATGAGCATCTACAATATCGGGCGTTTGCCTGTTATTTCTCGTGAGGATAGTCAGACATTTTTAGGTATGATTCGGCGCAGCGACATTATCAAAGCATATGATATTGCTCTACGGCGCAAGGCTATTCAACAACATCGTGGAAAATATCTGAAATTACGGGACACCGAAGACAATTCATTTATCGAAGTGACTGTCGAAGAAGGTGCGCCGATGGTGGGACGAACACTAGCGCAGTTCCCCCATTCTGATAACTGCTTGTTGGTCTCTATCTGGCGCAATGGAGAGGCGATGATAGCACACGGTAGTACCCAGATTGAAGCCGGAGACCGCGTGATTGCCTATGTTCAACACGATGCGGCAAAAACAATTCAAGAACAGTTTACTTGTTTAGCCGTTACTAAATCACCTTCAACGTAGTTAGTTTTCGATTGCTTGTAGGGATATTTTATCTCTACAAGCAATAACCGCAGGCTTAGGATGCGAAAAGCCCAAACGATTCCAAAAATGAAGGCGCAATCATGAAAAAGCTGACTTAGACAATGTTTGGTTATAGCCTTTTGTTGAATGAAAATTTGAAGTTTCAATGAATTTGTTGTAAAGGGTTGCTTCATTTTATGAACACGATATACTTATAATTGCAAATATTGTTTGCATATGTTTAATGCAAAAAGGAGAAATTTGTAGATGAATCGTCGTTTAGTAAAATTTATTTCTTTAGCACTTGTCGTTGTTTTGATGACGGGTGCCCTTGGCAGTATTGCTGTTGCACAGGATGAGAAAACTCTGACCATCCTGTACTGGCAAGCTGCCTCAACCGTTAACGTATATCTTTCTGGTGGGACAAAAGACCAAGATGCTACAGCACTGGTACTTGAACCACTCGCGAGCCTTAATCCTGATGGTGAATTTGTCGCACGTTTGGCGACTGAAATCCCGACTTTAGAAAATGGCGGCGTTTCTGAAGACCTCACAACCATTACATGGAATCTGCAAGATGGTATTTTATGGTCAGATGGAACACCACTCACGGCTAATGATGTGGTCTTCACTTGGGAATATTGTACAAATCCTGAAACCGGTTGCGCTCAATCCAATAAATTTGATGGTGTGGTGAATGTCGAGGCGCTAGACGACCTGACAGTCCTAGTAACATTTGATGTGCCGAAACCCTATCCTTATAACCCATTTGTTGGCGCTTCCAGCCCTATTCTCCAACAAGCTCAATTCGCCGACTGCGTAGGAGCTTCTGCCCCACAATGTACTGATGCCAACTTTGGACCAATCGGTACAGGTGCTTTTGTTGTCGAAGAATTCCGTGCTAATGATGTGGTCACTTATGTACGCAATGAAAACTATCGTGGCGCTGCCGATGGGCAACCCTTCTTTGACCGCGTGATTTTCAAAGGTGGCGGTGATGCAGAATCCGCAGCTCGCGCTGTCCTAGAAACAGGCGAAGCAGACTACGCATGGAATCTCCAGATTGCACCGGATGTTCTGCTTGAAATGGAAGCGGCTGGTAATGGTACTGTTGTAGCAGCCTTCGCGGGTAGTGTTGAACGTCTGATTGTCAACTTCACCAATCCGGACCCAAGTATGGGCGATAATCGCTCGCTCTATATGGATGGTGAAAACCCACATCCATTCCTTTCAAATATAGCTGTTCGCCAAGCCTTGTCTATGGCTATTGACCGTACCGTCATTGCTGAACAACTGTATGGTGCCGGTGGACGACCCGCTTGTAACATCGTTAATGGTCCTCCAATCAATGTATCACCCAATAATGATGGTTGCTTAGTACAAGATATCGACGGCGCAAATGCTCTTCTCGATGATGCCGGTATTGTGGACAGCGACGGTGACGGCGTGCGTGAGCTTGACGGTGTGCCGCTTGTCATTCTCTATCAGACATCAACCAATGCGGTGCGTCAGAATACACAGGCACTCATCAAACAATGGTGGGAAGCTATCGGCGTAGAAACCGAACTGCGGAACATTGATGCAGCAGTCTTCTTTGGTGGTGATCCGGCAAGCCCAGATACTTATCAGAAGTTCTTCGCCGACATCGAAATGTTCACCAGTGGTACAGAGCCAGACGCCCAAAACTTCTTAGTTCGTTGGATTTGTGGGAATGCCCCCGGACCTGATAACGGTTGGTTGGGGCGTAATGTACCGCGTTATTGCAACCCCGACTATGACGCTCTGTTTGAGGAATACACTGGAACTGGCGACCCCGCACGTCGCGCTGAGTTGGTGATTGCCATGAATGACATTTTGGTACAAAACTATGTGCTTATCCCATTAGTGCATCGCGCTGGTGTGTCCGCTCATGGTAACGACCTAGAAGGTGTCTGGGTTGGCGATTGGGACTCAGAAATGTGGAATGTCGCTGAATGGACACGCGCTGGCTAAACCGAGCCAAATAAATAGTTAAACAAGTTTCAAGGGCAGGAGAAATCTTGCCCTTGTTTGTTTAATATAACCTGCTTTAGCTTAATCGGCGGCGAGTTCAGCTATTTTAACATAGGGACGCAAGTATTGTCCGGTGTAGCTGTGTTCCAGCATGGCGACTTGTTCTGGCGTGCCTTCTGCAATCACCATACCGCCCCTATCACCGCCTTCAGGTCCCAAATCAATAAGCCAATCCGCCGTTTTGATAATATCGAGATTATGCTCAATCACGACAACGGTATTGCCTTGGTCAACCAATTGCTGAATAACATTAATCAACTTCAAGACATCGACTGCATGAAGCCCTGTACTCGGCTCATCAAGAATGAAGAGTGTTTTTCCGGTTGCACGTTTCGAGAGTTCGCGGCTGAGTTTAATCCGTTGTGCCTCACCGCCGGATAATGTCGTTGCTGATTGTCCGATGCGAATATAAGACAAGCCGACTGCGTGCAATGTTTCTAGTTTATTGAGGATTGGTGGATGATTCTGGAAGAAATCCATACCTTCGCTAACAGTCATGTTCAGTACATCAGCGATATTTTTGCCCTTATAATGCACTTGCAATGTCTCGCGGTTGTAGCGTGACCCCTTGCAGACCTCGCAATCGACGTAAATATCCGGCAGAAACTGCATCTCAATTTTATTCTGCCCCTGTCCACCACAATTTTCGCAACGTCCACCTTTCACATTGAAGCTAAAACGCCCTTGTTCATAACCGCGAATCTTGCTTTCTGGCATTTGTGCAAAAAGCGAGCGAATATGGTCAAACATTTTAGTATAGGTACCGGGATTACTGCGCGGTGTGCGTCCGATAGGCGATTGGTCAATATTGATAATTTTGTCGATAGCTTCCACGCCTTCAATGGTATGATGCTTGCCGGGACGTTCGCGCCGACCATTGAGAACTTGTGCTAAACGCTGATACAAAATATCGACGACAAGCGATGATTTGCCACTGCCACTCACGCCTGTTACACAAACCAATTTGCCGAGTGGAATCTCAACATCAATCTTGCGGAGGTTATTTTCTTCTGCACCGCGAATAATGAGGGATTGTCCTAAGCCTTCGCGTCGCGTCTCAGGTAACGGTATCTGGAAACGCCCAGCAAGGTAGTCCCCTGTCAGACTGCCTTTAACTTTCATGACCTGTTTGGGTGTCCCTTGTGCGACAATATTTCCGCCATGTTCACCTGCACCGGGTCCTAAATCGAGTAACCAATCTGCGGAGCGCATGGTCTCTTCGTCATGTTCAACAACCAGAACGGTATTGCCGATATCGCGCAAATCTGTGAGAGTATTAATCAGGCGAGCATTATCGCGTTGATGCAAGCCAATAGAGGGTTCATCCAAGACATATAAGACACCCGTAAGCCGACTGCCAATCTGTGATGCAAGACGAATACGTTGTGCTTCTCCACCGGAGAGCGACCCCGCAGAACGAAAGAGTGTCAGATAACCGAGTCCAACATCATCCAAAAAGCCGACGCGCGCCTCAATTTCATTCAATATTTGGCGTGCGATTTCTTTTTCGCGCTCATTGAGTTGTCCCTCAATGCCGTTTCCACGCAGCGATAAGACCCATTGCACAAGGTCACTAATGGGCATCAATTGAACATCGTAGATTCCGGCATCTGCGACAGTGACAGCCAATGCTTCTTGGCGTAAGCGTTGTCCGTTACACGTTTTACAGGGGACTTGCGCCATGTACGATTGCATTTTATCGCGGATATAGTCACTTTCAGTCTGTGCAAAGCGGCGCATCAAATTATTGACAACCCCTTCAAAAGTTGTCTCATAGACTCGCATTCGTCCGACATTGTTGGTGTAATGGACTTCGACTTTTTTCTTGCCAGTACCATAGAGGAAAATATCTTGCTGGTCTTTGCTCAGGTCACGCCAGACCCTATCAAGCGGAACATCATACTGCTTGGCTAATGCCCTAAAAACATTCCATGTCCACCCTGTTTTGTCATTAATATTCCAGCCATTGGCATCAATCGCGCCCTCTTCAATACTTTTGTCCGGATTGGTCACAATGAGTTGTGGGTCAATTTCGAGGCTGAACCCTAGTCCTTGACAGGTTGGACAAGCACCCGTCGGCGTATTGAACGAAAATAGGCGCGGCTCTAATTCCGGGAAGCTACCATGCCCATTGGTACACGCCAGATGCTCACTGAATAGAATATCTTGGGGATTATCGCTATCGGTGATATCGTTGATGATAATGACACCATCACCGAGTTCAAGTGCGGTTTCAATGCCATCTGTGAGGCGCGTTTCTGCCCCTAGTGCCTCTTCAGATTGTGGGTCATCAAAATGGCGAAGTACAAGTCGGTCAACTACTGCTTCAATGTTGTGGATGACATAGCGGTCTAATTCGATTCCTTCTTCCAATAAGCGAACGTCACCATCAACTCGCGCACGAACGAAACCAGACTGCGGCAATTCTTCCAGCACCTTTGTATGATTACCTTTTTTGTTTTGGATAATTGGCGCGAGAATTTGAATGCGCGTATCAGGCGGCATTGCTAGCACTGCATCGACAATTTGTTGTGCGCTCTGCTGTTTGAGTTCGATACCGCAGGTCGGGCAGTGTGGAATCCCAATCCGAGCATAGAGCAGACGCAAATAATCATAAATTTCGGTGACTGTACCCACTGTCGAACGGGGATTGGCACTTACCCCTTTTTGGTCAATCGAAACAGCCGGAGATAAGCCTTCTATCTGGTCAACATCGGGTTTTTCCATTTGCCCCAAAAATTGACGGGCATAAGCACTGAGGCTTTCGACATAACGCCGTTGACCCTCTGCAAAGATGGTATCAAACGCCAGCGAAGATTTGCCTGAACCCGATAAACCTGTTATCACAACCAGTTTATTGCGTGGAATTTCGACATCAATGTTTTTCAGGTTATGCTCTCTAGCACCCCTGACAATAATTTTATCTTGCATGAAGCATCCTAATATGTCTGCTGATGGGAGAGATGATACGGATGTTCTATATTATAGCGCATCCAACTATCAAAGCAAGGATTAGGATACGAACACCAGATAGGAAAGACATTAGAATTGAGTGTTGTCAGCAAAAAGGCACAAGATTTCTCCTGTGTCTTATGCGAATTCGCTATATTGTTGCTACTTAGTCACCAGCACCAGATTTTGCGGTTTGAAGCGACGTTTGCTGTTCATGAACCTTAGATTCGCCCGGTAGTTGAGAGGTACGAAGACGAAGGCTATTCGTGACAACGAAGAACGAGGAGAATGCCATAGCACCAGCAGCAAACATCGGGATGAGTAGCCCTGCCATCGCAACAGGTATCAAGATGAGATTGTAGATGAATGCCCAGAAGAGATTCTGGTAAATCGTCCGCATTGTACCTTTGCTGAGGCGAATCGCTCGTGCAGCACCGCGCAAGTCACCACTCATCAGCGTTACATCACTAGCCTCCATCGCAATATCTGTACCCGTGCCAATGGCAATCCCGACATCTGCCTGAGCAAGTGCCGGAGCATCATTCACACCATCGCCAATCATACCGACAATGCGTTTTTCGCCTTGTAGAGATTTGACTGTTTCCGCTTTATCGCCCGGCAACACTTCAGCAATCACCTTACTGATACCGACTTCACGGGCAATGGCATCAGCTGTGCGTTGATTGTCACCTGTGAGCATCACGGTTTCGATGCCGAGTGCCTGTAATTGTGCTAAAGCCTCTATAGACCCTTCTCGCACCGTGTCAGCAATGCCGATTGTTCCTGCTAAACGTCCATCCACTGCAACAACTACCGCAGTCCGAGCATTATTCTGTAACCGTTCGATATCACTATCGAGGGCTGTCTTGTCAACACCCTGTTCAGCGATAAAGCGTGGGCTACCAATGAGAATCTGTTTGCCATCAACCAATGCTTGAATGCCGCGCCCCGAAACGGAGTCAAAATCTTGCAATTCACTGAGAGCGTAACCGCGTTCCTGCGCTTTATCGACAATAGCACGTCCCAATGGATGTTCGCTGCCCCGTTCGGCGGCTGCCGCGAGTGTCAATAATTCGGACTCATCTATGCCATTCGCTGGTACAATATCGGTCACAGTCGGTTCGCCACGAGTGATTGTCCCAGTTTTATCTAATACAATGACTTTGAGTTTATGAGCGCGTTCAAGTGCCTCACTATTTTTGAACAATACACCCATTTCAGCACCGCGCCCTGTCCCGACCATAATTGCTGTCGGTGTCGCTAACCCTAATGCACATGGGCAAGCAATCACCAATACGGCAATCGAAATCAACATAGATCCTGTGAAACCTATGCCGCCAACATAATACCAGCCCAAGAATGTCAAAGTAGCGAGTACGAGAACAATGGGTACAAAGACCCCAGATACTTGGTCAGCAAGACGTTGAATCGGAGCTTTTGACCCTTGCGCTTGTTCAACGAGACGAACGATTTGCGCGAGTGCTGTTTCACTCCCCACACGAGTCGCCTCAACAATGAGTCGTCCTTGTTTATTGACCGTGCCGCCAATGACCTCATCTGCAATCGCTTTGTTCACAGGCATACTCTCACCTGTTAGCATGGATTCATCAATTGTCGAGTGTCCTTCATTGACTACGCCATCTACCGGAACACGTTCACCCGGACGCACAAGCAATTTATCGCCAAGCACAATGTCTGAGGCTTTAATTTCGACTTCCTCGCCATCTCGTAGCAGGGTAGCCATATCAGGAGTCAAGTTCATCAGTTTCTTAATCGCTTCGCTGGTACGTCCTTTGGCACGCGCTTCCAGCAATTTACCAAGTGTAATCAGTGTCAGAATCACGGCAGCAGATTCAAAGTAATCGGCTGTCCCCACCACATCAGAAAAGTCGAAGATGAGTCCAGACATGACCACGAGACTGTAGATATAGGCAGCCGATGCACCTATCGCAACTAAGACATCCATATTGGCGGTGCCATTGCGAAGTGATTTATAGCCTCCAATAATGTATTGTTTCCCTAGTGCGAATTGTACGGGAGTCGCTAAAGCGAAAAAGACGTATATCCACCGTTCATCCTCGAAAATAGGAAACCAACCCATAGTGAAGTGAAGTGCCATACTGAGTATCGCTAATGGAACTGTGAATATCGTACCGAAAATGACCAAATTACGTTGGCGACGTGTTTCTGCTTCACGCGCTTTACGTTCCGCGTCATCAATGTCATCAATGTCATCAGTGTCAGATGTATCAATAACACCATAGCCGGCTTTTTCAACTGCGGCAATCAAATCAGAGCGTCGCACGGCACCCGGAATATAGGTGACAGTCGCTTTTTCAGTAGCGATGTTGACCGCCACATCTAATACGCCAATAGGTTTTTTCAAAGCACGGCTGACATTTTTCTCACACGCCGCACATGTCATGCCTGTGATTGGTAAATCGACTGTTGCTGTTGCCACACCATAGCCAAATTTTTCTATTTGTTCGACTAACTTTGCAGGGTCAGTCACCGATGGGTCATAGGTCACACTGGCATTATCTGTTGCCAGATTAACCACAGACTCACTCACGCCGTCTGTTTTGGTCAGCGCACGATTGACATTTTTCTCACACGTCGCACACGTCATCCCCGTGATTGGGAGTTTAATCATCTGAGTCGCCATATTTGCGAATCTCCTTGTTTGACTAGCTATCTTTGATATACCGATAAACGCTATCTCACCTCGTTATTTTGTATGAAGCGAGGTAGAACCCCCACAGGGGCTTATTTGTATTTGTTGACGAGTTTCATTAGGGCAGATAATTCTTCAGTTGCTTGTTCAGGGTCAGTTTGCATCTGATACTTAATTGTGTTGTCGATATAGCACTCAATCATGTTACTGATGAGGCTGGCAACCCCTTTCTCGACAGTTCGCGCCCGAATCACACGGTCTTCACACGAGCCTTCATCAGCTTCAATCATTCTCTCTAATGATTTCAATTGCCCTTGAATACGCCGAATACGATTCAGACTCGCCTTATTATGGGCAGTGCGGTCATGATGTGCCACGTCTTTCTTAACTTCCATTTTCTCACATCCTCATCAACTCTTATGATACCCCAATGGGTATATCATAACATACCCCCGCACGTATATCAATAAGCAAAATCCATGATATACTCAGACACATGATACAATTCAAACGCTATCGACAGATTCCTGTACAAATCAGCATCCTCATTACCTTATTTTTGTCCTTTGCATGGATACGTTGGTCACACCCCCCTGCTCCATTTACAGCTAATTATGTAATGGGTTTTGTTATTTCTCGTGCGATGTTAGTCACAATTATTTTATGGATGGTATTTGGTTTTTACGGCTTAAGCGATTTCATCAAAAGTAAGTGGCGGCTACTATGGGCGGCTTCATTGTTGGTACTATTAGGCTGGATGACAATTTCGCAAACATGGGCATTTGGTCTTGAAGATTATAGCGGACTTGCTCCGAATGCAGTTCTGCAATTTGCCCTCGTGACTCTGTTTGCCATCACAGTTGCCTGTGCCTCGCCTCCACCACGAGTCATTGTCAGTGGCTTAATCATTTCGCTTGTCTTGCACGGTATTATCGGCAACTTACAGGTCATGAGACAAAGTTCAATTGGTTTAACGGCATGGGGCGAAATTGTGCTTGACCCAAACAAATCTGGCATCAGCGTCATTCAATCGGGTGCTGTCCGTTGGTTACGCCCATATGGATTGCTGCCACATCCCAATATTTACGCTGGAGTCATCACTGTGAGTTTGCTGTCATCCATTATATGGGTGTTATCAGACCATAAAAAGCGTTGGATAGGCATGGGGGTATTCGGCTTCGGTTTCTGGATATTGTTATTGACATTTTCGCGTGGGGCATGGGTGGGGTTTGCAGCAGGGGCATTATTCGCCTTGCCATTCATGATGCGCCGAGCTAATTTCTGGAAACGAATATTACCCATTATTGGATTATCAGTGCTGGTTGGGATTGTGTTTATAGCGATGTTTCGTCCATTGCTCTTGTCACGGGTGGGAGTCGGTGAAGAAGGGATTGAATTACGCTCAATATCTGACCGCCTTGTCTACAACCAGATTGCACGTCAAGCAATTATCGAATATCCCTTTCATGGTATTGGTGCAGGGAATTTCCCATGGTATGCCAGTGTCTATATTTTCTACAATACAGATTACGACCTACGGGGCGATAATGTTCACAATATTTATTTGGGCATCTTATCAGAACTCGGCGTTATTGGTTTCAGCTTATTTACACTGACTTTTAGCAGTCCTATCATAGCGGCACTCAAGCAACGTGATACAGAACGAATTGCACTCTTAGCCGGAGTCATCGCTTTTGCCGTTATCGGGCTTGTAGACCACTATCCGATGACACTGATACACACACAAGCACTATGGTTTAGCCTATTATCTGTCGCAATATCGCCGCAAGTCACTAATTCTCAGGCGTAGCTGGTGGTGGTGGATTCGGAACACGTTGCGATTGTGGAACAGCCGCGCAATCGCCCCCCGTAACGACAACACTCGCACTAATCCATATATTTTGTGCCAACTCCCACCAAATACCGCCATCGCTGCCTGTTATGCGCCCAATTGGATGGGCTGTCTCGCGGAAAGCCAGCACACCACGAATCGGAAATTCACTGCCGGGTCCACTACGTAAATTCGCGCCGCTCGCACCCGTTGTCAGAACACAAGAGTCAGTCGCAAGCGTATCAATAATTGGGCTACGGTCTATTGTCGGTGCTGGCGTAATTATCGTGCTGAGGTCAATACCAATGTACGTGTAGCGCGGCAAAATTTCGGTTGGCAGATGCGCCATACGAGCAAAATCATAGCTTGAGATAATTGCTGGAAGAACGTTTCCCGTATCATCAATCTCCGTTGAAATAATAGCCTGATAAC
The DNA here is from genome assembly GCA_030950085.1 of Anaerolineae bacterium. Taxonomy (GTDB): domain Bacteria; phylum Chloroflexota; class Anaerolineae; order Aggregatilineales; family Phototrophicaceae; genus JAUZRW01. The sequence continues at coordinate 78,316 of JAUZRW010000134.1, forward strand.
CCTCTTCCACTTGTATATCGTCAAGCACCGCAAAGCCATCAATCACGAAAATATCAAATGCTGTATCGAGTGGCGCTTGTAAAAATATTGTCCCAGATATGAGTAAGAAACGGTTATTGACCAGTAGCCGCACAGGAGTATCTTGTGGAGATTGCAGTAAAATACCGCTTTCCCATGCTTGACCGCAGCGATTATCCACTGTAGCAGTTTGCAATGAAAAAGAGGTATAAGGTGCATAAAGCAATTCCGGCTGCGGCGAATCAACATCGACAACAGGCAATTGCGAGAGATTATCATCAACGGCAGTTGCGATAATCCAGCCTGTGCGCCCATCAGGAAGTTGAACACGCAACCATGACCCATCATCTAAGCGTCCTGTAATTTTGACGATATCCCCTTGAAACAGTGCTGTGAGTACACGAAATTCTGTTGTTGTGCCTGTACGAACATTTGCGCCCTCTGCTGCTGTGATAGTTGTCGTATTTGTTGCAACAGTCACGCCTTCTTGTGCGGTATTGTTTAATATGACATCACCTAGCAATACTAAGGTTATCTCTTGAGGCTGCCAGCTATCGACGGGATACCCTATCGTTTGCATCAGGGCGACACCATAGAGACTGTCACCAATAGCTGTCGATAATGAGGTCACATCCGTTAGGGCAAGTGTATCGCTCGGCGCAGAAAATGACATATTATCGGGGGCAAAAGACGCAAGTTCAGCCGAGACAATGCTGTTACCATAGCAGACCTCACCTGACGCAATACCAGCACACCAAGCGCGAGTCTCACCAACGGCGGCTTGTTCTAAAGTTGGGCATTCTTGCGCGATAACAGCGACAGCACTCCACAACAAAACAATCGCAACAATCCAAAAACGGCGCATACTTTTACTTTCTCAAATAACACGAACAAAGCATCATCATAACAAAAAGGTCGCTATTCAACGATAACGACCTTTTTTCGTACAAAGACTATCTGTATCACCTCAATAAATAGGGGCAGAG
>JAUZRW010000135.1 GCA_030950085.1 Anaerolineae bacterium
ACCTTTTGCAGGGCTTGTCCAATGCTATCTATGGTGCGGCACGCTCTTAGCCCTCACTTCGTCTTTTTATAACACTTTATAACGAAAAGTAGCTCTCGACATATCGCCGTAGGCTACTTTAATGTGCCAAAGTCTAGGGGATACTCTTGCTGAGAGTATCCCTTTTTTATTTGTCTAGTATTGCAAACTGTGAGCATGATTCACGATATGAGTAAGCCCTGACAGCAGCGCGTACACACGTTATAATCTGATACTAAACGCTTTCTGGAGAAATTATTTTTATGGTTAATGATACTCGTTTAGAAGAATTTCGTATTTTGTGGACAGACCACTTATCCGATTATATTTTAGTCGTGCATGATGGCAAATCCACTGTTTGCAATCGTGACACACAAATCCCTATAATGATTGAAGACAACACAATTCGAGCAGCCGTCGTGCAAAAGTTCATTGAAGCCGGCATCGAAAAAATCATTTCGTCCGACCACGAATAGTTATATTGTTACAGAATCTACGATTTCTTAATTTTCGTTTTGACCTTTGTAGGTTAAGTCCTATTTTAGAGCCATAATAAGCGTGCGTTTCAAAAAATTCGTTATGCTCAATATTGATTAACTCAGAATTCGCTCAATGTTTAGAGACCACTTGACATATCGACAAATATCAATACAATAAAACATATCGACAAATACCAATATGAAAGTAAACACAATTATGACGAATCAAGCACTTCCTGTTGCAATTATCGGCGCTGGTCCCGTTGGGTTAGCCGCCGCAGCCCATTTGCTAGAACGTGGGGAAACACCCATCATATTTGAAGCTGGTGCAGAAATTGGCGCAAATATACGCCAGTGGGAGCATGTTCGGATGTTCTCGCCATGGGAATACACGGCTGACCGTGCCACTGTTGCCTTACTTGAATCACATGGTTGGGAAATGCCGCCTAAAGACACGTCACCCACTGGGCGCGATTTAATTGAAAAATATATGCAGCCATTCGCCCAACTTCCAGAAGTACGTCAACATATTCACTTAAATTCTCGTGTGACGGCTATCAGTCGCCGTTATATTGATAAGATGAAAGATACGAACCGCGAATCTGCGCCCTTCGTTATCCGCGTGCAATGCGACGATGGTTCGGAAGAGATTATCGAAGCCCGTGCTGTTATCGACGCATCCGGTACATGGCATAGTCCCAATCCGCTTGGCTCTGATGGATTGCCTGCGATGGGAGAAAGTTCTCATCAGGCACATATTTATTATGGTATTCCTGATGTTCAGGGCAAATATCAGCAACGATATGCCAACAAACGAGTCATGGTTGTCGGTGGTGGGCATTCGGCGATAAATGCACTGTTGGACTTGGTGAATTTACAAGACAGTTACCCTAAAACCTGCGTTACATGGGTTCTCCGTACAACCAATATGCAGCGTATCTATGGCGGCGGAAGCGATGATGCTCTCCCGGCACGCGGTCAACTTGGCATACGCATCAGAACACTCGTTGAAGCGGGTCGGGTTTCGATTGCAGCACCTTTCCGTATTCGCAAAATCAGTACAGATGAAACAGGTGTTACTGTCACAGGCGAGACACCACAGGGCTTTGAGACATTACAAGTTGATGAAATTGTCGCTGCAACAGGCGCACGCCCTGACCTCATTATGCTGCGAGAGTTGCGCCTCGCACTCGATTCTTCGCTGGAAACGACACCTCTACTCGCGCCGATGATTGACCCCAACATTCATAGTTGCGGTACTGTCCGTCCGCATGGAGAAGCAGAATTACGCCATCCAGAAAAAGATTTCTACATTGTAGGGATGAAAAGTTATGGACGTGCGCCAACTTTCTTGCTGGCGACAGGCTATGAACAAGTGCGGTCAATTGTGGCGGCGTTGGTCGGTGATTGGGAAGCGGCGCGTGATGTGCAGTTAAATTTACCCGAAACGGGCGTTTGTGTTACTGATTGGTTAAGCGATGAAATATCATCAGTAGCCGCATCAGCTTGTTGTGGCACACCATCAGAAAATGTTGCGACTCCTGTTGCTGTCCAAGAAGTTGTTTCACTGAATGCTATCTCATTATCGTCTACAAAACCTCAGCCTGTGGATTCTCAAACCTCAAGCCGAGACTGTGGTTGTGATGACACCTGCTGTACTTAGCATTTAACAAACCAGAATTCAAGGGCATAGTTGTTGCTAACTTCACTATGCCCTTCGTTCATGAAAAATCAAAGTCTATCAATTACTGTTCCCCCATTACCTCATGTACCCCACAAATCACAATTTCATCAAAATCTAAACTTTAACAGACGAATTTCATACTATACGGTATAATCCTAGCGATTTCTCGTATCACAACAGTTTTTCAACACAAATCGAACTCTCATTAAGATACTTATGCTCCTGATTGAAGGAAAACATTCATTATGGACGACAATTTAAGTGGACAGATTATCAAATCATATGAAGTAAAAGAGAGAATTGGCGAGGGAGGCTTCGGCGCAGTCTATCGTGCCATTCAATCTTCTATTGGGCGTGAAGTCGCTATCAAGATTATCTTGCCACAACATGCCAATCATCCTGAATTTGTGCGACGCTTTGAAACTGAGGCACAACTGGTTGCACGGCTAGAGCATCCACATATCGTTCCTCTATATGATTATTGGCGCGAACCGAGCGGCGCTTACTTAGTGATGCGTTTTCTACGGGGCGGCTCTTTGCGCGATTCAATAGAAGAGCATGGGGCATGGGATATCAGGCAAGTCGTTCAGTTAATCAATCAAATTGGCGCTGCCCTGACATTCGCTCATCAACATAGCGTGATTCACCGTGACTTAAAGTCCGACAATATCCTAATTGATGAAATCGGCAATGCGTATCTGACTGATTTTGGCATCGCTAAAGATTTGGGACTCAATGAAAACCTCACAGGAGATGCGATTCTTGGCACGCCTGCTTATCTCTCGCCAGAGCAAATTCGGGGTGAGCTTGCGACTCCGCAAAGTGATGTTTATGCGCTAGGTATCATGGCTTATGAAACACTGACAGCAACAAAACCCTTTTTTGATGCCACTCCAGCCACCGTATTATTTAAGCAATTGAACGAACCCTTACCCAATTTGACTGAGCAAAGACCTGACCTTGCAGAAGGCATTAATGCTATTTTGCAACGGGCAACCTCTAAAGACCCTGACTTACGCTATGAATCAGCCATCGCTTTTGCGCGTGATATGAACAATACCGTGCGTGAATCATTACCCGGCTTCCCTGCGGGGGCACCTGCAACGCTAGATGTTGCTGGCATCACGGCAGAAGAAATCGCACTGGTTCAACCTGTGAATCCATATAAAGGTTTACGTGCCTTCCAACAAGCCGATGCTGATGACTTTTATGGACGCGATGCGCTAGTCGAAGAATTGCTATCACAGCTATCTTTTGGAGGAGAAAGACAAGACTTTCTGGCTGTTGTGGGTCCTAGTGGTAGTGGCAAGTCAAGTGTTGTCAAAGCTGGGATGTTGCCCAAAATACAAAATGGAGTGCTAAATGCTGAAGTGGCTTGGTACACTGCTGAAATGGTTCCCGGCACCCATCCGATGGAAGAATTAGAAGTCGCCTTACTCGCCATCGCCACGACTGAATTTCCTGATTTGATTGACCATCTCCAAAAAGATGAGCGCGGTTTAATCCGTGTTATCAAGCGCATTTTACCCAGTGATGCCGAAGAATTCGTCTTATATATTGACCAATTTGAAGAAGTTTTCACATTGGTTCAAGATGAAGATGCCCGCCAGCACTTCCTCAATTCGATACTCAATGCTGTTGAAGATGAACGCAGTCGCATCAAAATCATTATCACGATGCGAGCCGATTTTTACGATAGACCCCTGCTCTATGCACAATTTGGCGAATTAATACGCCGCCGCACAGAATTGGTACTGCCATTATCGGATAAAGAATTAGATGATGCCATTACGAATCCCGCAGAGCGTGTCAAAGTTGCTTTGGAGCCGGGATTAGTCGCTGCCATTGTCAACGATGTCAATCAACAACCCGGTGCCTTGCCGCTCTTGCAATATGCCCTCACAGAACTTTTTGAGCGCCGCGATGGTCGCCAACTGACACTCGCTGCCTACGAAGAAATTGGTGGCACAACTGGCGCACTTGCCCGTCGTGCCGAAGAACTGTATCAAAGTTTTGGTGATGACGAACAAGCGGCTGCACGACAAATGTTCTTGCGATTGGTTAATGTCGGCGAAGGCACAGAAGATACCCGTCGTCGCATCTTTCAAGGCGAGTTACTGTCGCTGAACACAGAGAACAAAACAGCGATGCAGACCGTGATTGAGCAATATGGCAAATATCGTCTACTTACGTTTGATAATGACCCTCAAACGCGCAGTTCAACGGTTGAAGTGGCTCATGAGGCGCTCATTCGTCGCTGGCAACGTTTCCGCGATTGGCTTGATGAAAATCGTGATTCCTTGCTCATGCAGCGTCGGCTCATATCGGCAACAGAAGATTGGGAACAAGCGCGACGGGATTCTAGCTTCTTAGCACGCGGTACACGCTTACAACAATTTGAAGAATGGGCAGCATCTAGCGACATAGCACTCAATTTGGCAGAACAACAATTTTTGACAACCAGTATTCAAGCCCGCGAAGAACGTGAGGCTATCGAACGCGCTCGTCAAGAACGCGAAGAGCAACTTGAACAACAAGCCAAACAACGTCTACGCTTGATAGCCGTTATTTCACTGGTTGCTGCTATTGTGGGGGTTGTTTTGGCAGTTCTTGCAGCACAAGCACGCAGTCGGGCAGTGGATAGTGCTGCGATTGCAGATGCTAATGCCGCAACTGCTACTGTAGCACAAGGACAGGCTCTCGTTGCCGCCGATAATGCCGCGACACAAGCAGCTATCGCAGAGGCTAATGCCTTAGAATCGCGTAGTTTGGCGCTTGCTGCAAATGCGCGCAATGCTCTCGCCGCAAATGACCCACAACTCGCCCTTGCCCTCGCCTTAGAATCTCAAAGTATGCGCGAACCGGCTGCTTCTGAGGTCTTACGAACGCTTTCAGTTGCGGCGTATGCCCAAGGACCACGCTTTCGTTTTGCTGGGCATAATGGCTCTGTGACAGGGGTATCTTTTAGTGCCGACGGACAATATAGCTTATCGTCTTCTGTCGATGGCACGATTCGCATTTGGGATAACAATACCAGCGACCCTGTACTCTTGAAACGAGGTGCAGAGGACATGTGGTTCAATGATGTGGCGATGCACCCCGAAAATGACTCTTTCGCGGCTGTGGGTTCAGATGGTCTGGTTTATCTGTGGGACTTTCCCTCTGGTGCATTAATCGCCACTCTGCAAGGTCACACCGATGAAATTATGACTATCGCGTATAGTCCCGATGGCAACTTTATCCTCACAGGCGGCACTGACCACACGATACGTCTTTGGGATGTCGAAAGCACGAGCGAAGTACGCGCTTATAAAGGTCATACGGGGGTTGTTTTCAAAGTCGCCTTCAGTCCTGATGGCTCACGCTTTGTATCGAGTTCCGGCGACGAAACGTTGCTTAACACGTCATCAGATGAAGTTGACCGTACTGTTCGTATCTGGGATACCGAATCTGGTGAACAAATTCAGGTGATTACGCCACAGTCTGGTTTTGTTCGCGCAGTAGCCTATGCGCCGGATGGCACAACGGTTGCACTCGGCGTTTGGGATGGTGTCAATGGTGGCACAACTCGTATTTATGATGTGGACACCGGCAGCGAGATTCGGCGCTTCTTTGGGCATACGACTCCCCTCCTCGACTTAGCTTATAGTCCCGATAGCAAGCAAATTGTTTCAGCAGCATGGGACCAAAATGTTCGTATTTGGAATATTGAACGCGGTATTGAAGTCCAAGCCTTTACGGGCTTTGGTGAACGCATTCTCTCTATGGATTTCAGTCAAAATGGCGAATTTTTGCTGATTGGTCTCGGCAACATCGGCGATAATGAATTTGCTGGCACTGACCGCGCCCTTGATAGCAGTGTTTGGCTATGGGATATCCGCAGCCGCGATGAAGTCTATGCTTTTGATGCTTCTGATGATTGGGTTTGGGCAGTGGATATCAGCCGCGATGGACAATGGGCTGTCACAGGTGGAGGTCCCTTACGTTTGCCAGAAGCAGAAGACGGTCAAGATGTACCTGAGGTCGATACACTGGTGCGCGTCTGGAATATTGAAACAGGCGAGATTATCCAAACCATGAATGGACATAGCAATACTGTCGATAGTGTCAAATTTCATCCGAATGGCGATTGGGTACTTTCGTCATCTTGGGATGGCAGCATCATTTTATGGGATATTGAAAGCGGCGAAATAATCCGCACTTATCGGGAAGCTGGCGACAGCGAAGAACGGGTTTATATGCTCGATTTCACGGCTGATGGCAGTCAATTTATCTCGGTGGGGTCTGGTGGCACTGCGATTTTATGGGACACAGAAACGGGCGACATTATCCGTGAGTTTGAACATGGAGTCCGCATCAACGGTGTTGATATCAGCCCTGATGGGACGATGTTTGCCACAGCGACGGGTAACTTTGGTGATGCTGAAAACCTCATTTATCTCTGGGATATCAAAACAGGCGATTTAATTCGCACAATGGCAGGTCATACCCGCCTTGCCAATGATGTTCGTTTTCATCCGAGTGGCGATTATGTGGTCAGCACCTCATGGGATGATACAGTGCGTCTATGGGATGTCGCTACGGGCGAAGAATTACGCCAATTTAACGGGCATAATGGGCATACTTTTGGCATTGCTTTCACAAGTGATGGCGAAACTATGTTGACGACATCGCAAGATACGACGGTTCGTCTGTGGGATTTTGCGACAGGCGAAGAGTTGCAGCGTTTTAACCAACACACAAATTGGATTCAAGAAGTTGTTTTTACGCCAGATGACCGCTTTGCTATCTCTGCCGGACAAGATAATACGGCTCGTATTTGGCGCATTAATCGCACGGCTGACCAACTAGCAGAATTCGCACGAAATATCCGTTTCATTCGTGACTTAACATGCAGCGAACGCGAAGTCTATCGCTTAGAACTGTGTGAATAACTTTTGAATGGGGCGCAAGAACGCGCCCTTTTTTTGTCCTATGGCACAAATTGAATCACGCCACGCTTGCCATTCACTCACCACTGACTATCTACTTTTTTCGCCTTAGCAGCAACATCAACCGAAATACCCACTAGAGCATCACTTTTGAGCGTTCGCAAAGCCAATAACGGCACAGGAACAGTGTCAACTATGAATTCCCCATCATTGCAGTGCCAATCAGCCAGATAATCCAGCCCAAAACGATTAATAAACCGATTTGACCATGCAATTTTGCTGT